>DOPG01000336.1 GCA_003513555.1 Rhodopirellula sp. | reverse complement strand
GGCTTCTCAGCCTCATTCGGTGGGAAGTGTGCTAGCTGTCGCACCCGCTGCGAGCTTTTCAATGGGGATCACAGCCATTTCGGCGCTGTTGTTGTTTGCCCGGCGGGGGCCGTTGTTGGAGTAGCCCACGTATAGTTTCCCCTGGTGCTCAGTAGCATATGGGTAAGACAGAGCTGCGGCTGTGTTTGATTCTCCTGGGCCATTCTCAAAGAGAGCATGCCGGATTACAAATATTCTTGAAAACGTGTTTTCGCCGGGTTTACTCATAGCAATGGTCAGGGGCGAGCGGCGATTACGCCCGTCGGCGGTAATGGACCCTATCAGATAACGCTGCCCATTACTCAGGACTCCCGAGCATGGCTTTGAAGCGGCCATGGGGAGGTTGCTCTGGGACGAAGCTGACCATGTTGCCCCGTAGTCTTGGCTTGAGGCAGCAAGTGCCAGCGGTTTTGCGCCATATCTGGCAATGTTGGTTACATGAGCGCCGTCAACAAAGATGGCGGATTCTCCCCACATGTTTCTCACCGTATCGTCTGGGGAGATCACCATTGTTTTCCATGACATGAGGTCATCACCGTTGCTTATCGCAACGGCCGCGGGATTATGGTTGCCGACGATGAAACCCGGCATGATCCAGTTTCCATCAGTCATTTTGACTGGTTCATTCATGGGCCAGAAGCCGTCTTGAATGACTGTCCCTTGTGGTTCCCATCGCCCTGATTGTTCCGCCAGTTTATAGGCCCGCGTATGCACGCGTTTCCGTGTTCCGTAAAATGAACCAAGAAATGCCCACAGCGTTTCACCTCGGGACAGGAACACGCCGTGGCTTACGGCGAGATTTTCTTCATCAATGCCTGCGTCAATGGTCCGTGGTTTGGACCATGTGCTGCCGCCATCTGAACTGACGCAATAGCGTCCCTCTTCTGTAAACGTATTTTCACTGCCCTTATTATGACCGAATGAAGCGTAAAGCTTGCCCTTGTGCCATGCCAACGCAACGCCATGCAGAAAACCATACCCATCAATCTCAGGTTCATGTCTTTTGATGACGTGGAAGTTAAGTCCCTCTAGAACTGTCGTTTGCGATGTGGTTGGCAGCGAGGCCCCCGTCCACAACGTGACGGGTGGTTGTGTTTCTGGGACGTTGTGCGTACTTGTTACGGGCACGTACGCGGAGGCCATTTGCTGAGCAGAGACTGGCTTGTAGTAGAGGCGAATTTCATCCAGTGCACCAAACAAGGTTTGCCGTTGCCGACCGTTGTCGTCCACTCCTCCAAATGTCAAAGGAGCCCTTGTGTTGGGGACAGGTTGCGTTAATGTTGCCGTCCCCGCCAATTCGCCGTTCACCCATAGTTCAGTCTTGCGGGGGCGCATCACCACTCCAATGAGATACCAATGCCCGGGGGTAACGCGAGCAGAACTATCTAAGGTTACCCATTTGCCCTGGTAGACATAAAGTCGAAATCGATTGTCTGTGTCGATCATCACACTCCACTGACGGTCACCCATCGAGTAGCGATTCTTTGCCGCTATCATCTGTTGCTTGCCGCTCAGTAAATAAGGGTTTACCCACGCCATGAGCGTGAAACCGGGTTCAGCAGATGCGAAATCTTGTGAACGTTTCGCTTCAAGAACGCTGTTGCCACGTAACACGACGCAACCCTTTAAGACACCAGCAGTATGTGACACTCGCCCATGTACACTCAGTTTTTCGGCATCAGGTGTATCGAATGTCCAAACCTCGTCAGCGTGCAGGGGGTTCAGCCATAAACAGATTAAGCAAAGAGACGGTAATGAGATTACGTGGGGCATTTGCGTGATTCTTTCGCATGCAGGGAAGCTACCTACCAACAGCTTGTGCAGGTTTCTAGCTTTTAAAGCATAGCCCCGCCGTTCCGTGGCGCTAGTATAGACGATGAGGGAATCGGTCAGCGTTCACAAGGCGGGGAGAAGCCACCATCCGATTGTCGCTGAAACCACAAGCAGCAAGCTAGTTTTCCTCGGCCGTGGCTTCGACGGGTTGCCCAGAGCGGTTATGATGTGGGCTTTGCATAGAAGTTCAGAGAAACAAACAAGAATGTTTAACACTGATAATTACATTTACGTGGTTCTATTGACTGCGGTTCTTGCGGCGCTCGGGGCAGTCAAGGCTGAGGCGGGTGAGAAACCCAACGTAATTCTGATGATGGCTGATGATATGGGTATGGGTGATACGAGTTCGTATCAGGATTTCACCGGTAATCATGATAGCGAGCAGATACTGACCCCGAACATGGACCGCTTAGCGCGAATCGGAGTTCGGTTTACAGATGCCCACACACCAGGTTCGCGTTGTACGCTCACGCGTTATGGATTGCTAACGGGGCGGTACTCGTGGCGAAACCGCTTAAAGCACTGGGTTTTGTTTGGTGCTCAGGGAGATCCCATGATCGAATTGGACCGCCCAACGCTTGGAACGCTTTTCCAAAGTCATGGTTATCGCACCGCCTTGGTAGGTAAATGGCATGTCGGGCTCCGTTATAGAAACAGCGATGGAATGCCAGCGGATGCGTGGGATGATGCCGACCTAACGAAGCCCATGTTTGATACTCCACTGGATCATGGTTTTGATTTCGCCCGTTTTACATCCCGGTCACACGCGACTTCAGGGCCGGCACGGGGAGGGAAAAAAAAGCCCAATAATGCAATGCAAACGGTTGGGCCTGGGCATATTCATGGACGGACTGTCATTGGTGCTACGGGAGATGGAAAGCGAATCGTGGAGCATGGTAACAATGCTTACGTACTGGAAGAGTTAGGAAGCAGACACCTGAACAACGCAAAAACGTTTTTGTCACAGCATCTAAAACAACACAGAGATGAACCTTTTTTTCTGTACTACGCATGCAACTCAAACCACGGTCCACATACACCTGAGAAAATGATTGAGGGCGTGCCTGTGGCAGGAGCAGCCACAAGCGTAAAGTTGGAGCCGCTGGGCACACGTGCAGACTACATCTACGAAAACGATGTGGTTCTCGGAAGATTGCTCGACTTTTTGAACACCACGAGCGACCCCCGCAACGCGGGGCAACCACTGCTTGACAATACCATTGTGATTTTTACGAGTGATAATGGCGCAGAGATTACTGCAAAGACTGCGACAGGTCCTTTTCGAAGCAATAAAGGATCTGTCTACGAAGGCGGCCATCGCGTTCCCTTTTTAGTTGCATGGCCGAAGGGGAACGTGGGTGATGGAAATTCTACTACTCCGGGGGACACTAATGGAACCTTACTCGGTTTGCAGGATTTGTATGCCACATTCGCTGAGGTGCTCGGGCATCCGGTTGGCGATTGGAATACCTTAGGAAAAGGCGGCGAGGACAGTTTCAGTGTGCTTGCCGCGTGGGAAGGCGAGCACATCGGCCAACGTGAAATGTTTTTTAACGATCACAAGGAGGCAGAGGACCATGCAGTGTTGGCTTTCCGATCGGATGATCCTATCGTAGGCGACGAAATTGCGTCCGGAGCTTGGAAGCTCTTTTTAAACGCTGACTTGCTCAGAAAGGGGCGAGGGGTTCCGACTGAGCTTTACGACCTGAGAACTGACCCACAGGAAAAGAAGAATCTGATCAACGAGTCGGTGCATCGGCAGCTCGTCAGCGAGTTGTCGCAGCGAGCAGCGTCACTCCGGAATGCGGGAGGCCATCGTTTCGTCTCCGCGACCGATGATAATCGAGTGCATTTTTCATGGGTTCCGCTGTTAGAACGCTCAGATAGCTTAAGAGCGGTTGAGAGCGGCCGATTTACGGTTGATCTGCGATCTGAGTATCAGTCTTCGATGGTGGGTACTGTTTCGACGACAGTTAGACTACCCAGTGGCGACTCATTGCGACTGACAATTCAGGGCCGGCGGAGAAATGGGGAGACAGCGACGGGTTATGATTTAAACCCGCGCGGTCTCGGTGTTGCCGGCGGAGAAGTCAAACAGGTGGATTCTGGTGAAAAATTGTGTATCAGTTTTGACCAAGATGTGGTTGTCGAATCCGCAGCGATTGTTGCGGGTCACGGAGTTTGTGGCGGGTTCTATCGCAAGTCTAATCAAGCTCCTATGGCAATTTATTGTGTGGATGCAGGCATCGATGCGCAGGATCAGTCGGGAATACTGAGTGATATCGGGGTTTTGCGAAAAGGTGAGATACTGGTGCTTGATAGTTCCCCGCATTTCAATGTTGAAGCCGAGGGGCGTTGGCGGCTCGCGGGTTTGAATGTCCGCGTGTTGGAGAGCAGAGAAGAGTGAGGATTTGTCAGGGGACTGGTTGATTGAAATCAATAGCCGCTCATTTTGTGTTGATTCGCGTTGGTGGTGTTTTGCGGTAGAGCTCAGACATCCAGTTGGCGATCTCCGCTGTCTGTGCGCTGAAGTCCTGAACCTCCGTTTCCTGCCCACGCTCATCAATACCGTTTAGGTGAGACGCTGATTCTGTTTTGATGGATGCCGTAAATCGATAAGCGAATGCTTTTGTTAAATCACTGGTCCAAGGCCCGATCAGACCATACTCTTCGGTGAGGTAGTTGCGGACACAAAAGCTCCGCGCGATTAATTCGTGTTCACTTGTCGTTGTTAGCGATACCCCATCAATGGCTTCAGCATCTGACAGGTCAGCCTCAAGGAAAGAGAGTATGGTTGGTAGGATGTCAGCGTGGCAGGTTGGTTGTTCAATGGTTTGCGCGGGAGTGCCGGGGCAATACAGGATCGCAGGTGTCATGTTTTGATATCGCGATAGACGCGTTCCGTGGCCAACTGTTCCGTCCTCGAGAAAAGCTTCGCCGTGGTCGCCAACTGCGACAAGGATACTGTCTCTCCGGAGGAGTGTTTTTAGCAGACGGTCGACGGTACGGGCACTATTGCAATAACGATTCCAAACGCGGTCACGGATTCTTGTGGGGTATGGGAACGGAAAACGATTGTCTGCCGCCGGTTGATCAATTTGATCACGGGGGTAGCTCTGGTAGAGGGCATGGGTCCCATACAGGTAGACGAACGCTAGCCGTGGTTTCTGAGCGGTTTGATCATCGGTGTGGTCATGTTCTCGCGACAGAAACGCTGAGGCGCGTTGGACTGCCCGGTGATCACTCGCGATGCCATTTCGCGGCTTCGCTTCGTATCGATCAAAGAGTTGAGATCGAATGAAGCCATCCATTTGAAAGTCTTCCCAATCATCCGATCCCGCGAAAAACCCAGTCATATAACCCATATTTTTGAACCACCGAAACATCAAAGGGTCAAATCGCTGAGATGTCCCGAACCAAATCGGCTCGAGGCCTGTGACCAAACTAAATACTCCATGGTTCGTGGCGTTCCCACCTGAGAAGTGATAGCGGCAATGCATACCTTCCTGTGCCAAGCGTGAGAGGTTGGGCATCACGGCTGGGGTGATCAACTCAGGTCGAAGTGATTCGATGACCAGGACGACTACGTCAGGCAGGGGACCGGGTTTGCGAAAAGGTAGTGGCTGGGCGAAGCGTAGACGTCTTTTCCGTGCCAAGAAAGAAGAAGGTTGTTGATCGAAGGGTTCGAGCGTGGTTGAAGGCGTTAAATCTTTGTAGTGTTGTGGTGCGGTCAGGTCTGCTGCCGGTCCAACTGTCGGGGTTCTCAGAATGCCAAAGACATAAAACGGATGTGCTGAAGTACGTGACTCCATCGTCTTGGTGAGCCTTGCGTTGGCATCGAAGAGGTGCGAAGCACCGGATGCCAACGCCAATGTATACACCAGTCCTACGATGGCCATCAGAGGGTGCAGCATACGCTGATGGATACGTTTACTAAGCCAAGTGCTTAGTAACCACGCGAGTCCGGCAGTGCCTAACCCGAGCCCAGCCACCCACGCTAGTAGTACAAGAGAGCCACTGGTTACGAACGGAGCAATCCGGATGAGTGCGTCCATTCCATTGAGAAGATGGCTTGAGAAGAGCCGCTGTCCAACCCATTGGTATACCAAACCATCCAACAAAATCACCGTCGGGAAACCGAGGAAATAGGTGTTTACCACGGCGGACAGGAAACGAAGCCTCTTAGGTTTGTCGATGAATGCCGCATACGCGAACAGAAGTGCTAGTGGGCATAGCATCAGGCAGAGGGCTTGTGTCGTGATCCATAGCCATAGATGGATTGACGCCAGTGAATCGTTACCCGCAGGTGCTAGGGGGCGTCCGTCCCATGCAACGAGCGCTGCAACTGCTGTGCTTGTGCAAACACTTGCAACCACACCAAGGATTGCTGTCCTTGGCAGGTTCACTTTTTTGTGTTTGTCCCAGATTGCTATCAGTTTTCTTCTTTCTGGAGCTTGAGCAGCTGTACCGGGATCAGTCCACGGCAGCATGGTTGGCCAGTGGTAAAAAATGAGAAGTACGCGGCAACAATTGGAAAGAAGATTGCAGCCGTCTACAACCTGATTATTTACTTCCAATCTGGGCTGTTATCATGGCAGTTGCCGACGTGCCCTCTTCACCGGACGTCGCGATCGTCAGTGTACTCTTACGCGGACCTGTGGCGTTGCTTGATGGCGTGAACTCGGCCTGCAATATATGGGTCTTCTTCGCGTCATTGGAAAGTGGAACGTCAATCTCCCAGCCTTCGG
>DOPG01000319.1 GCA_003513555.1 Rhodopirellula sp. | reverse complement strand
AGGCATCGAAGCTGGCCTCGCAGCTAGTTCGCGGCTTGGAGCGTGAGTGGAACGAATTACTGTTCACCGTGTCGGCAACAGGTAGCGTGTACGATTTGTTGCACGACAAGCCCAACGCGTTGCCGACATTGTCTGTAGCCCGAGAAACGTACTGCGAGATGAAGGGCAGGGCCGACGACAGGCGTTTTGTTCGGTACACCTCTCGTGTTGTCTCCGAAATTGTTCAGCTGGCTGGCGACAAAGCAATCAACGGCTACACCCGTAATGACGCGTTGCTGTTCAGAGACAGCCTTCTGAAACGCGAAGTGTCTCACAACACAGTGAAGCGCAACTTCGAGTGTATACGAGCCATCTGGAACTTTGCTGCCCGTGAGAACGGGATCAGTGACCCGAACCCGTTTGCAAACATGAACTACGGTAACGGGGCAGCTGCAGTAAAGCGGATGCCGATACCGATCGATGACCTTCGAAAGGTTCAGCAACTCTGTTACCAGAAGGATGACGATATCCGATGGTTGATCGCGTTGCTTTCAGATACGGGAATGCGTTTAGCGGAGGCGGCCGGCTTGGCAAAGGAGGACGTCTTCCTCGATACGGAGATACCTTATGTAAAACTCTGTGAACGTCCGTGGAGGCCCTTGAAGACGAAAAGCAGTGAACGGGATGTGCCGCTTGTTGGTGCCGCTCTATGGGCTGCAAAGAGAGCGTATGAAAGCAGCCCGAACGAGTACCTTTTTCCTCGTTATTGTTCAGACGAAGGATGCAAGGCGGACTATGCTAGCAACTCGCTGAACAAGTGGCTTCGTCAACATGTGCAAAATGGATGCGTGGTGCACTCATTCAGGCACTCGATGCGTGATCGCCTTAGAGCAGTAGAGTGTCCTTCCGAGATTATTGATCAACTGGGTGGTTGGGTCCAGTTGGGGACAGGCGCAAAATACGGGTCAGGCTTCACGCATTATGAAACCGCCCGTTGGTGTCAAAGAATTACCTTACAGCCCTAGTTATTTTTCTTTTTTGATGATGCCACACCGTCGCCAAGAGGCGGTTTACCTTTGGCGTTTCCCATAGGAGTGGGGCTAACTCAGTGTCCAAGTGGTGGCTCACCATTCGCTTGGCTGCTATATCCAGCGTTTGTAAGCACTGCGTTTTTGTCAGTGAGGTATTATTTGGGAGCGGAAGGAATCCAACGTGATGCAAGACTACACAAAGTTTAGGGATCCTGATTTTTTGGAGATTTTAGTCCCGCGTGTTATGATTTGGACAGTGTTGGTTAAGAAGCGTTGAAAAAGGAGACTTCAGCATGTTGGAACATCGGCAGTGGCTGGCTCTCTTACCACTAGTTTTTATTGGATCGTGCAGCTATTTGCCAACGTCTGATAAAGATGCTTCAGAAAAAGGACCAACTTTCATTGAACGACTGAACAATGGGCTTGCATCCACTTTTGATCTTGAAAATTCAGAACTTGAAATAGAGGTAAAGGAAGACGATTTCGACACTGATTTTAGATTAAAAACTATCAGTTCAATAAGTGAAGGGGGCGATGGTTCATATTGGTTGAATCAGTCTAATGTCTCAAAACAGGATGATGAAACCACAGTCAATCTGGGCATGATTTACCGTAGACTTAGCGAAGATGAGAAATCGATCTTTGGCGTAAATGTATTTTATGATCATGAGTTCCCTCGTAATCATCAGCGCACCAGCATTGGTTTTGAACGTTTGTCCAAGAACTTTGATTTGTCGGCAAACGTATATTCGGCAATCAGCTCAGATAAAACTAAAGGTAACGTCACTGAACGAGCAATGGATGGCTTTGATTATGAGATAGGAGTGCCTGCTCCTTATCTGCCGTCTTCTAGAATTTACGTCGGCGGTTATAGTTGGGATGGAAGTAGCTACGACATCGATTCAGGCGTGACAGCTAAGCTTGAAACTAAAGTGAACAATAGGATTAGTTTTGACCTTGGCGTTGAGGACAATAATCGGCTTACTAGTAGCAGAGTCACCGGTAAAATTGCGATAGCTCTTGGTCCTGTCGAGCCAGAAGAAATTCCTAAAAACTTGGTCTCATCACGCGCTTTCGAACCTGATGCTGGTGAAAGCCAAGCAGAGCGGGTCTATGACTTTGTAAGAAGGCAAAATAGGATAGTAAAAACGGTATCCGGAAGTGTTACCGTGGCTAGGGGGACTTGACCGTGCGTTTGCTTTTGAGATACCTCCCGATCGTGTTGGTCGTTTTATGCTCTGCAGCGTTTGCTGCTGACGACATCTCCACACCGGATACCTACAAAGTCACTATGCAGAAAGTTGAGCTCTGCACGTCTTCAGCATGCACGACATCAACAACCTTGGCTGAGAGCAGCGCGACCTTTGACATAGCGTCAAAGAATGCAGGTGCTGCGGTTGGAACATGGATTGAAAATTTTGCATTAGACGTGGGTACAACCTATACCCACCTAAAAACCACCATGTCATCCACGTTCACGATAAGTGGTTCCACCACCAACAGTAATATAGCAAGTGGTTATTGCGTTACCAGAAGCTCGCCAAGCACCTCCTCTGACCATGCAGTGGCGGCTATTACTGCTGGATCAGCTTCCGCTAGTCCTTCTGAAATGTCGTGGACTGTCCCTAATATGCTTGATGCGAACAACGGCTCGTTCTATGGAGATTTGTCTAGTGACTACTCAACAAACGGCATAACAAAGGCTGATGGGTCAGCGTCTTTCACTTGGGTTGGAGCGCTAACAACAAGTTACACACCCACTCCTAGCAGCGCCCCGCTAATTACAATATCGTTCGATGTATCTAACCAGTTTCGTTCAAATCAGCAGGGCGCCGACGCTTGTTATGTTTATGTCTTGCCTCCTAGCGTGTCAGTTTCCCTTACAGATTAGATTTTGACGCCTTAATTGAGGCCCTAATCAACGACGGAACGCGCCCCGCCGCAATACATGAAATCTTTTTGGTGTCACTCCCAGAGCTTAGCTCTTACTTAAATGCAAATTCCCCACCTTTTTTCAATCGGCTTGTGACCGTATCAACTACTTCAGCGGCCAAGCCACGAACCAGCTGCGAGGCCAGCTTCGATGCCT
>DOPG01000134.1 GCA_003513555.1 Rhodopirellula sp. | reverse complement strand
TTCTCTAACGAAAAGCCCTGGCCTTGACCAGGGCTTTTTTTTGAAAGAATTTTAACTTTAGGGGACAGACCACGTTTAATGGAAAAGCAAAACGTGGTTAGCTCCTCGTCAGTGTGGTTTGGAATCAGAACTGCCACTGCATAGTCACGCTGTAGTTGCGTGGCGCACCCATCATCACCTGATTGGCATAAATGAAAGAAGGGTCCGTCTGCCCAAGATAAAAGACATCAGCCCAAGACACATAATCTTCATCCGCAAGGTTATCCACCCTTGCAGTAATCCGATAATTGTCGCCTACCCATGCCGCATACACATCTAGCAAGTGATAGGACTTGAACGACACGGAATTGTTGTTATTACCAAAACGTTCATCTACATAGCGCCAGCCACCACCCAGTTCCAGAGGCAAACCACCTACATTAGAAACACTGGTCCAGGCGTTGCCCGTCCACTCCGGTACATTAGGGGGCGTATTACCTGCGTGGGTGACATTATTCGCCGAACGCTGAAATTCAGCGTCGCTGTAACCGGCGTTGACGCCGACTCGCCAACTGTCATTGATGTTGCCGGTTAGGGCAAACTCAAATCCACGGGCATCCTGTCCACCGATGTTTGCGACATTGTCCACCGCAAATCTTTGAATGATATCGTCGCGCGTAATATCAAACCAGGCAAGGGTCATTTCCGTCCCTTCACCCAAACTTGCCTTTAGTCCGATTTCCCATTGTTCCGCACTGGTGAGGTCGAAATTGTTGTTACTGCTTACCAGGAAAATATTGGAACCGATCGGATCTACCGCGGCACTGTATTGGCCATACAGGGCGATGCTATCGGAGAAATCGTAGACGAAACCCAAACGCCAGCTCCACCAGTCATAGGTTCGAACGAATCCATTGCCCTCATCCACTCCTGATGCGTTGAGGTTTGCCCGGTCTAGATCCAGTTCTTCATAACGCGCAGCTGCGACCAGGCTAAACTGGTCAGTCACTTGCAGCGTGTTTTCGGCAAAGATTGCCCAGTCCAGAATATCGGTCGGGCTAACACCACGAAGCTCAAGTTTTCCGTAGGCACCTGCTACCGGGTTGTAAGGATCAACAGAGTCACCTGCCACAGGCGGAATACTGCGCCTAAAACCACGACTGCGAACGAAATCTATATCTAACACCTCGGCTCCGATCAGAAATCGGTTTTGCATTCCGCCTAGATCGCCATCAACATTAACAGTGAACCGATTCCCCCACTGATCCTGATCGTGGAAGACAAAAAAGTAGCCATAGTAACGCTGGATTTCACCAACCTCAGTGCAAACGTCCACCACTGTTGTGCAATAGGCATAACCTTCTGCGTTTACCCATTCGCGTTCTGCGTCAAACTTGTACAGTGTATTTTGAATTGTGACGTTGTTGGAAAGCTCCCAGGAATAGTCGGCTCGCAAAAACAACTGGTTGGATTCCGCGAAACCATCTTCAACATTGTAGTTACTGAACCGCATATCCTCATCAATAGTTTCACCCGTTGTAGTGGAAATAATGTGAGTCATGGGCCGCCTTGCTGCTTCCAGAGGGACCAATGGCGTACCAAAATAGCGACCCACGTCATCCTTCAGATAATCAGCGCTCAGCTTGAGCTCCATATCATCAGCCAATCTCCACGCAAAGCTGCCAGTAATGTTGGTTGATTCAGGGTCGGTACGCTCGACGAAACCTTCCGAACCATAGGTACTCACATCAAATCGAAAACCAGTGGTGTCAGATAACGACCCGCCAACACCAAAACCCGCGTGAAAGGAATCCCAACGACCCGCACTGAGCAAGACGTCATAGGACGTTTCGGCACCGATCATTGCTGTTCTCGCTACAGTGTTCACTGTGCTCCCAACAGCTCCGTTGCCATTGAGTACCGATGATGGTCCACGCAACACTTCAACTCGCTCGAGATTGAAGGTATTTTGGGGCGCATCACCATGCTGCTCGGGCCAACCCATAGGCCATCCCGCAGAATGGAAACTTGCCCCCGAGTAAACCCACGCATTGAAAAAGTTGACGGCGCAGCGGGATGATTGCCGGAAATTACCCCGGGCAAACTCTGCACAGCGTCAGTAAGCTTTTGGTAACCTCGCGAGCGCAGTACTTCCTTGCTGATTACGTCGATTGCCGCGGGCGTTTCTCTTATCGTCAGGCCCAGCCGACTGCCCGTACTGGAATCACTATCGAGCCCAAGTGACCCAACCGTGTCCCCAATTACCACAATTTCTTCGATTTCACTGTCGCCAGCGGTCGATTGGGCACTGGCTTGAATCGCCATCCCCAATGTCGTAACCGCAGCCAACAAGTGTATTGGTAGAGTGTTCATAAAAACCTCTCGTGAGAATTTTTCTAAATGATTACAGCGAGCCAGTGCCCAAAAAAGGGCAGATAAGCAGATATGCGTTTTTGCTCTAATTGGAAAGCAGAAACGGTAAGTACAGGGATATATAAGACGGAACTATGAGAGAGGCGGGGCTCGGGGCCTGGCTGGACGGGGCTCACCGACCACCTCAATTAGAGTCAAGAGGC
>DOPG01000494.1:34178-42231 GCA_003513555.1 Rhodopirellula sp. | reverse complement strand
GAAGGCGAAGTGGAATCGAGGCGAACAAATTGAACTCACCCAAGGTTTAAACGCTGCCACTGCGATCTCTCTTGGACTTGCCGATGGAGAAGCAGAATCCGTTGCGGATGCTGCGAAGAGCTTGGGCCTAACGGAAACGCCTCCGCTCGTATCTGACCGTGGCTTCGTAAGATTCGTCGAAAACATAGGGCGCAGCAAAAGCATTGCGTTTCTTCTCCTCTTCGTCGGTTTCATCGCGCTATCTGCCGAAGCAAGTTCCCCAGGGCTGAGTTTCCCAGGCTTTATCGCGCTGACGTGCTTTGCCCTGTTCTTCTGGATGAAATTTCTGGCAGGCACCGCAGAATGGTTGGAACTGATTGCCTTCACACTCGGCTTAATCTGCATTGGCATCGAAATCTTTGTGCTGCCCGGCGTGGGAATCTTTGGGGTGGGCGGAGTTCTGCTCATGATTCTTGGAATAGTTCTCATGAGCCAGACGTTCATCCTTCCCCAAAATTCGTTTCAATATCAAATGCTAAATCAAGGAATCTGGACAGCCTTGGCTGCAGTGCTAGGTTTAATAGCAGGCGTCGTTGGCATGCGATACGCGCTTCCCAACGTGCCACTTTTTCGTGGGCTGATGATGGAACCAGTAAATGAAACCCGCATCAACGAAGCAGAAAAGCTTGCCGACTACGGCAACCTGCTGGGATGCATTGGGGTAACAACAACGCCCCTACGCCCGGCTGGCAAAATCAGAGTTGATGAGCAATTGATACAGGTCGTGAGCGATGGGAGCGTGATTCCCAAGGGGCAGCCTGTCAAAATTACAGAAGTTAACGGGACGCGAGTCGTCGTAGAAGCGCAAGAGGGTGCATGAACAATCTCGTCTATTCACTAGTAGCACTGCTGATTTTTTACATCGTTCTGGTAGGGGAATTCCTTTTACCGACCGGTGGATTACTAGGCGCAATTGCATTAGCCGCTTTGACGGCATCACTGGTCTTCGCGTTTAAATTCAGCACTCTTGCGGGCATTTGCGTTTCCGCCTTCATTGCGATCTCCTCTCCTTTCTTCATCATGTTCTTGATTCGAATATGGCCGAACACCCCTGTGGGTAAACGGATGCTGAATTTAAAGCGAGGACAAACAATACAACCACCGCGTAAAAAAACAAACAGCGGGACGCCATTCGATCAGCTAACTGGCCAGCGAGGTATCGCAAATACCAACCTCTTACCCAGCGGGCTGGTCACCATCAATGGTGAAAAAATTGATGCCGTCAGCACCGGCATGCCGATCGACGCAGGGAGCCAAATCACCGTGGTAAAAATAGACACCGGTCACGTGCAAGTTCGAGAGCTGTCCAAAGATGAACTAAAAGCAACAGAACCGCCGGAGCCATCTTCACCCCAAATACTCGAGGATTCTCTCGATTCATTCGACTTTGAATGAACACCAACGTGCAACGGCATTGAGCGATAGCTGCTGCGAATATTGCTCGGCACCACTTTTTGATTAGTTGGCCTGCCGACTTGGTGGCTCGCGATCGCTAAATCGAAACCTGGGGACCAACTATGCGTTGGCCCCCCCTCGTACGATCCAAAAGACTGACAAATCAAGCAAGTCGCTGCGGATGTGATGCTGATCCACTTTCAACAATGCATTATGATAGGTCTGACTCGGTAAGCAGCCCCTTCGAACCTGAACCTGATCCTAGTGCGTCATGCGTATTTTGTTCCTTGGAGACATTGTTGGCAAACCTGGCTATTCAGCCGTCCTGAAACATGCTGAACAGTTACGCGCCAACGAAAAGCTGGACGCCTTAGTCGTCAATGCCGAGAACGCATCTGACGGGTCTGGCTTGATGCCGCGTCAATACAAACGCCTGCTCGAGGTGGGAGTAGACGCGATCACGTTGGGCGACCATATCTATCGCTGCAAGGAGATCATACCAGTCCTTGAAACCAGCAAGCGGATGGTCAAACCTGCCAATTACCCAGGCGATGCAACAGGGCGTACATGGACGATCGTAGAAACGCCCGCAGGCCCTCTTGGAATCATCTCACTACTCGGTCGGGTTTATATGCGTCCAGTGGATTGCCCATTCGACGCTGTCGATGCTGCACTCGAGGAAATGGGTGATACCACCAAACACGTTCTGGTAGACATACATGCCGAAGCCACAAGCGATAAACAGGTTCTTGCTCGCTATCTCGATGGTAAAGTCACGGCCGTCTTAGGCACACACACCCATGTTCCTACGGCTGATGCACATGTCATGGCAAATGGCACAGCTTTTCAATGCGACGTGGGCATGTCCGGCCCATACGACAGCATCATCGGCCGCGATGCACGCCGGGTCATGCAGACCACACGATCTTTTGAACCTTGCCACTTTCACGTTGCTACGCGGGATGTCCGGCTTTGTGGTGCCGTTGTCGACGCAAATCCCCTAGGCAAGGCAACATCGATCAATCGTTTCGAAATGGCCATCAAGGATTGACTAATCGGATACTCGTCAATCCATCGACGTTGGTCGAGCATGAAAGGAAACGTGGTCAGCAAGCAAGAACGCGGGATGCCAAAGGCACACTCAAAGTAAACCCTGTAACGCAGTGGCAACCAAGCACCGATCGCACCCCTGCAGAATCAATTGATTTGCGTCGGCGGCATTTCGTATTCCTCCCCCAGACCAAATACTGAATTCCGGATTCGCCTGCTTGATGTTGCAGCACACTCTTGCTGTCATCGTGCCCACCCGCTTACCGACTGCAGCAATATCAAGGACTAACATGCGACGAATCCCAAGCGAGTTCGCATGTTCGACCCAAGAAGCTGGGTTTGTACAGAACTCACCGTAACCTTGGGTTAGGCCGATCGCATGATCGGCCGGAACACGATCGAGAGCATCACCCGCTTGCCCATTAAAATCAATCTTGCGACCTTTTAAACTGGGTGAAACAACTAACTGGCCTTCCCGAAAATCGAGACCGAGGCAAATTCGCGTTACTGCGATGCATTCAGCCAAACGATTCAGCGCTGCAGGGGAATCCGCCGTCTCTGTAGCAGCGATGATACCCAAACAGGGATGCGACTCAACCAACATGCTGATAGCCTGGACCACTGGTTCCAATTCAGTACCGGACCACCCTAGGTCAACCAGAACTTCGCTACCCATCTCGGCAGCCATCTCATCAAGCAATGTCGCTTGCAAAGCTTGGCCACAGATCGCATCAAGGTCGGCAATGTAAAAGGAGCTGATGCCAAGTTGACGGTACTGGCGTATCAATTTGATAGGGTCACCACCACAGGACGGAACTGGTTGGTAGCCTGCCCGCTCGCCCGCGACGGCATGCACCGCTTTACCACCAGCTAAATCGATAACGCCAGTAAGACGGCGAAAACACCACTCCGCGGAACCCGAAATCACGCCGCGTTTTCGTCAGCAGGTAATGAAAACACTGACTCGACTTTTACAATCGCGTAGTCATCCGGAAAAGTATGAATCGCCTGAACCAGCATCGAATTTTGGCGTGTTTCCACATTCACATAACTCAACGCACCTAACGCCATACGTCCACTGGCATCAAAAGTGTGCAACAAACCTTCGGTTGGCCCCTCGCCCAACTGTTGCTGAACCATCCAAAACAGATCTGGTTCAACCGACTCCAGCTGGAAACTGGTTCGATACTCAACACCATCGCGACATTGGGCCCGCTCTGTGCGACTACCCTTCAGAGACTTGGCCAATAAGCATCTACGTTTAGGCAGCGGCTGATGGGCGCTGGTAGCCACTTCGCATAAGGTCACGCCTCCACCGTTCCACGTGATGACATGACCGCAATTGGTGATCTCAACCTGCGCTTCGTAGCGCGTTCTCTCAATACGACGACTCTTATGAATCGTGTAAAGTTCGGGATGCAAAGACCGGCTGAAAACCTGAAACGCCAGTTCGGCGACTTTTGGGCGGACCGAAAGCACAATGGAGTTCCGTAACACGAACGAGTATAAAATCCGAAGGGACTTGCCACGCGGGACAATTGTCTTATCGGCTAAGTCCCGCAGCCAGCCAATCGGCATAACCGAGGGATTGAATAATCTATTTTTCCTGAACTCGAAATCCGATCTTCAGGATTCGCGGCACAAACACTTTCAGCATTTGTGCAGGTTGTATTATAGGCACTGTATCCGAACTGGCTAAAGAGCGTTTAAGCTGGTAGGACAAGAATATCTTTTTTACGTTACAATTTTTTTTACCATTGACATCATCATTGAAGCTTGCGCCATGGTAATCGTGATCGATAACTACGATTCCTTTACATACAACCTCGTACAGCGACTGGGTGAGATTGATCCCACCGCGGAAATCCGTGTGTATCGTAACGACCATTTGTCGTTGGCCGATATTGATGCCATGTCACCGTCGCGAATTCTGGTCTCACCGGGGCCATGCACACCCAATGAAGCTGGTATCAGCGTGGATTGCATTAAACGATTCGCTGGCCGAGTACCCATTTTGGGTGTCTGCTTAGGCCATCAATCGATCGGACAAGCCTTTGGTGCCAGCATCATTCGTGCACCTGAACTGATGCACGGGAAAACCGATCACATCGAACATGACAACCAAGGTCTTTTTGAAGGGATAGAGAATCCGTTTGTAGCCACTCGCTACCACAGTCTCGTCATCAAACCGACGACATTACCAGAAGAACTCACGGTCTCTGCTTGGACGGACACCGGCGGCGAAAGGCAAATCATGGGTGTGCGGCATACCGAATTCGCACTCGAAGGCTGGCAATTCCATCCCGAGAGCTTTCTGACCGAACCTGGGATTGAACTCCTAAAACGATTTCTAAATTGGTAGCTCAGCCAATCAGGACACCTGATTGAAAAATACTTTCTCAGCAGTGTCACGAAGAATCCACTGGCGGTCAGCTTTCGACAGCGGATTCAGGTGCTCACCTACCAGCTCAATCGATGATTCATAGTCATGCCTACCTTGCACTTGATACGGACAATCACTGGCCCACATCAGTCGTTGCGGCGAAAAAGAATCAACGACACGGCGAAGCATGGGAAGCAAATCTTTGTAAGGCGTTTGTTTTTTCCCTAACGCATAAAAAGCAGATGTTTTCACATGTACATTCTGGTGGCGAGCAAGCTCGCAAAGGGAATTGAGCTGGGCCGGTACGATTTCCCCAGTGATTCCCACCCGGCCGAAGTGATCTATCACCACTCGAGTCTCGGGAAACTTCACGCACAACTGGTCGATCACAGGAAAGTCGGCCGGGTTGATCAATGGGCAGATGGACAATCCACTACGACCAGCGATTTCCCAAAGTTTTGCCATCCCATCATCAGTTAACCAATCTTTTGTGTCCTCACCGCGACGACTGATTCGGAAGCCACGAACACCTGCCGCGGATAGTGCTGTGACCTGTCTGGCTAAGTCCGCCGCGTGATGATCAACAATGCCGACCCCGGCGAAAACTCCAGGGTAGTTTTTGATCACATCAAGCATGTAAGAATTGTCGGTGTTGTAAAAACTCATCTGGATCAACACCACACGATCAACTCCGGATGGCTGACATTCTGCCATCAGTTGCTGCGGTGTGAAACTTTCTGGCACCATATCGTCGACGGAGTAGCGACGCGTATCGATCGGATAACGTTCCACATCAGGCGTCCACACATGCACGTGAGCATCAATCCATCCAGTTTTTTTAGTCGCCCCATCTGCCACCAGCGGAGCAGAACGTCTATTCGCCTTGGTATCCTGTTCAACACCAGTGATCTGATCCTGACCAGCACATGAAGCCACTCCACCTTTCATCAACGGCAAAGAAGAAACGGCCGCGCCCAAAAACACGCGTCTTGATAGGTGCCTGTGCATCTTTGATCACCTCCGTGAGATATCGACCTTACGCGAAAAAAGACATAAAAACAAAGGCGGGATCACAAATCCGCACTGAAGACGCCGACCACTTTCGACCACCTCAAGTGCATGATTCCATGGTCCAATGCTGCGTTCGTAACTTAACAGACATTTTTACCCATTCAAAAACGGCTACTACGATTCGGCCTGCCGCTAACCCCTACACATCCGTTTGACCGAATCACTTTTTGGTCACATAGATAAAATATGCACCATGCACCGTCCCATCCTCGGCTTCAAATGATGCTGACAGCGTTTTTTTGCCAGGTTTGACTGTCAAATCAAACGTGACTTCCTTAGCACCGACATCGATGGACTTTGAGACGGTGACGTCACCGATTTGCAAGTTCGCTTTCGTGGGATTGATGGCCACACCATCAGCAGTGCGGTAGGCTTTTGCGCCCGGAACAGACGCCCCAGGTGCGAGCGATGCAGCAATCGGCAAATCAACTTCTTCGGGCCAACGCCGAAGTCGGAATTGATATTCGCCAGGCTCCGTCACTTTTACATTCCAGAAACCAGTATTCCCTTTTCCGTTCATAGCACGACGCACATGACTCTGATTCCAAGGCGTTGAGCTAGTGGTAATCCAATCATGTGACGTCAAGCGGGCAGGATTATCGGCTGGATGCCCCAGGTAGATAGCAGTCGCATTTTGAAACGACGGCTCAATTTCTGCCCACCATTGGTTGTAGAAATCTGTCAGACGCTTCACCACTCGAGGATGCTCTGCTGCAACGTTCTGTTTTTGGCTCGGATCATTCTTGATGTGGTAGAGTTCCTTACCGTTATTCAACCGCCATGTTGAAGTCATGACGGCGCTTTTGCGCCATTTAATTGGGTCTTTGACACGTTGTGAGTCTGTCACCAGAATTCGATCCGGCCACGCGTCAGTTTGCCTCCCACGCAACAAAGGTGTGATGGAAAGACCGTCAAACTTGACATCTTTGGGGGCCGTGACATCACACAAATCAATCAGCGTAGGCAGAACATCCACGTAGGAAGTGATGGTCGTAACATCACGCCCACCAGTTAGTTTTCCATCAGGCCACCGAATGAACATCGGAACGCGATGCCCCCCGTCGTATTCGCTGCCTTTTTTTCCACGCATGCCTGAGTTGAATACCCGGTCACCGGCAGACGTTCCATTATCTGTAGTGAAAATAAAGATAGTGTTCTCGGCCAACCCCTGTTTATCAAGGAAGGCCCGCAACTCACCGACATTTTGATCGATGTTTGCAATCATGCCGTAAAAGTTTGCCAAATTGACATTTTGGTCCTGATACGGTTCGCTGAACTCTTCAGGAGAATGCATGGGCCCATGCGGCGCATTGGTCGCAATGTAGGCCAAGAAAGGCTTTCCCGCCTCGTTTTGTGTCTTAATGAATTCTTTGGCGTAGCGGAAGAACACGTCAGTGCAAAAACCTTCGACAGCTTCGGGTTTGCCATTATGCCAGTAACTGCCATCGAAGTAGGCGTTGTCCCAGTAATCCGGTGTCTGACCCACCCCGCCGCCGCCGTGACGCATGACTTCCGTAAAACCACGATCTTCCGGGCGAAACGGATAATTATCGCCCAGATGCCACTTCCCAAACATGCCAGTTGCATAACCGTTGTCTTTAAATACTTGTCCCATCGTCACCTCGCTTTCACGCAACATGGATCGCCCCATGATTGTGTGCCAAACGCCAGTTCGATTGGTCCAGTGGCCCGTTAAAAATGCCGCTCTCGTAGGTGAACACGTTGGCGCCACGTGATAATCGACGAGCCTGACCGCATCAGCGTGCAGAGCGTCGAGATTGGGAGTTTTGAGCACGGGATTCCCGTGGCATGACAAATCGCCATAACCTTGGTCGTCTGTAATCACAATCACAATGTTCGGTGGTGTATCCGCAGTTGCAATGTTGCAGCGAAGTCCGATTAGCTGGCAACAAAAAAGCAAGAACGCAAACTCTGAAAAACGTCGAAGTGTCATGGATGACCTGAAACGAAGGGGAATGGAGTGATCGGCGAGTCCACCCTAAAATTTTGCATGAGGATTTAGGGACTGCGACAATGCGTCGATTGTATAGGAACCGTCGCCTTTATGTTCACCATTGAACGGCGTTACTCCCCTCAAAAGGGACAGACACCTTA
>DOPG01000494.1:18365-33895 GCA_003513555.1 Rhodopirellula sp. | reverse complement strand
CACAAAAATCACTGGAAAAGTAAACCATCAGCGTTCGGACACTCATCGCGCGAACCGGGTGTTCGAGGAGATAACACCTAGTGGGGGTTAACGAGCAACTATAATCTTCGGTAGACGGTGTAAGCAGTGGCCGGATCCACCGCGGCACCAGGAAATCTCAACCTGAGTTAAGAAAAAATGAAATCACAGTACGATTGCGTTGTCATTGGCGGCGGTCCCGCAGGAGCATCCGCTGCGTCTATCGTAGCTGAGTCTGGTTGCGCCACCTTGTTGATCGAGCGGGAAGCGGTACCTCGTTTTCACGTTGGTGAGTCGCTGATGCCAGAGACATTCTGGCCATTGCAACGTCTCGGACTCACAGAACGCGTGCGTACGAGCGGATGGCAAGTGAAGAAAAGCGTTCAATTCGTGACGCACAAAGGTACCGAATCCGAGCCGTTTTTCTTTCGGGAGCACGATGACAGGGCTTGCAGCGAAACTTGGCAGGTCGAACGCAGCGAGTTCGACAAGATGTTGTTCGACCGCGCGGCGGAATTAGGAGCAGACTGCTATGACAGAACCCGCTTGGTTGATGTCCGGTTTGACGAATCCGGTGCCGCGTGTGGCGTAGTCGTAAAACAAGCGAATGATGAACTGAAGGAAATCGACTGTCGCGTCGTGATTGATGGAACGGGTCAGCAATCGTTTGTTGCAAACAAACTTGGGCTTAAGCAGGTCGACCCCGACCTGAAGAAGGCTGCCATCTGGACCTACTACAAAGACGCGATCCGGGGTGAAGGCGATAACGAAGGTGCGACGATCATTATGAACACTGAGAACAAGGAGGCTTGGTTCTGGTTCATTCCGCTTTCTCGTGGGATCACGAGCATTGGGTGCGTCTCGGATAACGATTATCTGCTCAAGGGTCGCGGCAAACCGGAGGAAGTTTTCTTTGAGGAACTCAATCGATGCCCGGGCTTGAAGCCACGCCTCGCTAATGCGACGCAATTGGGAGACATTCGTACCGCGAAGGAGTTTTCCTACATGACCAAGTCGAACGCAGGCGACGGCTGGGTCTTGGTGGGCGACGCTCTAGGTTTTATCGACCCCGTCTATTCCTCAGGTGTCTACTTCGCACTCGAAATGGGAGTCAGGGCAGGCGATGCCGTCGTGGAGGGTCTGAAGAACGAAGACCTTTCGGAGCAGCAACTCGGGTCTTGGTGTGAGGATTTCAAGGAAGGCGCCAGGTTGATCCGTAAGTTGGTGCACGCTTTCTACACGAAGGAATTCAGCATCGGCCGATTCATGAAGGAACATCCTGAGCACCGTGGCAGTGTTACGAACCTACTCATAGGGCGTATCTTCGACGAAGGAACGGCTAAAGTTTTCGACGACATGGATGCCTCGATCTCGAGAGCCAAGGCTGCGGCCTCCCAAATGTAACGGTCAGGTATTTGGTGCTACTTCGCCACGCGGACAATCATTGCGAAAGACGCGCATTCCCGGTCTTTTTTTTGACGTTTGTGCCTATTATGGCTAAATTCAAGTAGCCTCCGCTTTTGAGTAGGATTCGTACCGTCACGTCTGGGGCCGGCGGATTGCGAGTAGCTCATTCCGTTGATATCAAACTGGGGATCCTGTGAAGCTCACGTATCCACTGCTGTTAGTGCTCGTGTCATGCTGTCTAAGTGCCCCTATTCGACCACGGGCCTGCTACGCGCGAGATCCAGCGGTGGCTGCCGCTGCTGCTGAACACCGTGAACTGCGGAAGTCTGCAGTGTACCGCGGACTTACATCAGAAAGCGAGCAGACGCGACGGCGAACCATCCTGAACTGCAGGCAGCAGTCGATCCACCTGAACTCTGAACTGCCCTCGCTGCTGGGCGCGGCGCGTCGACACATCAAGACAGCAGAAACCGAAAACAAGATTCGCACTAGCACGAGTCAGCTACTTTATTTGCTCGGCAGTCTCGATGACCCCGAAGTTGAATCACTGTTGATCGACGCGTTGAATTCGCCACTACTCGCTATTCGCCTGATCGCGACCGACATCCTCGGACAATTTCAGTTTCAAGGGGCCATTGACGCTTTGAAACAACAAGTCAGTCGCCCTGAATACAACGAGTCATACGGTTATCGATTTAACGTGCTGCGTGCCTTCACACGCATGCATCATCCCGATGCGATCGATTTTCTCACCGTCATTCATCCGACACTCGACGGACAATTGCATCACTTGATCAAAAGTGCACTTGAAGCAGTTACGGTTTCGGATTTCCTTGGTGATGAAGAACGTTTCCAGAAATGGAAAGAACTCCAGAACCCGAAAGCGAAGGATAAGGAGAAGGTAGAAGACAACAACGGAGAGGATAAAATTGTTTTCAAAACCGCTGGTTACGAATCCGAGTCGCAGAATCGCATCAAGTTTGGGAAACAGCAATATTATGGAATCGAAATCCACGCTAAACGAATGATGTTTATCATCGATCACTCCGGCAGTATGGAGGATTATTGGGGTGGTATGAGCCGGCTTGCTCGAGCGAAGTTGGAATTGATCAAGGTAATCAGAGAACTGCCGGAAGAAACCGAATTTGCAATCATGTTCTATGAGACCAGGGTTCGCGTTTGGCGCAAGTCCTTGGTACTTGCTAGTGAAGCCAACAAGCTCGAAGCAATCAACTTCATCCGCAGGCTCGGGTTCGGGGACAGAACCAATACCTATGGCGCATTGCGTCAATCTCTAGACTTCGATCAGGATCTTGAAACAGTCTTTCTGCTTACTGACGGACAACCGACCATCGGTGAGACGGTGGAACCCCAACAAATTCTGGTCGATATTCTTGGCCGCAATCAGTTTCGGCATCTCAACTTCAACACGATCGGTATCGCTGTCAATCCGAAGACAGAAGCGTTCCTGAAGCAACTCTCTACCGGTTCTGGGGGTGAATATCGGAGGGCATTGTGAGCGACCGCCTCCGGGGCAGAGCGACGAAAAAGGGGGCTGGCATAGGTAGATTACCTTACCAGAGGATAACTGGACAACGATTGGGGAAAACTGTTGCCGAATGGCTTCACTAGGGATCCAGGGAGGCACATGATAGCCCATGAGGCCTGTCTCTTTGCGTTGACCAGATTCTACACGGGACCATTTCTAGCTCTGCTTCAGTTGGGCAACGCGATGTCAACACAACCATACTCCCCCTGCTTGGAAGACCGCACCAGCTGAGAGAGGCGGAACGCAGCAGACTGGTTCGTGTGCCGTGGCGATCCGCAGCCTCATCACCAAGGCTTTCTTGTCCTTCATTTCTGCTGCGTTGATACCATTGCTGTCGGACACTAGTGGGCAACATTGATAGAGGAATAGTCCTGTCCAATGAACCGCGCACAACGTTTCAACAAGACGGTGGTCTCTTACGCTGCCCGCTTACCGGAGATTCTATTCTTATCAATGATTTGCTTGATTTTGTCACAGTTCCGCAAACCAGCCACGTCGATCTCAATCGATGACTGGGCAGCACTTGAGATCCCCATACGACCTACGCCGCACAACCTCTGAAAAAACGTCTGCTCAATCTGCACGTTCCTGACATCGCGATGCCACACTTCTGTGATCGAACGACTCAGCCAACCGCGGTGCAGACGCGTGCGAAGGTCTGTGACTGTCAGTTCCGTGCTCCGGCAGCGAAAAAACCAAATCACCAAAATGGGAATTCCAATACCCACCAACGATAGTGCACAAACCAGGATAAAACTGAACGGACGGCTTCGAAACATTGACGGCGAAGCTACCAACAAGCACGTTTCGCTGGACATGACTGATACTCCATTAACCAAAGACAAGTTTCAAACAACTCTTCACTTGATTGGCAGTAATCAGACCACTTTGGGGCGCGAAAGCATGACTTTTCTACTTCCACGCCAAATCGCCCACGACATCAGGCTCACGGAAAATAGTGTAGAAACCAAACCTCCTGAGAAGCACGAGGAATCAGAAACTACGGGCCGTCACCTCGTTTTCCACGGCAGTGAAAGTGCCCCACTACCCTTGCAGACGCCTCGACCGTTGAGTGCAAACTACACTCAGCACCAACAACACTCTGCGAAATTCTTGCACAGAGTGACGGCTGACCTTTTCTCCTGCCGTACTTCAATCGCCTACGATTTAGCGAAGTGGCGGCCCAGCAAGTGGTCTCCCGTTGGTGGTAAGCACTTGAAAATGGTGCGCCCGATACGGCCCCTCGAAGGTCCACACAATTTCCTTAGCGGGTGTGACTTCTAACAGTTTGACACCTTTCTTTGCATGATAGGACGTGATCACCGTGTTCCCATTGGGAAGCCGTTGTCCACCACATGCGTCATCAATCGGGTTGCCCGGTAGATCTTCATTGCTGACTTTCCAAATGACCTTTCCCTCGGGATCCATTTCAACCACTTTATTGCCATTGGTTAAACAGACCAGCGTGTTTCCATTTTCAAATCGAATCGCAGTGAAGGGCCAGTTCTTGGCACCTCGACCTCCCAGAGATTCCATATCAGTGGGAAAGGAACTCACAACCTCGCCCTTCGGGGTGTACTCTTTTACTTTGAACGCCAACAGGTGCGGAACCAAGTAATTACCGTTCTGCAATTTCCTTGCCATACGAGTTTGCATGTGTCCGTTATCGGTTTCGGGCTTCAAGGTCACATCCACTGCGACTTCTCCGTTCGACTTCACCTCCAACAACCGTGGCTTGCTCCCCAACTCAGTAATCAGGGTGTTTCCATTGGCGAGCCGTTGTACCGTTCCGATTTCTTTATTGGCTGGATTCAACTTATATTCAAACACAACTTTCTTCGCGGGAGTGAATTCACGCACCACATCTCCCCACGCGATCAGCACGTTGCCATTGGGCAAAACCCAACCATCCCGCGCGCCTGCTCGTCCCGAATCCCACTTGGGCTTACCGTCTTCGCCAACAACCCCGGTAAAGTCGGGGCCCGCAACAAAGAACGAATGCTGGATCTCAGCAGCCTGCAACATGAGGGGTGTGCAGCAGCAAATCCCAAAGAGCATCGCAGTAAGCATCTGATTCAGTCGTTTATTCATCACTGTTCCTGTAGTCTTGTTTTTTAAACTCTCCAGACCAACATTGAATTGGCTGGGGATGTATCGAGAATCCGGGCCGCCCAGGTTCCGGGTCGGGTCACACAGTCTAACAGGCTCCCACGCCACCTGCACCACATTGCAGAATCAACTGGATCACGTCGCAACAGGACGCAATCTGTTCACCAAAAATCATTCCACCATTTTGAAACGAGTTCACTGCGATCGACTGCTGCCCTGAGACACTACTAAGCCCAGCATAAAACGCTGCCATCGCCAACCCAAACGGTGCCGGCAAGCTAACACTGCAGAACAACAAATGCAGCCACACTTCAACGCGGAACTTTCCAGAGCTAAAAATCAGGGCACGCAGTGAGTTGCCAGCATCACAATCTGCGACACCAAGCTGTGTGGATTCACCGCGTCTCACGAAGGCCCCCCGCTGGAAATCAAAAACTCTTGAGAGGGAGCAGGGCCGAAACCGAAAGTAACTCTAGCGGTAATCACGACCAAGGAGGTCCACCAACCAGCCGCGTGCGTCACAACAGCTAGCAAATTGAGATCCCTGAATGAGCTGGAGACACATCTAGCACTGATAGGTCACCAGCGGCCCCGAACAGCAAACGCTATCCGTTACCACACCAGGCACTCACCAGGCACTCGGCAGGGGATGTTCTCCACACACCTCCAGCCGCCGGCTATGACGGCCGTGATTCAACGAAGCCGGGCAGACGCGAGCATTCGGCTTTCGAGACTGGATTTAGCTCCCGCCCACTCCCACGCTCCAAACAAAAGCGTGCTGAAACATAAATCTCCAACAACGCTGTAACCGAAGAATGGAATTGCATTGGTGAAACATGCCGCCAAGCCCGCCAACGTCATTGGATACCAACCGGCAGCCCAAACTCCAAGATTACTCACCAGAAAGAACAGACAAGAGGCCAACAAAGCGCCTCCTACGACTCGTAACTTACCTTGTCGCTTAGAAACCCAACGTCCCACAGGAACAGCGGCTACCGTGCCAGCATAGACAAATCCCATGGCTAGGGGACTGTAGAGGCCCATCCCGGGAATCCCCAACGACTGGCCCAGAAGGTCACTCCCTGCTAGAACGGCCAGCGGTACCAAATAAGCACGAGGCCCGGACAGATAACAGCCCGCAAAGAGCCCGAGCGCGGTGACACAAGCCACATTTGGGGGGTGCGGAAGAAAACGGCTAGCAGCAGCAATAACAATCAGCAAATAAAACATGAATAGCCATTCTTTGGGAGTAGATTCAGGTCCGTTGATAACTCCATGTTCTAACGTCCTTAGCGACGTAGCGAAAGCCTACGGGATCCCAATAATCAACGCTGCTGCTACCCCAGTTTCAACTACTGAAGCACTATTTACATAGGGAGGACGCTGCAGCATGATTGGAACACGTTGCCCAGCGGGATAATGCCCCAGCGAATATTCGCGAACGCAAGGATTGGAAATCGTCCACAGATAAGGCAGCATTGGCACAGTGCCAAAGAAACGTGCTCCGGAAGCCAGCGGCTGCAGACAAGCGATGCATTCCTGCCCATGCCTTTCCAGCATACGATCTTCAAAATAGCGTGGGTTCGAGAACGTGTTCGCTGCCGACCAATAACACCAAGACCAGCGCCAATCCTCGCTGCGATCCGCACCAGATTCTGGCAGGGGCTCTGTGAACTGACCAAACTGTTGGACAAACGTTTCTGGGTGACGCGCCCCGCCAGTTTTTCCATCCGACAGAGCTGTCGAAGCTGCAGACAAGGCGGGTAACGCAAAACGCCCTTGAGTCATGCCCAACTTCCGCCGCTCCGAGGCTGACAAGACCTTGGGAATGATCGAATCAGAGACGGCTGGTGGCACATCACCATCAATCATTCCAGCGATCAAGTCAACGTTTGACTCCACCGCGGTCTGCCCGTTAGCGTAATTTTGATTTTGCTCAGCCCCAGTTTCATCAGCCTTTTGTGCTTGTTGGGGTACAACAGTCTGAGCGTCTGCTTTCGCAGAGCCGATGTTCGCTGAGCCGATACTGACGAGTGAAGCCAGCAACACACATAGATTCTGCACTGGATGCCGAGATCGTGCACCACGTTCCATCGCCATGGACTTCTTCCGTTCGAGTGATCCGGTTGGGCCTATTAATGTGGATCGACCGTTCCAGACCGGTAATTCAAAGCGATCCGGGCAACGCGTCACAACCGGCACAATCCGGCGTTGCAGAGCATGCCAGAGTCATGCGGCAACAAATCCTGATTGTAGCAAGCGTCAAATGCTCACAAAGCGTATGATGGTGCGGAGCTGTCGGCCCTACCAAGAACGGTCCCCAATGAGTGAAGAGTCGCCAATTCCAACACATCCTCGCATGGGAGCCTTGTGGGCTCTCATGGTAGTCGTCGCTGTTCTTGGCTGTTTCGGTTACTTTTGCAACCAGAGTGACTGGATCTCGGCCGCTGCCACCTTGGCGGTTGGATTCGCAGCTTTCGGAGGATTCAAGACGGGCGCTATCAAAGCCCTTGCTTTCTTGGCCTCTGCTACCGCGACGTTCTATCTTGTGCCCTACCTTGGAATGCAGGTTGAAAGCACATTCTCGAATTGGCTCGGAACCACTGGCCTGACAAACCGCTTCTATGCTGTACTTGTGACGGGTCTCGTGGTGTTTTTGATCATGCTGATTGTCACTGTCAAGCTTGGTAACCGAGCCTTGCAGGAACGCCCCAAAACCACGCTACTGAACCATTGGCTTGGTTTTACACTCGGGGGGATTCAAGGATTCCTCGTTGTGTTCATCCTGCTTGGCGGTGTGGTAGCCATCCAAAAGATGAATGCTGAACGTCTCAGAGAGCAGATTCCCACCACGGAACGCGGCAAGTTGCTCGCGAAAGTCCTAAACAAGACCAGCCAGCAAACCCAAGCAAGTCGCCTTGCTCCGCTTATCGCGCGTTTCAATCCATTCGAACATGTGCCCCAACTCAGTCATATCGACGAATGGCAGTGGGCCATGGAGACCTTAATGGATCCCGCCAAGTTCAATCACCTGTTGGATCAACCGGCGATTCAAGAGTTGAAGAACAGAGAAGATGTCGCTGAGACGCTTGCCCAGCTAAACAAGGACCCTGAAATTCAAAAGCTTTTGAAGTCGAATCGACCAGCGAGCAAAGAACTCGCCATCAAACTCTTAAATCACCCTGCCGTGCTGGCTCTACTTGACCAAGCAACATTTCGCGCTGCCGCGATGTCCGCCTTCCGCGACACCGTTATACCCGACGGCAAACACTAGACCGCTCACCGCCTCCAACACAAAAACGGTCCCTCGCGAGACACTCCCCGTTTGCCACGAACCGCATCTGATTAAAAGATTGCAGACGTAAAGTGAGGCGAAACCTGACAACCCAACAGAAGTCCAGCGGTCACAAGAAAAGCTGTGACCTCCGAACGCTGTGGGATGAACCAAAGGGGGCACAAATCATTCCGAGCTGGACGGCACGAGGCCTGGCCAGTCACAATCACCACTGCCAAAGACAAGAAACCACGGATTGAGAATATTCTCTTTGTTGTACACCAACGGCTCACCGGAAACATTGGTCACTTTCCCTCCGGCACCAAGCACAACGGCGTGGGCCGCCGCAGTGTCCCACTCACATGTGGGTCCCAAGCGTGGATAGATATCTGCTTCGCCTGTCGCCACTAAACATATCTTCAGAGAACTGCCCATGCTTCGCACTTCTGGTTCACCAAAGCGTTCCGTCAATTTGGCAATGAACGCTTCGACGGCCTCACCTCGGTGCGAGCGACTTGCAACAACAGTCATTGCTCCCTCGTTCTTACCGGCAACCACGATCTCTTGGCGATTACATTCATCACCATCGACTCTCCAGGCACCGTAGGCTGTCCCACCACAGAAGCAGCGATTAAGAACGGGAGCGTAAACGACGCCGTAAACCGGTTGCCCCTTGTGAACCAGAGCAATATTAACCGTGAATTCACCGTTACGCTTGATGAATTCTTTCGTGCCGTCCAATGGGTCTACCAACCAGAACAGGTCCCAGGAAAGCCGTGCTTCCATTTCCTCCTTGGCTGACTCCTCAGACACCACTGGGATCTCTGGTGTCAATTCAGCAAGGCCAGCAACGATGATCTCGTGTGCTAATCGGTCAGCTCTTGTCAGGGGAGATCCATCACCTTTGGACTCGACGTCAAAATCGTCCGATTCATACACGCTCAAGATGCCAGCGCCTGCGTCCCTGGCAATGGCTTCCAACTTATCCAGCTGACCGTTTTCAAGCTTCATGAATTTTTTTTCGATGGTTGTTTTGTTGACACTGCGGGGAATTCAAGTGCCGAACTGTTCACCAATACACGCCCGAAACAAGCGAATGTTGCCAACAGGCATCACTGCGAGAACAAATCCCACACATTCCACAGCAGCGATCATAATTGCTGTTCGTTTCCTGCAAAGCCCAATTCCCCCAAGCCAGCCACCTGCCCGATATCTTTCTTTTGCCCCTCCGGGACTTGATGCAACGTCGCGGACATCAATTGACAAAATATCTCAAGCGTCGCTTAGAATACGACCACGGTTTGCAACCAGTCGCGACCCACCTGACCAGCAACCTCTTCCCTGACAACTCATAACTCACACCTCAACGCCACACCGCCGCCCAAATGCACCACCTGCTCTTCACCAAACAGTACCCCCGCTTCGTATTTACGGTTCTGGCTTTCTTGCTGCAAAGCTTTGTCGCTCAATTAGTTGATGCTGCTACACCTGCCACGGAAGAACGCCCCAACATCCTGTTCATCATCGCGGACGATGCGTCGCGGGACAGCATGGGGATTTATGGTAGCACGTATGTCGAAACCCCCAACTTTGATCGCATTGCACGCGAAGGTGTACTTTTTACTCAGGCATACAACTGCAATCCCAAGTGCGCACCAGCTCGCGCTTGCCTGCTGACAGGGCGTTATTCATGGCAACTGCAGGAAGCATGCAACCACAATCCCTTTCTGAGTGAACGCTGGGCGTTTTATCCTTTCCTTCTTGAGGCCGCTGGTTACTGCGTCGGCTATACCGGCAAAGGATGGGGGCCGGGAGAATTCAATGGTCACGATGCCAGCAAATCAAAAGATAAGGTCAACCCAGCGGGACACCCTTTTCTCTCCAAAAAACTCAAGCCACCTTACAAAGGGATCAACAGCATTGATTACGCGGGTAACTTTGAAGAATTCTTAGAACAACTGCCGGAACAACAACCCTTTTGTTTTTGGTTTGGAACCAAAGAGCCTCACCGCAGTTACGGTAAAGATAACTGGAAACTGGATGGACGCGATCTGAGCAAGGTAACCGTCCCCGCGTATTACCCCGACAACCCCACAATCCGGGGTGATTTGGCTGACTACGCGATCGAGGTCGAATGGTACGACCATCACATTGGTGGTGCGTTGGAGCAACTCGAACATCGGGGCATGCTAGAAAACACCCTGATCATTGCGACCAGTGATCATGGGATGCCCTTCCCACGTGTAAAAGGCCAAATCTATGATGATGGTTTTCATATTCCTCTGGCCGTTCGTTGGGGAGACCGCGTCAAACCTGGTCGCGTGGTCACAGACTTTGTCACGTTCCCTGATGTTGCTCCAACCATCATGCAGGCTGCTGGCCTCAAGTTGCATAGCCAAATTACGGGACAAAGTTTCCTGCCGCAGCTTTTGTCGCCCCAGTCGGGCCGCATTGATCCTGATCGAGATCACACGCTGCTTGGAAAAGAGCGGCACGACATTGGCCGCACTGACGGCGACCAACTGTCGGTGGGCTATCCCGCCCGTGCCATTCGCAACGATGATTATCTGTATGTGAGGAACTTCAAACCAGATCGCTGGCCTGGAGGTGATCCCGCGTACGGACTTTTAAATTGCGATGCATCGCCCACCAAGTCCTATCTGACAGGCCTTTCCATGGCACACCCAGATTTTCGTTTTTATGAGATGAGCTTTGGAAAACGCAAACGGGAAGAACTTTACGACATGAAGAAGGACCCTGATTGTGTTCACAACCTCGCCGACGATCCTCATATGAAAGAAGTCAAAACCATTTTGTGGAAGCAACTCAAGCAGGAACTAGCAGCACAGGGTGATCCAAGAATCATTGGGGATGGGAATATTTTCGATTACTATCCCAATCGTCAAATCAGTCGTCAACAACAGCTCTACAACGCACCCGATTATGATCCCGTTGGGGAGTTCGAAACGCGGTTTGGATCCCCACAGGCGCCATGAGAGCGCTGCTTGGTTTCCGGGGCAGTGAGAAATGAGCGGCCATCAAAGTTACCGATCTAACTGCTGGCCTTCACCCGCAAGCGTTTCCAACGTGACGCGGTGAAATCGATACCGGCAGTCATACGCACCAAGAAACATCGCCCTCTGATCAGGCGTTGCCCAGTAATCTGAAAGCGACAGACGCTCTGGCTTCCCTTTCCAATTGATGAGCTGACGCCCGTCAACCATGATGTGGATGCCAGTTTCGCGCACAGTTACGACGAGTTGCGATATTTGGCCGCGTTTGAAGACTGCCCCACGGACAGTCGTCTCATTTCCAACATTTCGACCATCAATGTTCTCGATAGCGCTGACATAGCCATTTGGCGTGCGGTAGCTGAACAAACAAACAAATTGGTTACCGCCAGACACGTTACCAAGCAGCAAGCCATTGGGATCATCCAACGGCTCCAGCCCAACAGTCAATCGATATTCATCTGGTGGTGAATAGGGCAACTGCAGACGTGCGCCAAACTTTTTGGGACTGGTCACGACACCGTCACTCCAAGTCCAATCCCCAAAACTCCAAATCGTCTCCTCTTTATCATGGCCTTCGTTTGATCTGTTTTGATTCGCCATCGCCAGCAGATCAACTTCGCTTTCCGGCATCCTCTGCAGAGCGAAGTCACCTCCTATCCGTTGCCCTTTCATCAGGTCGAGTGATAAGGCGCCCACCGGAACTGGCAAGGTAGGTTGATTAGCTTCGCTTCGCACTTGAAAATATCCCCACAACTCTGCCGTTTCACCGTTCAACAGCGTTACATTCACGCGGTAACTGACAGGAGTCGGGCGATCGAATTCCCCAAGAACAGCGAATTCCGGCGTTGCACCCTCCCAGCGTTGTGGCACTTCAACCCATGGCCCGGTTACCGAAGTCTGAACCTGAACTTGCAACAACTTGACCTTCGCGTTACGCGGAAAATCCAATTTCAGTCGAACGGCTTGCCCAGGCTGAGGCACCCTAGGCGAGACAATGGCGCGAAAGGCGGAAAACAACTCCAACTGCGTATCCACTGGCACATCTTTCGGTTTCCAGCCCAACCGCGTCTTCTGTTCCTTGTCTAGCCAAGATTCGCTGATCCACCCACGATACTGCCCCATGCTCATTACAGAACCATTACCGGGTTCTGGATGGGGCAGCCCAACGGTGTGACCACAGCCCTCGTGATACACGACACAATCGGACCCGCGATAAGGCACCCGCCAACCATCCGCGCTCACCAGTCCCCAGCCGATCCCTCGCTGGGGGTTGTACAACGCGCGAGCCCCACCTGAGGTAGCACCGGGAAAATGCTGACCAGCGTTGTAGTTGCCTTCGAAAGCAAAGCCATTTTTGGTGGGTTTTACCCGGAAAAAATCATCCAAGGGCCTCCAATTGACCTCACTCATCACAAGCAGAATTTGAAATGCCTTCCGTTGCTGCTTGGCTTGTCTTGTCGACGGCGCAAACTTCAAACGCTGATCCACCTCGGTCAACGTTCGATAGTAGATTTGGTTAGCATCACCCAATCTCAACTGGCTGGTAGACATCCCTGAAATGAACGGCTCCGGATGCACAACTGTCGTCAGTTTGGACTGGTCTTGAAACTCACGCCCGTGGAACTGCTCAATCCGCTTACTGTAGTAATCCAGCCTTTGACGCCAATCGGACAAAGGTACTCGATCAGAAGGAACGAAATAGACCATCGTCACCTCAATTTGACTCGTGTCGTATGCGTCATCCCATGTGTTGGTAGCTGCAAGACTACCAATTTCCGACACGAAAATCGCAACAGCAAAGAACAAACGACCCATCTTTCTCTCTCTCCGTCTTACACAAGTCACAATCATGGCACACCCACTCACCCACTCGTGGACAAAATATTGCCCCAATGCCCTCGATCACAAGACATCACAGTTCTGTAAACACCATTCGGTTTCACGCCGCGTCTAAAGTTCCGGAGTCGCACGAACATCGCTTACCAGTCTCAGCACCACCTCATCCTGCTCTACCTCCAACTTCTCAATCAGATGCTGTTTCTCTTCAAAGCTGAGGCAACGAGTTTGACGCATTGCCCCCCAAACATACCTTCTCACTACCGCATCGCTATCGTTGAAACACCGATTCATGAGATATCTCATCGCGTCATTATCAAGTGATAAGTCGGTGACCGCCCATGCGACTGCCCTGCGGACATTCGCATGGCCTGTCTTCAGCAACTCGATCTGTTGTTGCTGCGTCACCGCATCTGACCAGATTAGTTCTGCAAAGTCACAAGACGCACTCGCGTACCCCTTGCCGCAAGACAGATATCGCACCCATTTATCAAGCAAATTTTCGTCCATCGGATCAATTCCTATGTTTATCGATACAACGGGTAAACAGAGCACACTTCAAAAATCTCAGCCAATAAACCACACCAGCAAGATGCGCAAAGACAATACTCGCAACCTACATGTTACGTTCCCCACGTCCACGCCAGCTCGCAATCGTCTCAATACAGCAGTCTGTTTTTTGAAACTCGAGTTGTCCTGATCATCCATCAGTTTAGTCGATCCCGTGAGTAACGAGGAAAGCGTTCCCGAATGCTATAATGCCGTGCTGATGAATGCATGTTCGACACAATCAGCAATAGTTGTTTCTCATCATTCAGCGAAGCAGGGCCTCATATTCATTCACCATACCCACCACGGTGAATCCATTTCGACCGACCTGCCATAACCACCCAAATCCCCGCAGGACCACAAGGATGACGCAAATCAACAAGGCCGTGGCAGCCACGATCCTCGCACGTTCTTTCGAGAAGCAAGCTGATATGCTCAGCATGCTCAAACACGCAATCCGCCTCGAGAGTCCTTCACAGCTGCCGAAAACGCAGCGTCCAGTGTTTGAGCTATTCACTTCCATGCTGGAGTCCATGGAATACCGTTGTCGGCTCCTGTCAGGCAACGAGTCTGGGGGGCAAATGCTTGCGATACCCTGCCATCGCGACAAACAGCAATCCCAGCAGCTCATTTTGGGACACGTTGATACCGTTTGGCCTTTGGGCACCTTGGCAACGATGCCAGTGGAATCGCGAGAGGGTCGCCTACACGGACCCGGTAGTTACGACATGAAAGCTGGCTTGGTCCAAGCGTTATTCGCCGTGCAGACCTTACGTGAACTCGGAATGGAACCACCGCTGACACCCATCTTCTTCATGAACTCAGACGAAGAAATTGGTAGCCATGAATCATCCGCACAAATTGAACGTTTAGCACGCGTGGTAAATCGCACTTTTGTTGTAGAACCTTCTCTTGGGCCACGCGGAAGTCTCAAGACACAACGTAAAGGCGTGGGCAGATTTCAAATCACGGTGCATGGACGCGCCGCGCATGCGGGACTGGATCCAGAAAAAGGCATCAGTGCCATTCATGAGATTTCGCATGTGATTCAAAAACTGTTCACAATGAACGACTCGGAATCAGGAACCAGCGTGAACGTAGGAGTCATCAATGGTGGAATGCGTCCCAATGTGATCGCACCCAAATGCCAAGTCGAAATTGATGTACGTGTCACCACCCAACAAGAGGCTCGCAAAATCGAACAGGCAATTCACGCAATCAAACCGACCATTGAAGGAACGCACTTGGATATTCAAGGTCGCATTGAAAGGCCTCCACTGGAATCAACTCCGGGAAATCAACAGCTCTGGCAAAACGCTTGCCTGGCAGCCGATCAACTCGGACTCGATATCAGCCAAGCCACAGCCGGAGGAGGGTCCGATGGAAACTGGACCAGTCAATACTGCCCAACACTCGATGGGCTGGGCGCAGTTGGTGATGGAGCACATGCCCTTCATGAACATGTGGTCGAAGACAAACTACCAGAACGCTCTGCGCTTCTCGCATGCCTCTTGATGACACCCGCTTTGAGATAAACCAACGTAAAGTCACCGACAGCTTCCTTGCCGGAAAGCCCAGCGACTCATCAATGTACTACTGTGATGAAATCACAGAAAATCGTTTCCGGTCTGGACAGCGGACAATAAATAACACTGAACCTTGAGGTGTCCCGCCAACACATTTCGCGATGACAATCCAACACTCAAGTTGCTTATCAATGCGACATACACGCAAATTTCCCGGACTGCAAAGCTGCCCACGTCCAAGCTGCCCA
>DOPG01000494.1:15590-18154 GCA_003513555.1 Rhodopirellula sp. | reverse complement strand
CTGCCCACGTCCAAGCTGCCCACGTTACGCCGCCACGTGGTAAGCCCAGACATTTGGAGAAAGCGAGCGTACTCCAGGATGCGATTGAAAGCAGCTACGAGCGACCACGAAGCGGTAGAATCACTTGAAGTCAACTGGTACCATGCGCGGAATCAAACGAGCCTGAGACTCAGTTCCGTTCCTGAGACTTAGGGGGCGACCGACAACCAGAATTCATCAATGCCCAAGATTCTCGCCAGCTCATGTTTTGCATAAAAAGGTTCACGTTCTTCTACGTCGTCTCCTGCGTCATCGGCCTTCATTTCAATCACTTGAATTTGCATAGTCCCTTGGTGGCTAATTCCAGCTGCGGCAGTGATTTTCAGCTTCACTGCCTTGGACGAATCGCCCTTGGGTTCCGACACAACCGCCTCAGCCGTCATGCCCTTGGGCAGCCCGACAGCACTGATCTGCAATTTTGCGTCATATCCATCACGCCGGCTGATCGTGACAGGAATTTCCAGTGACTCACCAGCTTTCACAGCAAAGTGGTCTTCCGCAACGGTGACCTCAAGCGATGGCTCCACAACCGCTACCACTACCGTATAGGCGTGCCGCATCCCAAACCCATCCACAAGATCAGATATCTGTACTTCAACCCGTTCATCATCCTTGGCGGTGAAGTCAACACGGGAATCGTACTTACCTCGACTGAGGTCGTCGTTACGCCCTAACTCTTTTCCATCTTTCAAGTCAACGACACGCAGCACGGAATCCAAGATCATACCACTGCGTCGTGCGTGAACCGCCACGCGGTACTTCTTTCCCTTTTTGACAGCCAAATGCACGCGATCAATTTCTCCGGCCACCGCAATTCTTCCTGAATAAGAACACGGCGTTTTTTCCATCACAACTGGCTCCGCAGACTCAAAAAACTCATCACCTCGGGCGACCTGCGCTGTTTGGTACTGCCAACCCAATGCATCAGGCCAAAAGATCGATCTGCCACCAAACTGGTTTGTAGTTCCATACTTGCCAGCCGCTGAATCGGGAAGATTCCAACCCTGAGCAACAACACCGACAGTAGCCTCTCCCGCCCCAGCAAGCGACTGCTGATTCAGTGGCAACACATGATCAACAAACGCACCGGTGGTAACTCGAAGCTCATACACAAATGTCGCAGCACCAGCGAACCCAATCGTACTGTTGGGTGTTTCAGGAAAGGCGAACAACCGTACCCACAGCGTCTGGTCCCGTTTCACCTCATAAACCAGCTGGGGATCTAAACCACGTTGATCATCCGCCTGCGCCAACACATGCCCATCGGGATCAACTAGCTGCAGGACAGCATCCATGGGGGACTGCAACAGTTGGTTCGCAATTACCGACACGACCAACGTTTCCCCCTCTTTCACGCCAACCCGGAAAGTATCGACTTCTCCAGACTTCGAGAGGCGTCCTGTCACAATTCCAGGCATTTCAACCTGGGTTGCGTTTTCCAACGTCTCATTGGGTTCGACCTCTGCGACCGGAACCAGTGGTTCAATCAGCAGTGGAACGAGGGCGGACGCCGACGTTTCATCCAAGCCCCGAACCCAAACGACTCCAGGCGTTGCAAGTTCATTCACTTCCACCAGAACCTGCCCCGATTTTTCCGCCGATTGAACAGACACATTCCCGCAATCGGTGACCAACTCGATTGGCCAGTTCGGAAACTTGCCCTCAACTTTGAGTTCCACGCTTTGGCCCACGCCCACGGCAGGTGGAAAAAATCGATCCAACTGGATCTGAGCCTGCAGGCAATTGCCCGAGAAACATCCGATAAAAACCAAAAGCAAAAAAGGCCGCGGCAGAAAATTCCCCCACCTCACCTGGCTCCTGTAACCCATGTCGCCATCCCCCGACGACACCAAAAGACTCTTCAGAGGCAACAGATATTCCACTTCTCGATCATCACATTTGGAACAAAAAACGGGGATTGGCATATGACTGAGCAAACCTGACAACTACCCCATCAATTCGGAAATGGGTTCAGCATCACTCACCAAATGAACCGGACGTCCATCGGGCGAATACATCATCTGCCCAGGGTCGATGCCAAGCTTCCGGTAAACCGTTGAAACGAAATTCTCTGGCGATAGTATACGCTCAACAGCAGCATACCCCTGACGGTCAGTTGCCCCAATCACTTGTCCGCCGCGAGTTCCTCCACCCGCAAACATCACACTCATGGCGTTCGACCAATGATCACGCCCTCCACGGTCATTGATTTTTGGCGTGCGTCCGAACTCACCCAGCGCGATCACCATCGTACGATCGAGCATGCCCTGCTGTTTCAAATCCTCGATCAAGGCGGCAATCGCACTTTCGAAAGGCGGAACCTTCTTGTCAAACGCATTGAACAAGTCGGTGTGATGGTCCCAGCCTCCGAAGTACAAAGTCACGAACGGGACGCCCGCGCCAACCAATCGTCGAGCCAACAGTGCTCGCTGCCCAAACGGACTCCGCCCATAGGCATCGCGAACCTCGCTCGGCTCAGAATGAATATCAAATGCCGCCTGAGCTTCACTGCTTTGCAGAATCTG
>DOPG01000494.1:10620-15282 GCA_003513555.1 Rhodopirellula sp. | reverse complement strand
CGCTGCATCTTGTCAATCTGCCTACGGATCTCTTGCCGACTCTCAAACCGAGCATCTGTCAAACCTGTCGGAATCGTCACATCGCGCACACGGAACCCTGATCGGTTGGGATCATCGGGAACGATGAACGGTGCGTGCCGTGCTCCCAAGAAATTAGGTCCACCAGACCGAGACATGTTCGGCATCGAAAAGTATGGCGGAACACCGTCAGGAGCGCCCACTTGATGCGAGACCACACTACCCAAACTGGGGTGAAAACTAACGAACGCACCACATCCCACAGGAATCCTTGGCGGAGCCCCTGTCATCATATAATGATTGCCTGCACCATGATTTCCCTGATCATGGCGAATCGATCGCACAATGGCCAAGTCATTGGAAATGCCCGCCAACCGTTTCATGGGCTGCGAAAAGAACATTCCCGGCGTCTGCGTCGCAATCGGACTGAACTGCCCACGAATCTCAACCGGTGCTTCGGGCTTGGGATCGAACGTCTCGTAATGACTGGGTCCACCATCCATCCAAATCAGGATGCATGCATCAGCCTGTTTCTTGATGTCGCTGCCGCCGTGAATATCTTCGGAGGCTGTTGCTCGCAGGGCTCCACTGAGCCCACCCGAGATCAAACCACCGAGCCCAAGCTTCAGCCCGTCTCGGCGTGACATGCCTTCGCAATTTTGCGTCCATAGTTTCATCGCATCCGCCTTCTAATTTCGGATCGTAAATTCGGGTGAATTAACCATCGCCCACATCAGATCTTCGACAACCGACCTGCGGTTTTCGACGTCCCTCAATAATCCCACAACGTAACCACGTTCCACCTCACTTGGGAAACGAGAGAATACGGTCAAGTATAGTTCGTCGGCGATCTGCTCCGACGTCATATCACTGCCGGCGAGTCGGGCAGCGCGACCGCCGTCATCACGGACCCGACTATCCAACACCCGTGAGTTCATCAGGTGAAGAGATTGAGTCACCGTTGAATCCGGAGTTCGTTCACAAGGTGGATCCTGATTCTCGTTCGGACGACCAAAGGTATCGAGAAATACCGAATCAACGCGTGTCGTCCAAACTTGACTTGCCCGCGATTCCGCAGGCAAACCAGTCAACTTGGCGGGCGTTTCAGTCACATCGGCCACCGCGTCCATCAACACCTCCGCCCGCAACCGCCGTCGGTAATTTCGTGAATAGTTCAACCGGTCGGTGACATTCGAGTCGCTCGGCACCGAACTATGACTGTAAACCCTGGACAGCACGATTGTTTTCAACAAGGATTTGAGATCAAAACCGCTTGCTCGGAAATGATCTGCTAAAGCATCGAGCAGTTCAGGGTTACTGGCAGGATTTGTGCTACGCAGATCATCGACTGGCTCGACAAACCCACGCCCCATCAAAATGGCCCAGATACGGTTTACTTGCACCTGAGCAAAATAATCGTTGCCCGGTGAGGTCATCCACTCCGCAAGCAATACTCGCGGATCATCCTGTGCAACAGCAGTCGAGGTGGTGGCCGAACCTTCGATTGCGGTAGCCTCGGCGGCCATCATTGCCACTTCGAATAGCGGCACCGGCTTCAGGACTTCACCCGTCAATGGATGCTTCACCTCACCTTTACTCGAGGTGTATACAATCTCTTCTCCCCCAGAGATGGGCGGAGAGAGGCCAGTTCCCTTGCGAGTCACTTTCGAAAAATAGGCTGCGAACTGGTAAAAGTCTTTCTGACTCCAACGCTCAAACGGGTGGTGATGACACTTGGCACACTCCAAGCGAATTCCCAGAAAAAGCTGACTGACCATCGTGGCAACTTCATCCGGTGAACGCCGGTCGCGATAGAGCGTGGCCGCGCCGTTTTGCCATGTACTCCCCTTGGCTGTGACCAACCGCTTGACAAAACGATCGTACGAAACATTCTCACGGAACTGATCTCGTATCCAGTTGTCATAATTCAACACGGCTTTGATCCCAACCCGGTAAGGATTCGGACGCAACAAATCAGCCCAGTAACCTGACCAGTGGTCAACATATTCGGGACGTTCAAGTAAATCATCGACCAGCTTGAACCGCTTCTCGGGGTCCTGTGACTCAAGAAAACTCCGAGCCTCATCGGCTGATGGAAAGCGACCAATCAAGTCGACATGCACACGTCTCAGGAATATCTCATCTGACACAACCTCGGATGGACGAATCCCCAAGCGTTGCAACTTTCCATAGACTTGGTCGTCAATGAAGTTGTTACGAGGTAATCCGTCGTAAACGCCGTCAGGTACAGAAGCAGTCCTCGGTATCGCGACGTTCGCGACGCAAATGTGATTCATGTAACGCGCCATGATGGCCGTTTCACCCGGCAACGGCCCGGCAGTTAACTGGCCATGATCCGAGACGGACACCACCGCGGCTTCATTAGACAGATAAGTTGCAATCTTGGTCACGTCGCGTGAAGTACCATCACTGTAATGTGCAACCACACGAAGTTCCTGTTGCTCTTCCGGCAGCAACGAGAACTCTGACTGGCCAAGCACGACACGATCCAATTTCGGTTCATTCGTGATCGCCCTCGCTGCTCCCTGCCTTATCCAAGCCAGCAGCACATCGTACGCGTCAGACCCAACCTCGAATCGTTTGCCACCACCGTGCGGAAGCGAGGCAACTGATTTCTGAAGCAACAAGCTTTGCTGAGGCGCTGCCGGAAACAAACGCCGCCCTCTCGCATCTTGGGTCAAAGCAGCAAAGTCAAAATCTGGATCGAATCCGAGTAGTGACAACTGAAAACCATTCTGACCGCGCTGCTTTCCATGACACGCCCCCATGTTGCAACCATACGCGGTTAACACGGGAAGCACATCGAGCTCGAAACTAACCAGTGGGTGAGAGTTAGTCTGCTGAACCTCAACCTGACTGCCGGATTTAAGCCCCGTCGCCTTAGCTCCCGTCGCATTAACTCCCGTCTCTGGCAGAGCCGGTTCAGTCGCACAGGCATACACTCCCAAATAAATCGCGACGACCGCGATCGGGCAAGCAAGTCGGAAATCCACGGGTTTCAGCAACATTGCGGGAAGGGCAGGGCGATGGGAGAGAAAACGGGCGAGAACTACAGTTTATATGATCCCAAGCCAAAGTGCGCCCCTCAAACCGTGTAACCGACCCACGCAAGTAGAACGAGATCGCTCTGCAGCGGTCATGAGGAAAACAACATAATCCAGCCTCCCAGCCAAAAAACATGACCCAACCCGGGCTATTTTGGTCGCTTATTTTGACTTCCGTAGTGTTGCGGGGCAGCAACCACGGTCGTTGAAGGATTCGCTCGAACTTCCTGACTGGAGAACTGCTCCCCATCATCCTCTTCCCTTAGGTCGTGACGAGACGCCCCCGCTGAACCTTTGGCTCGACTCGGGCCTCGCTCCGGATCGGATCCCTGCTGATCCGCAACCTCAATTACCAAAGAACCCTCAGACCGATTCACAGTAACCCCAGACACCTCTTCCTCACCGCTGAATCCACACCCAACATGATCCACGTCTGCCACCGCTTCCCGCTCGGATTCAATGTTGGCATCCAAATTCTTTTGACGCACCTTTGTCAGTTTCCGTCGAATGACGCGCACTTTGGCCTCCGCCTCGCGCAACTCAGCCTCCAACTGCTCGATCATTTGTTCGGTATCAGCCTTGAAAAACCTTGAAAACAGATCGAGCACGATTAGTCCCCGCAAGGCCTTCAGAGCCGTTCCCCGCATCCGATACACACGCAGCATCTTTGTGAACTGCGGTAAGTGCAGCGTGTTGGTAGCACGTATGAATTGCACTGAACGCAAGAAGGAAATCAATGGCAGCAGCAGGATCGCCAGATCCAGCCAGTGTTCCTTGCAATAAGCAATCTTTTTCTCGGCTACCGAAACCATCAGGACAAATTCAATCGCGAAGGCAAGCCAGATGACCCCAGTGCCAACATGTAGTAGCGACCACAGCAGCACGGAATCTTCCACACGGTCGTGCAGAAAAAACTCAACGACCAGAACGGGCAGGATCAAAAACGCGATCGCAATCATCGGCAAACTAAAGTGACGCTCCAGCCTCGCTCGCAGTCGCTTGTTCGGATATCTCCAACCCAATCCTGGGAGCCACAGTCGGTTACCTTTTTCATAGCTGCGAGCACACATTCTCAGTGATGGGCAAACGCAGAACAGAAACCCGAACAGATGCAACTTCCGTGTCTTCTGATCCCAAGGACGGGATAACCAATGGCAAAACGTCTCTGCCACCACGATGGGCCACACAATCCACAGCAGACTGACGGACAGGTCATAAATGGTTAATTCAAAACCATTGGTAGACGCTATTTCACGTAGCCAACCGCTAGTGGAACTACTGGGATCAATCGCAGTACCGACGTGTTCACTGAAATTAGGCATGTCAACAAGAATGACGACAAGCACTGCTTGACAGACCAGAAACACCAGTGATACGGCGAACATGAACGGAGCCGTGTATTCCGCGAACCTACGCCTCAAATCAGCATTATTCCGTCTGTCCAAAAACCTTTTCATCGACGCTTTTTTTCGACCTCCTCCAACAATGCTCTATCCCTCACACGGCAAGTGGCACACAAATTGCTCGCTCCGCGATCTGCAGGCCTTGACCATCGATAAGCTGATGTGCAGATAAGCTG
>DOPG01000494.1:8097-10394 GCA_003513555.1 Rhodopirellula sp. | reverse complement strand
GATAAGCTGATGTGCAGATAAGCTGGTGCCCAAGCGACCGTCCTTGAAACCCCGCGACGTCAGTTTTGTGACTAGTTTGCTCTGTAATAGCATGGCAGAAACCAGGGTTAGAGGAGGCGCAAAATCCATTTTCACAACGGTTCACTTCTTTTTTCATCCCGCGGTGATGCTATCGCCGCAAAGCCTTCACTCCTCACTTGGCGATCCTAAAACCGATGTCCCGCAACTGGCTTTTCACCCGCACTAGATGATCACCTTGCAATTCGATCTGATCATCTTGCAAACTCCCGCCGCTGCCACAAGCAGACTTGAGCTTGGACAGCAAGTCAGACAAGTCGCAATCGATGGGATCCAACCCCCAGACAACGGTCACCATCCGTTTGTGTTTGCGACGATCCACCCTTACTTTTGCAGTCTGCTTTTCCGCGGGCAAACGCTCTGGTCCCAACGCCTCACAATCGCAAGCCTCTTCCAACTCTCCACAACGATCACATCGTGGCGGGATGTCAAATGGTGTACCAGCAAACAGACGTGACATGATTTTCTATTGACTCATCAACAATGGAACGAGCAAACACTCTGCGTCAGTTTGATGCGAAAATACCGGGTGTCAATCGCTCACCTGTCAATCGCTAAACCACTACCTACTCACCAGAACGCATCTCGGGCGGCACACCCGCCAAGACGTCATCAGGCAATTCAAATGAACCGTCCAGTAATTCTTTTTCCTCGTTCACCAACTCGGGATAGCGATGAGGAATCACTTCGACTGCAAAGATCTCCTGAACCGCATCTTCAAACTTGACAAAAGCAATCGTCTGGGCAGTTTCCAAATTTACAATCCAAATCCCACAGGTGCGTTCGTTCAATTGCTGCTCTGCGATAGGAACTCCACCAAACACCGCTGTTTCACGAACCTGCGATAAACCAACAAAAGCCAGCGGTCCGCAGAACGCAAGCCCGCGAGTAAACCCTGGCAAGACAATCAACTCAACATACTTGCCGGTTCCACTGTCGATATAGCCTAGCCCGCCCCGACCCGATTCCAGCACCCACAAGCGATCACGATACCATCGGGGCGAATGTGGCATCGACAAGCCCCGAGTGAGAACCTCCCCACTTTCGACATCCATCAGGATGCCTCCATCTTTCTTGTTCTCCCGCCATCCTCGCGCAACAGACGTCTCGCCCAGTGCCGTCACATACTTAGGCACACCATCTCGCAACCCCAACCCATTGAGATGACAACTATCACCTGGCATGTAACTATTGATGAACGAAGGACGCCAAACGGGCTGGAAGTTGTACAGCCCACTGCGTTTGCAAAGACACGAAAAACGTGTATTCACAAACCACAGTTCTGACTCAGTCCCCTGCCCTACCCATGCCATTTCATGGATCTGGATGTCACCAGTCCAATGAGTTACACGCGGCAAAAAACAAGCATCGTGCCTACTCGCCGACGCATCTGTTTCGGCATTGAGTTTTTCCCCCACCGCTGGAAGATTATGGAACTCCCAAATACTGTTCGCCGCGCCGACCGCCAGGCGATTGTCAGACAACGCGATCCCCATGGGCTTTTCGAACGAGCGAAAATGAGTGTTCAAAACCCCGTCTTGCGATCGTAACATCACCAGCCGTCCGGCTTGATAAGTGCTCACCATCAACGAACAGCCCAGATGCTCCAGGATCTCAGGAAGGTTCGACGTGTGAACGCTGCGAAGGGGTTCAACCGCATGCCCGCCACGCTCGGTATCGATCTGGGTGCGTGCGCCGCTTGCACTCTTGCTCATGTTGACACTTTCCTCCGCAGGCAGTTCGCTCTGAGACATGATTGCAAACGTGGGGTTGAAAGTATAATGAACTATGAAAATGCCAGCACGAGCCACAAGATAAGCGTGCGGCACACACCTAACGAGGCACAAACACTGCGTCATTCCTGCACTCCGCCGTCCAGAAAGTCTCTCTGAACTCATTGCGAGGCGATCTCGGACAAGCAAGCAATGCCAACGAACAGGCTTGAAGCCAGAAGCATATCACGATGCCATCAAGAAGCCAGCGAACTGAGCCTGCTACGTCCTGACAACAAGGGAGACTAACGTCCTCGCGACTACATCGCGATCCATGGCCACAGGAACTTCAGCGAAGGCTTTATTTTAACCATTACAAGATGGATCACAACGTTGTCATCGGTGCTTCAACGGAGCCTCCGCGCAATGTCCAGTCCGCAGTTATGAACACCATCCCACCCTAGATGAAGCCGGAATTCAGGTCAGCACCTATCAGCACCTATCAGC
>DOPG01000494.1:0-7842 GCA_003513555.1 Rhodopirellula sp. | reverse complement strand
ACTTATCAGTACTTATCAGTACTTACGCGACCTTTCTCGACCCCCGCCTCAAACTTTTGACGTTTCCCGCCCCGCCTTCCTGCCATTCCGCTCAATGCCTCCATCGCAGCTGGTTCCAATGACGGGTCGCTACGTCAACGCCCCGCCCGCTGCAAGTTTGTCAGCGAAAAGCCCTCTCACAGCAGCCCCACTCGCCCCGCAAATAGGAAGAATAGGCAAATGGGGTCCGCCAGATGGTCTGTAACCTCCCCTGAAACGATGAAACCCAGCAGAAAAGCAGAGGAAAGCAAAACAGAACTAGCCCCCACGAGCCCTTTCATTTACTCTGAGTTGTTGTCCTAAACTCCGTTATTTACGCACTATTTGGAACTGTTCCGCAGACCCGTCGCATGCTGAAAGCACTCGAGCTGGCCGGTTTCAAAAGCTTTGCGGATCGCACGCGCTTTGATTTTCCCGAAGGAATCACCGTCGTGGTTGGACCCAATGGGTCCGGAAAGTCCAACATCGTCGACGCTATCAAATGGGTGCTCGGATCCCAGAGTGCCAAGAGTCTTCGCGGCAAGGACATGTCCGATGTGATCTTCAAAGGATCACAGACTCGAGGGCCGGCAGGAACTGCCGAGGCTACGATTGTTTTCGACAATCAGGATGGGACCCTTGGCGTCGACGCTCCGGAGGTTCACGTCACGCGCCGCGTGTACCGCAGCGGCGAGGGCGAATACCTGATTAATAACCAGCCGGTGCGACTCAAGGACGTGCGGAATCTGATTCGAGGTACCGGGATCGGAATTGATGCTTACAGTCTGATCGAGCAAGGCAAGGTCGACCGGATGTTACAAGCCAACGCGAAAGATCGTCGGGCGATCTTCGAAGAGGCCGCCGGTATTAGCAGGTTCAAGGCGAAGAAGACCGAAGCCGAACGTCGCCTCACACGCGTCCAGTCCAACCTGACTCGCTTGGGCGACATTGTTGATGAAGTCGCGTCACGCCTCAAGAACATTCGTAGCCAAGCGGGAAAAGCTGAACGTTACCGTCAAGCAAACGATCGCATGAAAACGTTGCGGACGCAAATGGCATGGGCTGACTGGAGAGAATTATCGTGGGAACTGGAGACGACGGAAACCGATCTCGCCAAAGCAATCGCAACCCATAAAGATCTTGAAACGCTCCGTTCACAAATGTCCGAGGAACGTCAGGCAGCTGATATTCAACTGCAACAGATCGCGGAAGAAGCACGTGAGATCGAAAAACAGCGGAGCGAGAAACTGCAGAAGATTGCTGAGTATGCCGGCCGACGCACAGCCGATCAGGCATCAATTCACGATGCTCGTGGAAGCGTCGCAAAACTTCTTCGACGCGTGCGATTACTGCAAACCCAAGCTGGCTCAGCAGCCGCAGAATTGAGAAACGCCACCGACCGGTTGCAAGATTACGAGGATGAACTGAGACGAGTTCGTCACCGCAATACCACCGCACAGCAGGAACGCGACAAAGTCCAGGAAGAAGTCAGTGAAGTCATATCTCAGCGCGACACCATTCAGCAGAAACACCTGACGCTAGTACGTCAGGTTGCTGACTTGGAATCAAAACGTCAACGCAGCGAACAACGCGTCGGAGAGACCCAGCGAACGCTAACCGGATTACGCAAGCGTCTTAACAATGCGGAAGTCCTGCTAGCGGAAGCAATTAAGGAATCCCAAGCAGCCGGCCAGCGGGTTGAAGTGGCGGATGGTCGCATTTCTGACGTGGTTCGAGAAATTGAGATCGCGGACGCTAAATTACAAGAAAGCCGCCGCACCTTTGAACGTCGTCGCGAAGAGGTTTCCGCGCTGCGAATCCGTCTTCAGGGTTTGACGGAACGGCGCAATGTGCTCGATGATTTACAGCGTCGCCAGGAAGGCATTTCTGGCGGCGTACGCACCATTCTCGAGCAACTGACAACCAATGCATCACCCCTCACCGAGCAGTTACACGGAATTGTCGCTGACACTTTTGAGGTGGATATCAAAGTTGCCCCCCTGATCGATGCCGCACTGGGAGAACGCAGCCAATACGTGATCGTCAGCGGTGGGGATCTACAAAAAGCAATCACCGATGGCGCACTTGCGATTGATAGCCGCGTTGGCTTGATTCGAATCGACGAACTGCCCAATCGACGCCCTGGCGATCGAATCCGTCTTGATGGGCTCAAAGGGGTCATCGGTCGAGCCGACCGCATGTTGAAATGTGATCCCAACTACGAGCCACTGGCCCGTCATCTTCTCAGCAGCACATGGCTGGTGGATACCATTGACACCGCACTGGGTTTGCGAAAGCTGTCGGGAGCAGGACTGCGTTTTGTTACGGCCCAAGGAGAAGTATTGGAAAATGACAGTTCCGTTGTTGTGGGACCACCAGGAGCAGCAACCGGACTAATCAGTCGTCGCAGTGAACTGGCAGCTGCTGAGCAACAGATCAGGCACTACCAATACCAGCTCACTGAAGCCGAAGCCGAGACCGAGCGTCTGAACAAACGGGTTGATGAACAAGCCGCTTCATTGGGTCGAAGCGAGCAAAGACACCGGACACTTATTGCGGACCGGGCTGCGGCCGAAGCAGAACGCAGACACACCAAGGAACGTGAAGAATCAAATCGCATGGTGGTTCAGGAGATTGCGGACGAAGTCAATGCTACCACCACGGCCCAGAAGACTGCTCGATTGGAAAGCAACGAACTGGGGACGCAAATTCATCAGAGCCGCGAACAAACCGAAACCCTTGAACTCGAAGCTGCGGAAGTCGAAGAGACACTCTCAGAATCCCAAACTGCCTTACAGACTGCAACCAGCGGTGTCATGGCAATCTCTGTCGACTTGGCTCGCGCCGAACAAAAAGTCGAGGCCCTCTCCGCCACCATGGCACAGCAAAAACGCGATCAGAATCAGCGAGAATCCGCAGTTGACGAAGTCCGTGTTCAGGCATCTCAGGGACGTGCACGAATCGACCAACTTACAGAGCGTGTTCTGGAAGCCACTCATCAGCTCGCCAGTTTGCAGTGGGATGCTGACCAAAACACGACCCATTTGAAAAAACTTGCTGAGTCAGCCGAAACTGTCCGCAAAGAAAATCGCAACATCATGCGAGCCAGCGAGGAGGCAATGAAGCAGGCTGCAGCCGCCAGCGAATCCGTGCATTCGCTGTCCGCAAAACGCGACAGTGCCAAGCTGCGTCGCGACACCTTGGCTGAACGGCTGATGGAAGACTACGAACTTGATCTGCGAAACAGCGAAGTTCCCGAAGACTGGGAAGCTCCGGAAGATCGCGGTGCAACCGAAAAAGAAATCAATACCCTTCGAACCCAACTGCAACGCACCAGTAATGTAAACATGGAGGCATTGGAAGAGTTGGAAACCTTGCAAGCTCGCTACGACGAATTGCATGGCCAATATCAGGATTTGACCGCCGCCAAGGATTCCCTACAACGCATCATAGGTCGCATCAACGCTGACAGCAGGCGTCTGTTCCTTGACACGCTTGAAGCGATCCGAGTCAACTTCCAACAGCTTTACCGCAAATCATTTGGTGGGGGGCAAGCCGACCTGATTCTTGAGGAAAATGATGACCCGTTGGAAGCCGGAGTCGAAATCGTTGCAACGCCGCCGGGCAAGCCCAGCTTCAGCAACTCGCTGCTTTCGGGTGGAGAAAAAGCCCTGACAGCTGTCGCCCTGCTAATGGCGATTTTTAAGTATCGCCCCAGTCCCTTCTGTGTTCTGGACGAGGTAGACGCGCCATTCGACGAAGCTAACATTGGTCGCTTTGTTACAGTCCTGAATGAATTCCTGGACAACTCCAAATTCGTGGTCGTCACCCACAGCAAAAAAACAATGACCGCGGCCACAACTCTCTACGGAGTTACCATGCAAGAATCAGGGGTCAGCAAACAGGTATCGATTCGCTTTGAAGATGTGAGTGATACCGGCGAGATCTCAGAAGGTGGCGAGGCCGCTTGATTCACGCTGCACAAGCCACGACAGGCTTCTGAGTTACCCGCAGCTCCGGTAAACCAAGTGGGTGAGTCTCTTTCGACTCTGCAGCAACGCCTGCTCCCCTGCCTTTTTGCGCAAGGCTTCTACTGCAGCGCTCTTTGCAATGGGCAATCATGACCTTCCACCACGTCGCCTTTTCGATATCGCGACAGTAGCCTTCTCGATTCATCTGCCAACATCCGCCGGACTTGGCGTCTTTTCCCTTTGACCCGTGGAATTTTCATATGGTCATAGGCAGTGGTCTGGTGTCGCAACCAAGCGATCACGGCGGACTCAGCGCGTCGCTCAATTGGGATTCGTTCTGTCCTTGCGACTGTCCCGCTACCCACGGGCGTCGCATGAGCTGTCACAGCTTTGGCCATTGTCTGAGCTTCTGCTTCAAACCTACGATCAAAATCCAAAAAGTTCAGCACGGCTTCATAAAAATCCTCAACATAAACAGCCTGTTTTTCTTCACGTCGTGCCTGATCGCGTTGCTTTCGTTTCGCATAGGCATCAGTGGAGCGTTCCGCGTCAAGCATGCGTTTGGTTTCTTCAACCCGCTGTTTTGGCGCCCAAACTCCCTTTGAGAACGTGCGTCGCCCCTTCTTTTCTGTCACTGTCCATGTAGGTCCACCTGCTTTCACTCGCCGCGTCCAACCAGCATCCCCAGGCGGCAAGAGCACCCATTCGTCAGGCACCTGCAACTCAACGCCCTCGGCAGTTTGTACTTTACGCTCAGTTGAACCAGGGAAAACAGTTCTTGTTTGATCGGGCATCTCGCTTATCGTTCACTCTTGCGTTATCGGCCATGTTTCCGAAACCTAACACTCACGCCTGCTTAACCCGGTCAGGTCCCAGCTTGATTCAACAGCCTAAGGCTTCACGCTTCAGGACTCCAGCCGTACCCCACCCGCACTTTGTACAAATGCCACACGTTCCAGACGTCCAACCAACAATTCCATCCTCGCAAAGAATTCATCCTCGCAACCAACTTGAGGTGGCTGGATACCAAGAAAAACAAACGCGGCATCCCTACTGGTGGTTTGAATGGCTGCCGCTGCATCGGTAGCCACCACAACCTTTGTTGTCGCTTGTATTCTAGCTTCACGCAAAAGCCGATCCAAATGGGACCGAACTTCCTCAGTACCCGCTTCACTCTCCACCACCCTCAGCAGCCGCAATCGCCTGCCCTGCCAAAGAGGATGTTGCAGGATCAGATGCGACAATAGAATCATCATTTCGCCGTTCGCACGTCCACGCCACCAGACATCAATGGGCCCCGCAGGGGCCGCCCAATCATTCGCCGGCTCATCCGTCCTTCGAAGCACCACCGCACTTCTGCCCAAGGATTGCAGATTGCGCAGTAAATTGCCGAACACGCCCATGCGGTCAATCGTGAGCGGGCACCCCAACAGCACAACATTGGGTCGCAAGCTGCCTAGGCCCTGACACTGCACCAATGCCTCAATCCCGGCAACGTAATCAGCTGCTACCACCACGGAAGGAAAAGCCGCGAGCTGCCGTTCTCGGATCATGGACCGCAGGATTTTCTCTTGCGATAAGCTTCGCTCCAATCGGTCATCCAAATTCCCCGATATGACTTGCCCTAGTGTCAGCACCCCTGTTTCTGACGTCAGCCATGCCCCAAACACGACGAGATGCGGTCGAGTAAACCCTTGACCGCTGAGAGCCAACACAAAGGGCCGCCAATTCTTTGGATGATACAGCTCGTTTTCAAGCTTGATCAAGTTCTGACGGGTCCGTTCAAACCAGTAACCACTCTGCAAGTTTCCCCACTGGTTCACGGGCGCAGTTCGCGATAGATACCAATACAAAACTCCAACCAACGCCACAGCCATGAATGCCCACCACCAGTCAATCAATAACATCATCGCCCCGCAGGCGATAGCCCCTGCCAAACATGTCGTCCAATGACAAAAACGGAATCGCGGTCGGTAGCTGGGGTTCTTTGTTGTCGACTCATAAAAGGTGGCAAGATTCAGCAAACCATAGGTCACAAGAAACGCCATCGTGATCAGCGGCGCGATTGTATTCAAATCAGCAGCCATGATCCCGGCTTGAGAAATCAGGAAGGTCACAATAATCGCCCGGCGAGGTTCCTGGTTTCTACCTGATCTGGCCCCCAGTTTTTCCAATTGCGGCAGAACGCGATCTCGTGCCATTGACTGCAGAATTCTGGGAGCTCCCATCATGCTTCCCAAAGCTGACGACATCGTTGCAGCAATCACCCCTGCTGCAATGAAGACAGGCAGGATCGCAATGTCGGACATCACCATTTCGGTGTGTAGCAAATCTTCTCGCGATACCGAACCGCCAAGAAAGATTGCCTGAGCAGCATAGACCAAAGCTGTAACCAACACAGCAGCCAGCGTTCCACGCGGAATCGACCGTGCGGGGTCTCTCAACTCACCCGACATGTTGGCACCCGCCATGATTCCCGTCACAGCGGGAAAGAACAATGCAAACATAGTCCAGAACGACTCATCACCCGCATAGGAAGACGTCAGGTTACTACTGAGCAAATCCATATCAAATGCACTCGCCGCTCCTATAAAAAATGACAACAGAGAAACCCCAACGGTTCCCAAGATTAAGAACTGGATTCTCAATGTCCAACCAGCTCCAATCGCAACGCAACCAAACACGACCACATTGGTGATCGTGGAAATCAACAACTTCGGTACAGATTCCGGCAGGTACTGCTTCAACGCAATCGTAAAACCAATCACGTACAATGCGACAGATAAAGCCTGAGCAACAAAGAACAGGAGACCAATCGCACCGCCAAACTTGTGACCAAGACTACGGCTGATAAGAAAATAAACACCACCACCTTCTACCTTCGTGTTGGTGGCAATGGCAGACAGAGACAACGTTGTCAGGATCGTAATCGCATTACTTGCCAATACGATGCCAAGGGCGGACAGAACACCTGCGTTCCCAACGACCACGTCAAATCGCAGAAACATGATCACGCCCAGGATCGTCAACACACAGGGTGTAAATACCCCGGCAAACGTCCCAAAGCGATTTCCATCGTGTACGGGTAACACCTGACTCATTGAGCGTTGCTAAGAGTGGCTAAAAGGCGACAGAAGTTTTCAAAACGAGACGTTATGAACTGATGCAAATCGAAAACGGAGTTCGGCAGAAGCAAATCCCAGCAAGCAGGGACACTGCTCTGCAAGTTATCCCCACCCTCGACATCGCTTCCCTGACCAAACTTGACCATGGCAAGGCGTCACTCATCTTTGGGAGTCTAACAGAATAGCTGTTTATCCGTGATGCCGCTTTCCGCACTCAAGGCAACTCCGCACATCCGCGTACGGCAAGCACAATCGACGGCCGAAACACGTTTGTGCAAATAAATCGCAAGGAGTCGCAAACACCGCGCTGAAGATGGCCCATACGGTACCCGCTTAATTGACAACACAAAGCATCAATCAAACCAGCGAACTAGGGAACCTTTTCAAAGCTTGTCAATTCACTGCTACTCCTGGTTCCCATCGCGCCCCAGACGCCAAAGGGACTCCAGCTTCCCGGTGGGTTGGGGCTACCCAGATAAACACTGGGCTCATGCGCACTGCCAGCATCGATTTCATCACTAATGAAACGAACTGCACCGTCAACCATCGCCACGTTTACACCGCCTTGGTGATAACTGCTAGGTGGAAGCACTCCCCAGCAGTCATCGCGTGCCTCTGACAACACAAGTTCTCGATTGGGGGGCAAAATGGTATTGAAGCCCGTATACAGGGGCATCCCATCAACCCAATTCAGACCACGTTCCTGTGAGCCATTCAATCCCGTCTGC
>DOPG01000283.1 GCA_003513555.1 Rhodopirellula sp. | reverse complement strand
CTTGCAATCGATCTGCGGGAACGCCTTGGGCTTGGCACGCAAAACCATGAAAAATCACGCACCAACATCGTTACGCGGATTGGCAACGGCATCTTGGGTTTTGTAGTGGATGAACTGTTTGACATCATGTCCTTAGACAACGAGCATTTCGCACAAACCCCTGGCACCATGTCACAAGATGAAAAACAGTTTGTAACCGGATGCTTCAAACTGAATAAACGCCTCTTGATCATGCTGGATGCCGTTCAATTGGCAGACATCTCCGCCACACTTCGCGCTAACCTAAGAGACAACCATATTCAACGAGAACAGGGAACGTCTCTTTGCATTGGCCAATAGCTACCAGCGCAGTCAACCATACCACCACCAACGCCCAATCAAAATCATACAACGTACGCATTGGCCGCTCCTCATGGAGCAAGAACTCAACTAGAGACCGAACATGAACGACCAATCAACGACGACGCAACACCGCGGCCCAGGCCCCGTAACCGGAATGATTCGCCGGTTCTTCCAGAACCGACTCCAACTTGCGTTGCTCGCCATATCGCTTATCCCCTTAAGCATTCTTGGCTTTTCGATGTATTACCTCACATCCAGTGCGATCATGAAGCAAGCGACGGACAAACTGACTGCCGTGCGGACAATTAAGGCAAATCAGATCCAGAGCTACTTTCATTCCATTCAAGACCAAATCCAGACATTCTCGGAGGATCGGATGGTCATCCAAGCCATGTCAGACTTTAACGCCGGAAAGGCTAACGTCCAGGCGGAGAATGAAGTGACCGAGGCGACCGTGGAAAAAATGCGGAGACAAGTGGAGCGGTACTATAAGTCCGAATTTGCTCGTCGATACAACGCTGAGAACAGCGAATCACCGACCGACGAACACGCCTTAATAAACAAGCTTGTCCTCCCACTGGACGCCAACGCAATCACGCTGCAGTATCAGTACATTCAAAAAAATCCTAATGCGTTAGGCGCCAAACAACTGCTCGATGATGCCGGCGACGGCTCAAGTTACAGCAAAGCTCATTCCCTCTATCACCCTATCATTCGGAATTACTTACAGAAGTTCGGGTACTACGACATCTTCCTCGTAGATATCAAAACCGGGGACATTGTTTACTCTGTCTTTAAAGAGGTCGACTATGCCACTTCCCTTAGGGATGGGCCGTACGCATCCACCAACCTAGGGCAAGCGTTCAGCGAGGCTGCAAACTCCAGCTGGAAGGATTCAGTATCGTTTGTAGACTATCAGTCTTATCCCCCGTCCTATGAAACCCCGGCAAGTTTCATTGCGTCGCCCATATTTGATGGAGATGAAAAAATTGGTGTGGCTATTTTCCAAATGCCGATCGGTCGTATAAACGAAATCTTGTCTGAAAGAACCGGACTCGGTGAAAGTGGAGAAACCTATGCTGTCGGTTCGGACCACCTGTTTCGTAATGACTCGCGTTTTCTTGATCAGCTCGCCGTGGATTCCACCATTATCAATCCGGCAGTGAGAGTTAACACTAAAGCGGTTACTAGTGCTCTTGATCGAAATGAATCTGGATGCGCAATCATCAAGGATTACCGAGGCATTGAAGTACTTTCCAGCTGGCAACCACTTACAGTCGACATCGACTCCGAAGGGAACCAGGATCGCAAACACTGGGCGTTGATGTCCGAAATTGGATTAGCAGAGGTGCGGCGTCCTGTCGTGCAAATCGCCTTCTACTCCACCGTCATTTGTGCAATCACCGCAATACTTGTGCTGTGGATCTCGTACCGCTTCTCGAAAAAGTTCACTGCTGAAGCTGCACGCCAAGCAGCACTCGTACACGGCATTGCCGATAACACAAGCTCACTAGCCGGTGCTTCCGAGGAACTGTCCTCCGTCAGTCAACAAATGAGCTCTAACGCGGAGCAGACCACGGCCCAAGCAAACGTGGTTTCCAGTGCCGCAGAACAGGTCAGCCAAAACGCCCAAACCGTATCTTCGGGTGTCGAAAGCATCACCGCAAGCATTCGGGAAATCTCCGAAAGTGCAAACGAGGCAGCACGCGTGGCAAGTGAGTCCGTGCGGGTCGCTTCAGCCGCCAATGAGAGGATTAACAAGCTGGGGCAAAGCAGTTCAGAAATCGGTGAGGTTATCAAAGTCATTACCTCCATCGCTGAACAAACCAACCTGCTTGCCCTGAATGCCACGATCGAGGCAGCTCGTGCTGGTGATGCAGGCAAAGGATTCGCTGTGGTCGCAAACGAGGTCAAAGAACTGGCCCATGAAACCGGTCGAGCAACCGAAGACATACGGCAAAAAATTGATGCGATCCAAGTTGACACCGGGGAAGCGGTGGACGCGATAGGGAAAATCAGCTCGATCATCAACAAGATCAGTGACTTTCAAAACACGATCGCTAGCGCGGTCGAACAACAGACCTCGACAACTTGTGAAATTAGCCGGAATGTATCGGAAGCCGCCATCGGAAGCACCGAGATTGCCCAGAACATTACCCAAGTTGTCTCGGCTGCCGAAAGCACCGCCGATGGAGCAGGGAACATGCAAATGTCCGCACACGAATTGGCGAGAATGGCAGCCGACCTGCGCTCTCTCGTAGAACAGTACCATCACGCGTAATATCCCAGTAGCATCAAACCATGCGAGCATTTGTAATTGACGACTCGAAACCCGTGCGGAGCATCTTGGCAAAGATGTTGCAAACCATGGGTTTCGAGACTGTCGAAGCGGAGAATGGACAGCAAGCTCTCGAGCTGATGCGTTCCCAAAGCAAACCAAATGTGTTTGTGGTGAATTTGAACATGCCTGTTCTCAATGGCTTGCAATTCATCAAAATTGTCCAAGCGGACCAGAACTACGCACAGGTCCCCATCTTGGTCGTTTCCGGTGACACCCGAGATTCAACCAAAACTGAAGCAAGCAACGCTGGTGCAGATGGATTTTTGAGCAAGCCTGTGACACTTGCATTGTTGCGAACCACACTTGTGTCGCTTGGCGTCCAACCAGAGAAAACCGGCGTCGCTGCTGCCTCACGTGTCGAACCTAGGCTCACCCAACAACAGACCGCTTCAGTCCCAACAACAGCACCCACACATGGCAGCAAGCGGAACATCCCCGCACCATCCAGTTTGACACCCTCCACCGGAAAGATCCGAGTCTTGATCGTCGACGACTCTGTGGTCGTGCGTGGAATTGTCAGTAAAATGCTTCAGGCAGACGAAGAAATTGAAGTAGCGAACACGGCTGCCGATGGCGTGATCGCGCTTGCCAAGCTGAACCAGTGCGAAGTAGATGTCATTCTGTTGGATATTGAGATGCCACGAATGACAGGCTTGGAAGTATTAAAGAAGCTACGTGAACTACGAAACAGAACGCCGGTTGTGATGTTCAGCAGCCTGACGCAACAAGGCGCCTCGGCAACCATCGAAGCGCTAATGTTGGGTGCCAAGGATTATGTGATGAAACCCGGGGGCGCGTTCATGACAGACGCCACAGCGGGAAAACGCGCCATCATGGAAGAATTGATTCCGAAAGTAAAACAAGCAGCCGCCAAGACGGGCATTTCCGCCGTCAAGGAAACTACGGCCCCGACTGCTCAACCAAGTCAACCAACAAGAGCGAAGCAGCTAAGGCAGATTGAAGCGGTTGTAATCGGTGTCTCAACAGGAGGCCCGCAAGCACTTGCAAACTTGATCCCAAAACTGGGAAGCGATTTCCCAGTGCCAGTGATCATCGTGCAACACATGCCAGCAGCATTCACCAAGCATTTATCAGATCGCTTAACCATGCATTGTGGGTTTCCTGTACGTGAGGCGGTGCACGGGCAGCACCTGAACGCAGGCACCTACGTCGTAGCCCCGGGCGGACTCCACTTGGGCGTGAAACGTTTCGGATCCAAGGTGGTTGTCGCTCTCAACGATCACCCTCCGGTCAACGCGTGTAAGCCGTCGGCAGATGTTTTGTTTGAATCAGCTGCAGCCGCCTATTCAGGAAATGTGTTGGGCGTGGTACTCACTGGAATGGGCTCGGACGGTACGGTTGGCGCCGAAGCCATCCACCGGGAGGGTGGTAACACCATCGTGCAAGACGAAGAAAGCAGCGTCGTCTGGGGCATGCCCGGCAGTGTTGTTCGCGCAGGAGTGGCAGACAAGGTACTATCGGTTGACCAACTTGCAAGTGAAATCTTGAAACGGGCATGGAAGTTGCGCACGCGTCATGCATCCATCCATCCGGAGAATGGGGAGGCACCGCGCCAATGACCATCCGCCCGGACACCTTTGCCTACATCCGAGACACGTTGCACCAACGGACCGCTATCCATTTAATGGACAACAAGGAATACCTAGTTGAGACAAGGCTATCGGTGCTCGCGAAGAAAAATGGACTTCGTAATGTTGATGCATTGGTGGATCAACTGCGAGTTCCTGGGTCTTCCGTACTCTGGAACGAGATCGTGGATGCAATGACCACGAACGAAACTTCGTTTTTCCGGGATGTGAAACCGTTCGAGGTGTTGAGGGACAAAGTTTTCCCTGCATTGATGGAAAAAGCACAGGGCACACGGAAACTAAAAGTGTGGTCAGCCGCGTCCGCCAGCGGACAGGAAGCCTACAGCATTGCCATGCTGTGGGATGAAATAAGAAGGAACCACCCTCACTGGGACCTCGATATCCTTGCAACCGATATTTCCCACAAAATGTTAGAACGTTGTAAAAACGGGGCTTATTCCGATTTGGAGGTAATTCGGGGACTATCCCAACGGCGACTGGCAGACAATTTCCACCGTGATGGCGATCGCTGGCTGGTGGATGACCGCTTGAAAGAACGCGTTGACTTCAAGTACATGAACCTTATTCACGCTTGGCCCTCTCTTCCGAAAATGGATGTTGTTTTCATTCGCAACGTTCTTGTCTACTTTGATCACCCCACCAAGTGCAGTTTATTCGCTAAAGTGCGGAAGATTCTGAAGCCCAATGGTTTCCTGTTTTTGGGCGGTGCAGAGTCTCCCTTGATGATTGATGACAAATTTGAACGAGTATTTGACTGCGGCGGCAGTTGCTACCGCTTGAAAAGTGAAGCCCCCCATGACCGAAAAAATCGAAGTTCTTATCGCTGAAGATAGCCGCATCCAGGCCAAGATGCTAAGGAAGAAGCTTGAAGCGGCGGGCTATGCTGTGCGTTGGGCTGAAAACGGAAAACTTGGGATTGAAATGACCAAGGAGCAGCGACCTGGCATCATCATTTCGGACATCGAAATGCCCGAAATGACGGGATACGAGTTCTGTGAGTCTGTGAAATCGGATCCACAGCTAAAGACTATTCCATTCATTCTGCTCTCAACACTTTCGGAAGCTGAGGACATTATCCGGGGGCTACACGTCGGTGCTGATAATTATGTCACCAAGCCATATGATCCTCAGTATCTGCTTTCGCGGGTAAGCGATTTACTGACAACCCCGCTGGGTGATGAACACGACGAAACGGAACTGAAGGTCAAACTCGCTGGCAAGGAATACTCGGTGAAAGCGGGCAAGCAACAAGTCCTCAATCTCCTTGTATCGACCTTCGAGAACGCGGTAGGGAAAAATCGGGAACTTGTGTCTGCCAATCAGGAACTGTCCCTCGCCCGCGATCAACTAAAACAGTGGAACAAAGACCTCGCAACGCTTAACTCAGAGTTGGAGAACAAAAACCAGAGGATGGCGCACGACTTAGCCGCAGCAGCAAAGATTCAACAGTCCCTCCTGCCCAGCGGAACGCCGGACATCCCCAGCCTGCAGCTGGCGTGGACCTATTCCCCCTGCGATGAGCTCGCTGGCGACTTTCTAAACTTCTTTCCGCTCGACGATCGGTACCTCGCCGCATTCGTGGTTGACGTAAGCGGACACGGAGTCGCTTCATCCTTGCTGGCTGTGACCGTCGGTCGCGTCATGACACCAATGGTTTCAAGCTCATCCATGCTGGTAAAACCCACTGACAGTGGAGGCGGTAAAAGAATCGTATCGCCGGCGGAGGTTGCGTACGAGCTAAACAATCGGTTCCCTATGGAAGATCAGGGCAACCTGTATTTCACCATGGTCTACGGCGTACTTGACAAACACACGCGAGAGTTCAAATTTGTTTCTGCTGGCCACCCCAACGTTGTTCATATTCCCGCCGGTGGAAAACCAACGTTGATTGAAACCGCTGACATGGCTATCGGTTGGATTGAAGATACAGAGTTCGAGGAACACAGCCTGCAACTGGCCTCTGGTGACCGCATTTACCTGTACTCCGACGGTGTCCCTGAGGCAATGGATCAAGATTTAGAAGAATTCGGCGACGCTCGGATGCTGGACTCCTTACGCAAGACGAGCGGTGAATCTGTCACCATCAGCACCCAGAAACTGTTTAATGCAGTCCACCAATGGTGCGCCGTCAATGGTCCCAAGGATGATGTTTCAATCCTGGGGATCGAGATTGTCGATTGATTGCTCGCTCATCATGGTTTTTGTGATTCATGAGCGCTCACTCAAGAACCGAGATTCCTCGGTCTTGCAAGTAGCGGTTAGCA
>DOPG01000083.1 GCA_003513555.1 Rhodopirellula sp. | reverse complement strand
AAACTTATCCCCACATGACAGCGGCGATTGCCGCGACTCACTCAGTTTTCAACATAGTCAACACTCTTCTGTTCCTGCCCTTCTTGCCGCTCTTCGTTCGCTTGCTAGAACGAATGGTGCCACCCAAGGATTTCAAGGAAAAACCAAGCTTGACTGACCTGGACATACGACTCCTCGAGACGCCTTTGTTGGCAATCGAGCAATCACGCAAAGAGATTGAAAAGATGTCCATTGGTTGCGAGAAAATGCTTACTTGGATCGATCAACTCTATGATCAGGATGAAATCGACAAGAAGCTTGCAGACAAGCTCATGCATCGCGAGCAAGTGCTTGACTCAGTTCAGGATGAAATCGCAAGACATGTGACAAATTTGCTATCGAATGATATCCCGCACTCGGTGGCAGTTGAGGCCCGACAACAATTCCGCATGGCCGATGAGTATGAGTCCATTAGCGACTACATTGTCAACATCCACAAGTTTGATGTTCGCTTGCGGCGCGACGGCAAGCGGTTTACAGCTGCGCAACGAACCGGCATCAAGGCACTCAACAGGATATCAGCGGATTACCTCGATCTGGTCAACCAAGCGTTAGCCGTGAATGACCCTGGAGTAGTCACCAAGACGGAAAGTGTCTCCAAACGACTCCGGAAACAGATCAAGCAACTCAGACGCGAACATCTTTCTGACTTGTCAGATGTAGCAATCTCTCCAAAAGCAACCTCGCCTCAAGTGAGCGTGGCTTACCTGGCTGTGCTCAACGCTTTCAGCCGAGTCAGAGATCACATCGAGAATGTGGCAGGCGCCGTTTCCGGCGAGAAATAGCGGAATTACCGCTCGCTCCTGTCGGTCGCCATCCTCTGCGACAGGACAGAAGCATTTGGCTCCAAAATTGTCGAGTAACAAAAGAGCAATTCCAGCCATCACCTTTGCAGCAAAGCTTAGTGTCGGTAATTCGGGCAGCATGGACGTGTGATTCATGCCGACCGGTAATTCTCTGGAAATTATCTTGAGGTCTGCATGGCACGACTAGGTGCGCAGCATCCATCGAAAACCCTCGATCCTGACGGTTGATTTCGAATCAGGCAGCACGCTATCCATGGCTGCATTGTGCAAGCCCGTATTTCCACATGGCAATCAGGCCGAATCCGCGGTTTTGAACACATTATTCCGTGTCTCGCACAAATCTTGTCTTTACTGTCGCGAATCTTGTTAACGATTCCAACTGACCGACGGCATAATGTCATGATGAGTAAAAAAAGCATGAATCGAGATCAATCCGAGAATGATCGCCGCGAGGCCTTTACCCAGCACTGGATGGCTGCAGAACCCTCGGTATCAGCCTACGTATTTGCGGTAATTTCGAGTTTCCATGACGCTGAAGATCTAGTTCAGCAGATTGCACAGGAAACAGCTCGTCGATTCGACGAATATGATGCGAAAAGACCTTTTCTCGGCTGGGCACTTTGGATCACAAAATCACGTGTTATCGATTTCTACCGCAAAAACAGTCGTAACCGCTTGGTGTTCTCCGATGACTTACTGAGTCGCCTTGGCGAGGTCATTGCGAGTCGCGAGGCAGGACGCAACGAGAGACGAGAAGCTCTCGAACACTGCTTGGACAGCCTGCCAGAGCGTTCGAGAAAACTCCTAGACCTCCGATATGTGGAGAATGCACCTTCGGCAAGAATTGCGAAGTCCTTAGGTTCCACGTCCGCATCCATCCGCGTCACGTTGACTCGCTTACGAGATCGCTTGGCCGCTTGCGTTCACCGACGCCTTGGCATGGAAGAGGCCAGATGACGAACCAGCAACAAAAAATAGATCAATATTTCGACGGTGCCTTGGAGCTAGAGGACGCTGCTCAGTTTGAGCAGTGGTTGCAAGAGGATCAGAACTTGCGACTTTTGGCAGCCAGATCCGAGTTACACACTGATCTTCGTCGCTCGCTCCAACGGCTTAGAGTCCAAAAGGAAGCGATGGCGCATTTTTGCGAATTGACTGTGCAATCACAAGAGACCGAGCCGGCGACAAAACGACAGGAACAGGGATTTCCGAACAGATCAAGCACCACAACTTCGACCTCAAATGCCGATTGGCGTTCCAAGAAATGGCCCATTTTGGCAATAACAACCGCTGCTATTTTCCTGTTATCATTTCGATCAAATCCAGAATCGAAATCGCCGGAGCAACAAACGGCCACGAACAGCCAACGGATAGCCAGAATCGCGCACCAACAGAATGCAGGATGGCTATCAGGTTCACGTGCGATCGGTGATGCGATCGGTGGTGGCATGTTGCAACTGCAAGTTGGCATTGCCCGATTGGACTTTTCCAATGGCGCCACGGTTACATTGCAAGGACCGGCTAAGTTTGAAATCCTTTCTGCTGACCGGACTCGCCTGCACCAAGGTGTTCTAACAGTCCATGTCCCTGGGACTGCGATTGGTTTTGAAATTGAAACTCCGGCCATGGGTGTTGTCGATCTTGGAACGGCATTTGGACTCGCCGTGGGAGTAGATGGCGAAACAGATGTTTGTGTTTTTGAAGGTGAAGTAGAAGTCAGTACAATCGGCGAAACGTCAAACACCAAGAGCCGACTACTTCACGCAGGCAACGCCGTACGCTCCCAACCTCGCTTAGGAAAGATCGAGTCTGTCCTGTATGAAACGAATCGTTTTAAAGATGGTTGGCCCGTCACCTCGGGTGTTCTCCAAGCAACTGGCCTGATGAAGTTTGTTTCACCGGGCCCAGAATTCGTGCCGGGCAGATATGAGGACAACGAACACATTGTCGTCTTTGCCGAACGTCAGAGTGTTACACTGGCTTCCGAAATCCCTGTTGATCTGACATCACCCGGACTGTATCAGCGAATCCATCGCCACAACGATCAGAAAATTGCAGCAGGGACCACCGTGCGAAGTTATCTATTGCAACTAGATCCGCTTGGAACAAGAGAACGAAACTCGGAAAACAAGCCTCGGGTGACGGGGCAAATCACATTCGACAAACCAGTCATTGGCTTGATTGCCGGCACCGCAAGACTGACCAACACGGACATGCTACTTGGCCATCCCGACGGCCAATACAAAACCAACCGACGTGGAATCGAACCCACACGTAAGGAAGAGAACCTGGGAATCAAACATGATGCAGTCATTTTGAGTGAAGATCGACGCACACTCTCGCTTGACCTTTCAGCAGGATCTGCAGTTGATCAGATCCGAGTGATTGTCGAGGAAACAGAATAGTAACCAAACTGATAATAGAGCACAGAATGAGACGACGAGCATTTTTACGAGGTGTCAGCGGGGCAACCATGGCACTACCATCCTTAGAAGCAATGGCCGCCCCGACGGATGGAACTGCGACACGCATGGTGTGCATAGGGTTGAATTTTGGATTTGTTCCCCAGCTATTTTTCCCCACAAACACGGGCAAGGATTACGAGCTCACCGAGCGTCTTAAACCGTTAGAGAAATACCGTGATGACATCACGGTATTCTCGGGACTTGACCATGGCACCGAGGCACAAGGCGGGCATGGCGGGGTGCATGCTTACCTATCGGGAGTTCTATCGAAACACTCCAGAAACATGCCTGAAGCAAATATATCGTTGGACCAAAAAGCTGCGCAGATCGTGGGTTCCCAAACACGTTACCCATCCCTTCAAATCGCCAGCGGCAACGATCCCAACAACCAGATTTCGTGGAATGCCTCAGGAGTATCTCTACCCCCAATTTGCAAAGTGGACGTCCTGTATAGCTTGCTGTTTCAGAAAGCAGACCCAAGACTTCAAAAAACAACGCATGCGAAACAGGCCGCGCAGGCCAGCATACTCGACCTCGTGAAGACTGATGCTGATTACCTGCAACGCAAAGTGGGCTTGCAGGATAAAGCCAAGCTCGACCGTTACTTCACTTCCGTGCGCGAAGTGGAAAAACGAATTGCACAATCAAGCGAATGGCTAACAAAACCCAAACCCGAAGTGGACTATAAAATACCAGTCGGAGCCAACACCATGGATTTCATCGATCGAGTACCACTGTACTACGATCTGATGGCACTTGCCTTGGAAACGGACTCCACGCGTGTAATCTCGCTGGGCTTGGCTGATATCGGCGCCAACTATGGAGGCTTTGATATTAGCCGCGGCTATCACCAACTGACGCATCATGGAAAAGTCCCCGAATACATCACTGAATTGTCCGTGATTGAACAATTTCACACAGAGCAACTCGCCCGGTTCTTAAACAAGCTTAAATCCGTGCGGGAAGGAAATGGAAAAACGCTACTGGACAACAGCATGGTCCTATTTGGTTCAGGCATGGGCAACGCCAGTTCGCACTCAAACAAAAATCTGCCTTTGATTCTGGCAGGCGGTGGATTTCAACACGGTGAACACAAATCATACTTCCTGGACGAACACCAGAAGAATGCAACGCCAGCAGGTCGCCTGTTTGTCTCAATGCTGCAACGCTTTGGTGTAGAAACTGATCACTTTGGTACGGCAAGTGGGACACTGTCGGGCTTGGAGCTGCGAGCATGAACAAGCACTACAAATTCGTACCGAGAACAGCTCGAACCCAACGAACGAAACATTCCCAACGCAGTAGCGGCAAGCGGCTGATCCATTTCTTTGCCCTGTGGATGGCTGCTGCTCTACTTTCGGCAGTGCAGTGCCACACCGCTCATGCAGTACCCGAGGCAGCCAAAGCGTCGGCTGCCGATGGGCTACCTTCGTATGTCCAGAACTATCTAAAACAGCACTGCCATGAGTGCCACGGTGCGAAAAAGCAAAAAGCAGACCGACGACTGGATCAGTTTTCCACCAAGCAGGCATTGGACGAAACTGCACGCGACCTTCTTGAAGAAGCATTGGATGCAATGAATCGCGGTGAAATGCCGCCACGTAAAAAAGGTATCGCTGAGCCTTCCGCGCAGCAGACCCAAGAAGTGATTGCATGGATCACGAGCTATCTGGACGTGGTGAGCAATGCTGGAAAATCATCCACCACAGTACTACGTCGTCTGAACCGATTTGAGTATGTCCGCACGATTCGCGACTTACTGGGCGTTGATGTCGACTCCTTCGATCCCACCGGCGACTTTCCGCCGGACGCCAAGATTCATGGATTTGACAACAACGGTGAAACGCTAACGTTGTCGGACTACCAGTTGCAACGTTACCTCGAGGTCGCGGAAGCATATTTGGATCAAGCCTGCTATTTTGATCGCCCGAGTCCTGAGACATCAAACTGGTCCTACACGGGCAAAGATTTCAACGGAGTGCTCGCGTATGAGCGTGCCCCAGTCACATGGCGACTCATCATTCCTGCTGGCTCCTCGGCAGACCAAATAAAACAGGGAGATTACCTCGAAATTGGCCATGGCCAACCATCGGAACGCCACCCAAACTTCGTGACTCACTTTGTACGCCAAGGAGGCGTACCGGCTGATGGCTGGTATCAAATCAAGATCAAGGCTGCTGCGGCCAACCGTCTCAGCCATGGCTATGAGCATGCAGAATTTGAGCGTTACAAGCAGGAGCCACTGAAACTCGCATTGTGGATTGCTCCCGAGGCCAGACTCTTGGACAAGAACGCGGCTGACCAGCGTCGCCTGACAGAAGTATGGGACTTACCCGATGGAAGACCCACAGTATTGTCAACCAAGGTGTGGTTACGCAAAGGTGCAATTCCGTTTGTAAGTTGGGCTAACGGAATCAGCTCTAAAGGAAACATTCGCCGAGTTGCTGAGAAGCACCACGCAGAAGTGATTCGTGCTACGACGACCCAAATCGACGCCGCCAAGCTTGGCGACCTGGCAGCCCAGAAATTGGTCAAGGAACTGGAACGCAATAAAAACAACCCCTTACTATCTGAACGCTACCACGGCCCCTGTGTTCGTGTCTGGAACATGGACATAAGCGGACCAATTCACGAACAGTGGCCACCAGCGAGCCACCGCATGTTATTCGGTGATCAGATGGACGCCAGCCAGATTGACATTAAGGGACTTGTACTGCGGTTCGCGACGCGTGCATTTCGACAGCCTGTTAAGCCTGAGGATGTCGAACATTACGTGAAATTCATTCGTCACCGCTTGGCTCTTGGCAACAAGCCGGAAAGAGCGATCAAGCTGGGACTGATCGCTATCCTTTCATCACCTCGCTTTCTTTATCTCGATGAAGGCGACGAGCAACTCGGATCCGCGTTGGCACCGCATGAACTGGCAACAAGACTGTCTTACTTTCTCTGGAGTTCGATGCCAGATGAGACGCTTACAGAGAAAGCGAATACAGGCAGTCTGACAGGGAACGAACTAAGTGCAGAAACCCAACGAATGTTGGCTAAGCCAAAAGCAGAAGCATTCGTTGAACACTTCACAGATCACTGGTTGCGAATCGACACTCTGGGTGAGATGCCACCAGACCCGAAAGCGTTTGAAGCCTATTACAAAGATCGCTTGGAATTTTTTTTCAAACAGGAAACGCGACTATTCTTCGCAGACCTGTTGAAAGAAAACGGATCCATCCTGAACCTGCTTGATAGTGATTACAGTTTCCTCAATGGAGCCTTGGCACAACATTACGGCGTTGAGGGCGTGACCGGCGAGGCATTTCGCAAAGTCCGCTTCAAACCCCAACACCATCGAGGTGGACTTCTGGGGCAAGGAAGTGTTTTGACCCTGACAGCTAATGGAATCGAAACTTCTCCTGTTGTCCGTGGCGTCTGGGTCATGGAAAACATTCTCGGAACTCCCCCTTCCCCGCCACCACCTGACGTTGAGCCACTGGAACCGGACACACGCGGAGCAGTGACCATACGAGAGCAATTAAAAAAGCACCGTAACGTGGCAGCCTGTGCAGATTGCCACAACCGTATCGACCCTGCTGGATTCGCATTGGAATTTTACGATCCGATTGGCGGTTACCGTTCGCACTACAAGTCGCGAGCAGCCCGCAATCCGCCCGTCGACGGTTCTGGAAGTCTTGTTTCTGGCGAAACTTTTCAAAACGAACAGGATTTCAAAAAGCTGTTACTTACCCGTAAAGATCGATTCGCCGAAGCCCTCACTGCCAAACTACTTTCCTACGCAACCGGCCGCCAACTGACGTTCCGTGATAATGCTGAAATCAAGCGGATCGCAGCTGAGTGTGCAAAGCAGGGCTATGGGCTGCGAGACCTGATCACCGGTGTTGTGAACAGCAATATATTCCAACAACGTTAATCGCGTTCAACGTCTACCGATAAGGATTTATGATGACCGGTCTTCCTAGACGCGACGTCCTGCGTGGCCTCGGCGTTGCCATCACTTTGCCTGGCTTCGCATCTTTGCGAGCAGAATCTGAGACATCATCCAAGGCGACAATAAAGCGATTTGTCTGCGTTTCTCCCAACTACGGCATGAACCCTGGTGGCTTCTTCCCGACCGAAACGGGGAGCAACTACAAGATGCCAACATTGCTTGAATCGCTACAGCCCCATCGCGACTGCCTGAGTCTTTTCACCAATCTTGATCATCCAGGCGTGGGTGGAGGACACGGTTGCTCCAATACGTTTCTGAATGGTGTTGAGCTGAAGAGCACCAAGGAAAATCCTCAACGCCTCCTGTCGCTGGACCAGTTAATTGCAGAGCACCTTGGACAAAACACGCGATTTCCATCCATGCTGCTCGGAGCAGGCGGTTTTTCCTGGTCCCGGGCAGGCATTCGACTGCCAACTCAGCCCGACCCTGTCCGCGTCTTTACCAACTTGTTCGTCGACGATGCAGCCAAGGCCAAACAACAGACACGTCAGTTCTTGAAAGAAGACACCAGCATTCTGGATGTAGTCCGACAAGACGCCAAAAGTTTGCGAGTACAGTTGGCACAAGCAGACCAGCAAAAGCTGGACCAGTATCTCACATCGATTCGTGAAGTAGAGCATCAGCTGAAGCGTCAGGCTGAATGGATTGACATTCGCAAACCAACCGTCAAAGACGACGTGATTCGTGGCCGCGATGATGACGACACGATTGTTGACCTCCAGTATCCCTACAACACATCGGTCATGTACGACCTGATGGTACTAGCCTTGCAAACCAATTCGACCAACGTGATTTGCTTTGGCCATCCCGGTGGTAACCGACTATTTCCATTTGACGGAATCACACTGGGGTATCATTCGCTAACCCACCATGGCAAGCGACCGGAATTACTGAAGGAGCTATCCATCATCGAGCGTTTTTACGCCACCCAATTCGCCACGTTCCTGAGCAAATTAAAAGATACCAAGGACAGTACTGGCAGGCCTCTGCTTGATTCAACCGCGGTCCTGTTTGGTAGCGGCATGGGAAATGCAAGTTCGCACTCCAGCCGCAACCTTCCCGTCTTATTAGCTGGTGGTAGCTTCCGACATGGAAACCATCATCGCTTTGAGCGTCACAATCGCGATGGACGCCCTTTAGGTGACCTGTTCGTGTCGATCCTACAACAATTTGGTATCGAACAGGAACAATTCTCGAACAACAGCAGCAACCTCAATCATTTACTGACATGAAAAATTTCTTTTTATGCGGATTGATTCTTCTACTGATGTGCCCGGTCACCGCAACCGAACCCTCGGCCTCTGAATTATCGTCTTTTCTGCAGCGGTACTGCACAGACTGCCATGGCGCCAAGGCTCAAAAAGCGGATCGACGGTTTGATCACTTGTTAACAGGATTGTTAGCGAACAAGACGGGCGACGGCAATACAGACGAGTTGGTAACACAGGCAGAGCTGCTGCAGGAAATCCTTGACCAAATTAACTTGGCAGCTATGCCACCTGAGGAAGCAAAACAACCTCAGCCAGAAGAAGTCAAGCAAATTGTTTCCTCACTCACGCAGATGATGGCAGACGCAGAGATGGCGTTAAGAGGTAACGCTGGCAAAGTCATCTTAAGGCGTCTGAATCGCAACGAATATCGGAATACGGTCCGAGACCTCTTCCAACTGCCGATGGTCGATTTTGATCCAACGACCACCTTTCCCACCGACGACATTACGGATGGTTTTGACAATGTAGGTGAGGGACTCGTCACCTCTGATTACCTGCTGCGAAATTACCTGCATGCTGCGAGACAGGTGGCAGACAAAGTGATTCGGCCAGGTCCCCGGCCCGCGATGATTCATTATGATTCGAACACGGAGCCCAACTCGAAACAAATGCCTGTCACTCTTAATGGCGTTCGCATCAATCCCGCAAACAACGACAAAGAAGCACGTAAAGACGCCGGGCGAATGTTCATCAAGTTTCGTCAACCGCTCGGACTGCGGCAATTGGACAAACGCAAGGGAGTTCCCGCGGACGGAGAATATGTCATACGGCTTTCAGCGAAGGCCGTTCGCCGTGTGTCGCGCTATAGCGACGAAGATTTGCGCTACGACTCGTCTGAACCTATGCGATTGTCAATTTCGATTGACTCGCAAGCTCTGGGGGGAACTGCTCACAGAATCATTGCTGAATATGTCATTCCGGATAATGAGTGGGTCGAAATCGAGCATCATGTATGGCTCGAGAAAGGCTTTACTTTTCATGTTCACTGGGCCAACGGTCCCAACGGTTCGTTCAAACGGATCCTTCGAAAAGTTCTTCCAAAGTACAATAAAGATGCGTTGTATCCGATGCGGAACCCACCCGAAATGTACTTAGGCTCGGGACCTGAATTGCATGTGCAAGCTCTGGAAATCAAAGGTCCCTTTTTTGATGCGTGGCCACAACCGGGATTTGCCAGGTTCTTCCCCACTCCACCCAAAACTCTAAACGCGGATTATCTGGACGAATCTTTGCTCAGACTTGCCAACGCCGCCTACCGTCGCCCCGTCAGCCGGACAGAGTTAGCTCCGTTTCTGCAGTTGGCTCATCAGCGTCTTGAGGTCCAAGATGATTTCTGGGAAGCCGCCAAACTTGGAACCCGCGCGATCCTGACTTCCCCCAACTTCCTTTATCTCGCCGAAACACAACCATCGTCAACCGACTCAAATCGCGTTACTGACCATGAACTTGCTACACGTCTTTCATATTTTCTCTGGAGCTCAATGCCGGATCATGAATTGCGTATGCTGGCTGACCGTGGTGCGCTGAATCACCCTGATGTGCTGAGACAACAGGTCGAAAGGATGCTGGCGGATGAACGTGTCACTGGCCTGATAGAAAACTTTGTCGGCCAATGGCTGGGGCTGAGGAAGCTGGGCGAAATGCCGCCTGATCCGGAAACCAACCGTGCCTATTACGAAGACAGGCTTGAAGATGCGATGCGTCAGGAGACCTATCTTTTCTTTCGCCACATTCTTGAAAATAATCGCAGCCTGTCTGATTTCATGGATTCTGATTACACCTTCGTTAATCCAGCCTTGGCTCGGCATTACGGTCTGCCTGCCCCACCGGAAGATCGTTTTCTCAAAGTGCAGCTTGCTGCGGGTAGCCATCGCGGAGGCCTACTGGGCCAGGGCAGTATTTTGACGGCCACTTCCAATGGTGTGGAATCTCAACCGGTTGTCCGAGGCGTATGGGTACTGGAAAATCTTCTTGGCACTCCACCCAGCCCACCACCCCCCGATATCGAACCGCTTGAGCCCGACACACGAGGAGTTTCCACCATTCGTCAGTTGATGGAGAAACATCGAAACAACCCAACCTGTTACGAATGCCATCGAAAAATTGATCCGCTGGGTTTAGCCATGGAAAACTATGATCACGTGGGACAATGGCGTGACCGTTACGCAAAGCGTCTGCCAATTGACTCAACGGCCAAGCTTGCTAATGGCACCGTCATCCAAGGTCCTAAAGGCATCAAAAGCATGCTGAAACAGCAACCTGAAAAATTCAATCGATGCCTGACGGAAAAACTGATGGTGTACGCATTGGGTCGCCGTCTGAGCTTTACAGACCGAGACGATGTTGACCGCATCACGAATGCAATCCACAGGGAAAAACTTGGCTTGCGTGACCTGATACACCGAGTCGTCCACAGCGAGGCTTTCCAATCAAAATGAAATTTCTAACCACGTTACTCTGCATTGGCCTGCCTGTTGCTTTGGTCAACAACGTTAGCCAAGCTGCTGAGCGTCCAAATATCATCCTGATTCTGATTGATGGCCTGGGCCGCGATTGCATCTCATGCTACGGAGCCCAACAGGCGACCTCCAACATTGATCGCCTTGCCAATGACGGTGTCCGTTACGAAACGGTATGGAGCATGCCGGCGTGCGTCCCGAGCCGGGTCACGCTGCTAACCGGCCAATACCCATTTCGCCATGGTTGGACTGAGCACCATGAAGTTACAAAACAGGGAGGCTTGGGCCTTGACTGGGAAAAATTCACGACAGTGGCAAAAACACTTAGTGATGGTGGCTACCTGACCGCCATCGGAGGACATTGGCAGATCAATGATCTGGGGAAACAACCCAATGCTTTGCAACGACACGGCGTTTTGCAACGACACGGCTTTCAGGAATCTTGCGTTTGGGATCAATCAGGCGAGGAAGAAATTCGAACCGGGGCGAGCACGGTCGGCGCACAACTGCTGGTCAACGGCCAGCGAGAAAAGACAGATCAGGGAGCAGAACGGATCAACTCATTTCTGATTGACTTCACAAGACGAAATCGCAACCAACCCTTCTTCATTTACTACACCATGTTGCTCGATGGGGCACCACATGGCAAAGCGACACCCAACGGAAAAAAACTGCCATCAGATCAAAAGAACCAGCATAAAAGCAGCGTCAAACGCGTTGACCAACTGGTTCAAAATCTGATCGACGCTGTTGACACCAATGGCTTACGTGAAAAAACAGTCATCGTGCTCGCAGGAAAAAACCCTTCTGCCAGCAACAACAGACGGGGACAAGCCCCCGAGCCCCCAAGCAATGACAGCATGCCAGCCGATGAAAAAATGTCTGACCAGCGAGTTCACGTGCCAATGATTGTGCGTGCAGTGGGCATATCCGACGGTGAACGTGTATCACATGACTTGATCGACTTCAGTGATATCTACCCAACCTGCTTGGAACTTGCCGACCTACAAGCACCTGATGGTGTCGTTCTCGATGGAAGATCTTTTGTCCCCAGCCTACGTGGCAGCGAAGATCCTTACCAGAAAAGGAATTGGATCTACTCACAACTCGGCAAAACTCGCATGCTCCGTGACTGGCAACATGTGATCGACACCCACGGCAGCTTCCATGACCTGCAGAAGGACCCCCTGCAGCAAAAAAACGTAGGCCCACTAGACAAAATCGCCCCAGGGCGTCGACAACGATTGCAGATGATTTTGGATCGTTTTCCCGAAGACGCGCCACACCCCAGATAAGTCAGCCTTAGGACACCAAGCCAAATCGTCTATTTTCTGATCCAACCGGACGTGAATGGACTCTTTTTTTGCGGATGATCTGGTAAGGATTTTCAGATTCCAAGCTTGCATCGGGTTCTCAGTTTGTATTGTTCCTGATCGGTTCTTAGAATAGAGCTGGGTAGATTTTCAGTATGCTCTGCTGCTAGCGACAAACTGCACCGCTGAGCCTGTGCGTGAATGGATCGGCCAGTCACGTACGACTGCTGCATCTTCAGCCCTGCTCAAACACTGCTGCTCCCTCCTTCGCTGCTCACCAACTGCCTCAACCAGCGCCCTTCGATGCTGCTCCGTCTTACTCTCGTACCGCTGATCTGCTGCACCATGCTCCTCGCTGCACATGGTGAGTCGGCAGACGTTTTGTTTGAAACAGACATCAAGCCGCTGTTCACAACAAAGTGCGGCAAATGCCACCGGGCAGAAGAACGAAAGGGCGGACTGGACCTTTCCAGCATGCAAGGCATCTACAGCGGTGGTGAGACAGGTGACGACTTGCTTGCCAAAGATCTGGATGAGAATGGGCTTTGGCATCAAATCGACAACGGTGACATGCCACCCGCAGGAGAACCATCGCTCAGCCGGCAAGAACAAGAGCTGATTCAACGCTGGCTTGTTGCTGGATCACCGTCCAAGACGCCCCCAATGAAAGCACGGGAATCAAACGTGCACGATGTACTTCCCATTCTGCTTTTGAGGTGCAATTCCTGCCACGGGCCACGCCTGCAGCAGGGCGGACTCGATCTACGAACCCGTGCAAACATGCTTGAAGGGGGAAAAAGCGGGCCAGCTTTGATCCCCGGGGATCCCGACAATAGCCTGATGATTCAGCGCATTGAATCGCACGCCTGTCCACCCAGCAACTCGTTGCTGAAATTTTTCGTTCGACGTCCTTCCTCAGCTGAGGTCGAACTGCTGCGTGACTGGATCACCGCCAAAGCCCCAGAGGGTAATTTGCAACCCGATGTGGCCACAACCCAGCCGGACCCCCTGGTTAGTCAGACAGATCGTGAACACTGGGCCTTTCAACCACCGCAATGGCCTTCGTCAGGGAATTCAATCGATGACTTTGTGGGTCGAAAGCTGAGGGGCTCAGGTCTCACGTGGTCAAAGCGGGCCGATCGTTTCACCTTAATTCGTCGCGTCTACCTTGACCTACTGGGTCTGCCTCCTGAACTGACTGAACTGCAGCGATGGTCCACCAGCACCGACCGGAACTGGTACAGCAAAATGGTCGACCACGTACTGGCGTCACCCCATTACGGTGAACGTTGGGGTCGGTACTGGCTCGATTTGGCTGGGTATGCCGACTCTGAAGGCGGCACCAGCGCTGACCCTCTGCGTCCGGTCGCTTGGAAGTATCGTGATTACGTGATCGGGGCATTCAATGCTGACAAACCTTACAACGATTTCCTTACTGAACAACTTGCGGGCGATGAATTGCTTGGCCAGTCTCAAGCAACAACCATCACCAACGAAACTGTCAACAAACTGGTTGCGACGGGCTTCCTTCGTATGGGTATCGACGAGACGGGTTCCCGAACCATGAACTTTGTTCCAGAAAGACTTAAGGTTGTCGCGGATGCTCTGTCTGTCGTCAGTTCAGGGCTCATGGGTCTAACGATGGAATGCGCCCGCTGTCATTCGCACAAGTACGATCCCATTCCCCAGCGTGATTACTATCGGCTCAAGGCTGTCTTCCAGGGTGCTTTAGATGAACATGATTGGAGTAGTTTCAAGCAACGCAAGCTGAACGTCGCAACGCAGGAACACGTGGAACAAATTGCGAAAACGAATCCGCCTCTGGAGAAGCAGCAAAAAACTTTGCTGGCACGCCAAAAACAGGTCGAAACAGACATTCGCTTGAACCTGTTGCGGCACCACCATCCAGAACAATCTGACAAGGACAACCTGACAACCCTGAAGGCCCTCAAAAAAGCTGATAACACACGGACACTCAGCGAAAAGAGACTGGTAGGGCGTTTACAAAAAGCAGAAGTGCTGCCCGATTCCGAACAACCTACGTCGATTCTTGATAGCAGAATTGAAGCCGAACAGATCAAGAAGCGGTTGCACCGTCTAAGACAACAAATGGTTCCATCTCAAACCATTCGTGCACTTTGGGACATGGGACGTCCATCCCCCACTTATATCCTGCGGCGTGGTGAGCATGACAAGCCTGGAACACTTGTCGGGCCGGGAGTGCCAACCGTTCTCACCGATGGCAAAACTCCCTTCCAAGTCACCCCATTGAGAGCCTCATCTCAGGTAGGCAACCATCACACGACAGGCCGTCGACTTGCATTTGCATCCTGGCTAACTCGAGATGACCATCCGCTTACAGCACGAGTCATGGTCAACCGTATTTTTGCAAGGCACTTTGGAGCAGGATTGGCCGCTGACCTCGGGAACTTCGGTCGACAAGCTGAACCACCCTCACATCCGCAATTGCTGGATTGGCTGGCGTTAAAATTCATTCACAGTGGATGGAGCATCAAAGCCATGCATCGTTTAATGATGAATTCGAGAACCTACCAACAAACAAGTCAGGTCACAGACCAACACCAACACATCGACCCGCAAAATCGACTTCTGGGCCGCATGCCGCTTCAACGTTTGGACGCTGAAGCACTGCGGGACTCGCTGTTGTTCGTGTCTGGGCGAATGTCCTTCGCTCCTGGTGGTGTACCCGACGCGGTCTCGGTCGACCGTGACGGACTGGTGAGTGTCTACCCTAGCTATAACGCACCGCTCAGTGACGAAGCCAGCGCAAAGCAGACATCCAACAACAACCCTGCCGTGGACAACTCCGTAAGGCAAAGCTCTCGTAAGCTGGAACAAAGCCAAACAGACTCCTGCTGGCGTCGCAGCATTTACCTGCAATACCGGCGTACGGAGATCGCGACGATGATGGACACCTTTGATTATCCTCAAATGGGACCTAATTGCCTTGATCGACCGGTCTCAACGGTTTCACCTCAGGCGTTAATGTTGCTCAATGACAAACATGTCCACGACCTGTCACTGTCGTTTGCCAATCGAATTATGAGCATCATCGAATCCGAAAAATTCGATAACCAAAACCGAACACGAGTCGATTTGGTTTACCAGATTGCGTTCAGCAGGCCTGCAAACCAGACAGAACTGGAACTTGGCGACATGACTCTGCGGAAGCTTGAGCGTGCCTGGCACGGAGACAAGACTCAGGCGTTAGCAACTTACTGCCACACGATTTTCAATACAGCTGCTTTCCTTTATGTGGACTAGTTAACCTTGGCACCGCTACGCTCCACTTCTAGACGGGACTTTTTCGCACGTACCAGCGATGGCCTGTTGGGTGCTGCGCTAATGCACCTGATGACTGATGACCTGTTTGCGGACCCACCGACATCGATCCAATCCAAAACAGGCAACGACTCACCCTTGGAAGACCTCGGCAGCGTCTATGACCTGCGTCCAAAGCCGGTGCACCACCCAGCCACCGCGACCTCGGTCATACAGCTATTCATGAACGGCGGTCCAAGCCAGATGGACCTGTTCGACCCCAAACCGGAATTAGCCAAATTGGATGGCAAGCCGTATCCGGGTAGCGTCGAAGAAATTGGCAACACAAGCGTTACCGACATCGGTGTAATGATGGGGGGGCAGTATCCCATCAAACGACACGGCGAATCTGGTATGTGGATGGCAGATACGCTTCCTTATACTTCAAAAATGGTCGATGACATCTGCCTGATCAATTCGATGTGGACCGACCACCCCAACCATGACAATGCGTTGTACAAGATCCACAGCGGCAGACTTTTCATGGGCTACCCGACGTTGGGTGCATGGACCGCCTATGGACTCGGATCAGAGAACCAGAACCTACCCGCCTACGTCGTGCTGGGAGATCCACTGGGCTTGCCCAAAAACGGAACACGAAACTGGACCGCAGGCTTTTTGCCTCCCGTTTACCAAGGCACTCCCTTTCGCCCGACGGGATCGCCCATCCTAAATCTCAGCAAGCAATACAAACAACCTGCAGATGTATCTGCAACTGCCAGTGAGTTGTTAAAAACACTTGATAAGATCCACCGTTCAAAACGCCCCCACCGCCAGGATCTTGATGCACGCATTGAGTCATACGGGCTTGCTGCCCGGATGCAACTGACAGCCAACGAAGCTCTGGACTTGAACCGCGAAAATGCAGAAACCCTGCGTCTGTATGGCGTGGGCGAGGCGAATACCGACTCGTATGGCAAACGCTGCCTTATGGCCCGACGACTCGTCGAACGCGGCGTCCGGTTTGTGCAAATTTTCCTAGAAGAACAACCATGGGACAGTCACGTGGACTTGGGCGCAAACCACAGAGCCATCTGTGAGCGAACCGACAAACCAGTTGCAGCTCTGCTGAAAGATCTAAAACGAACGGGCCTACTGGACACCACGCTGGTTATCTGGGGCGGCGAATTTGGACGAACACCAACTTCACAACGGTCCGGTAACATTTACACCGGACGTGACCACAACATGCAGGCATTTTCATCTTGGATGGCTGGGGGAGGTGTCAAAGGTGGATTATCGTACGGTAAAACCGACGACTTTGGACACAAAGTCATTGAAAATCCCGTCAGCGTTCATGACTTTCACGCCACCATCCTGCATCTGCTTGGTCTGCACCATCAGGAACTGTTCTTCCGCCGTAGTGGGCTCGAAGAACGACTGACAGGTGTGAATATCCCCACTGTGGTGCATGACATTCTGGCCTAGTTTTTCGGGAACAACTGATGACCCTTGATCGACGTGAATTGATACATGGAGCTTTAGCAGCAGGCACTGCTTCCATGGTGTCAGCGAACGAAGGCGAGACATTGGCGACCATGCCCGTACCACCCAACGTCAGTCCCCGTCTGTCCATGCCATCAAAGGTTATCGACACGAACGTTAGCCTGTTTCACTGGCCGTTCCGACGCCTCCCTCTTGATGGGGTCAATGAACTGTGTGCGAAGTTTCAGCAATTGGGCATTACCGAGGCATGGGCGGGTAGTTTCGAAGCGCTCCTGCATCGCGACTTGCGGACTGTTAACGAACGATTGCTGAAAGCCTGTCAAAGTCGCGTAGAACTCATCCCTGTGGGCGCGGTCAACCCAACTCTTCCTGATTGGAAATATGATCTCAATCTGTGCTTGGGCCTATTTGGAATGCCCGGTATCCGACTACTTCCCGGTTACCATGGCTATGCATTGGATGATGCAGTATTTGGTGAGCTACTTGTAACCGCAACCAAACTGGGCGGGTTCGTGCAGGTGGTGATGGCGATGGAAGACACACGCACTCAATCCACATCGATACAGGCTCCCAATGTCGATCCTCGACCTCTGCAACAATGGATGCAGCAAATCCCACACGCAAGAGTTCAAATTCTGAACTGCCGACCCTCCGCATCTGATTTAAAAAATCTCGCATCCATTCCCCGACTCACACTGGATACATCACGAGTAGATGGAACAGATGGCGTGGCGACACTAGTGAATTCAATTGGTATCGACCGCGTTCTTTACGGAACTCACTCGCCATTCCTGATCCCGGAAGCGGCCTGCATACGAATGCTTGAGACGGGCATCCCCGCCGCTGAGGTCAAAATCATCATGCAGGAGAATGCGAAGCATTTTCAAAATTCGCGAAATACATCTCGCCAAAATCAACCAAGTTAGTGCAAATGACTTTTGGATTACCGCCATCAGAAACCCTTCGCGATTTCCGAATCTGGGACTCCTACTTCACACCAGCCTTCTCACACCCGGGAACCGATGGCTGTCGTAATTTGATCAAAGACATTGAAAGATCGATGCCAGCGATCCAATTGGGGCATTTTGAAAAGCTATGCTACTTTGCCCATGTGGGAATCGGCACGACCACCGACCCGGCGTTGGAAAACCTGCTGCGGACCCAGCCCCAACTCGTCCTGGAGCCACTGGAGCGTTGGCCCAACAGATTACTGGGGATGATCCAGCTCAATTTACAGAGCACAAGAGACTCACTGGAAGCCCTGAACAAATGGGTAAAAGATGGCCCCATGCTGGGA
>DOPG01000354.1:2103-6539 GCA_003513555.1 Rhodopirellula sp. | reverse complement strand
TCTCTGTGCTGTTCTTACCCCACGCCATGGCCTCCATCCAGGGCAAGGCCATCGTTGCACCGGTACCACGAAGTAGCGTCCTGCGATCAAGCTGCCAAGATTTTTTCGTCATCACACGCCTTCGATTTGCTTACTTTGTTTGGAATACTTCAGACTGTACGATTGCGCCAATCAAATCACGCAAACGATACTCATCAGATTCAAATTGATCTGTTAGCTTCTCAATGTCATTCCGATCCGCAAAACTGATCTCGCGCCCGGTACTGTACTCAAGCAACCGTGATACTAACGCCCTCGAGAACCTGCGTTTCTCGGATGTTAGCAGATAGGATTTCAGGTCATTAATATCATTAATGCTTTTTCCCGTGGGAAGTACACTGTTGGTGGAGACGCTAACGCCAATCTTTTTTCGCCTCGGTGGTATGACACGAATGGCTTCAGTCCGGTAATTACCAATGGCATCAAAGTTTTCAAACGGGATTCCCCAAGGATCGATGCCACGATGACAGTCATTGCAGGCTTCTCGGCTACGATGATGTTCAAGTTGTTCACGAACCGTACGGCTCGCTGCATCCGCCGAGTCTGATTCCAACTCGGGCACATCAGGGGGAGGCGGCGCTGGCGGATCATCAAGTAACCGGCTGCGTAGCCAAACACCACGACGAATCGGATGAGAGTCCTCACCAGTGGAATTCAATAGCAAGACACTGGCTTGCGTGAGAAGGCCACCGCGATAAGACCCAGTAGGAACCGTCACACGTTCAAACACGCCACCCTTGGGACCCTTCACACCATAATGCTTTGCCAAAACGGCGTTCAACATCAAAAACTCGGAGTCGATCAGGTTCAAGGCACTCAAATTCTGCTGAAGAAGCTCCCCAAAAAAAGCGTGAGTTTCGCCTCGCATCGAAGTCTTCAGGTTGTCTTCGAAATTCGGGTAATATTCTGGATTTACTGCAACACGATCGATACCAGATAAGTCAAGCCATTGATCGGTGAAGTGTTCCACGAATTCGTTGGATCGTGAGGATCTAAGAAGTCTCTCCACCTGTTCCGCGATGACAGTCGGCTTGCTCAGTTCACCCGAGTCTGCAAGTGCCGTCAGTTCAGCATCTGGAGTAGTTGACCAAAGAAAGTATGAGAGGCGGGTTGCCAGCTCATGAGGCGTGAGTGGACGTGGGCCTTGTTTAACGTTTGGCACGAATTGATACAGGAACTCCGGAGAGACAAGAATCATCACGAACGCTTCACGAATCGCCTCTTCAAACTTTTTAGATCTGGGTCGAATTTCATCATAGAAGTTCATGACATAGGCAACATCTCCCTCATTAACGGGTCTGCGAAATGCTTTCGTCATGAATCCTTCAATTGCGTGTTCTGCTCTCGCCCGCTCCCTCGCAGGTCCCTCTGATTCAGCGGACGCGCCGTTCGACTGTTTCTCATCGAGCAACTGTGGCAACAAACTCTGATGTGTTGCTGGCGGCCACTGACTGTAAACAGGGCCCTCGAAATCCAAACTTTCAAGCACCAGCGTCGACCTAGCTGGTTCAGGGGGAAGCAGCGCACGTATCCCTGCCTTGTCTCGACGATCCAGCGGGGTCAGGTGTTTGAACTTTGCCAAGACCGTTTGGTGGTCCCGAATCTTCGCTGCATTCTCACGTTCAAACGTATCCACCAGGGTGGCGTATTCGAGGCTATTCGCTTTGCCAAGTGCTCGTAAAGCATTGTAGAGCTTCTTCGTGGCATTTCTGGCGTCGAAAAGGCGACAAGCTAAATCGATTTTAGCATCCGTGTCTGGGTCAATAAGTCGCAACTCTTCAATATTCTTCTGCAGCGACTGTGCATTTTTGACAAGCTCACGCTCCAGCTTGACATTCTTACCCGAAACCAATGTTCCAGAATTAGGAACAACAAGCGGTCTCTTCTTAGCTCGGGAAACAATTTGCTTTGCCTGGTCCCGCGTGAACTTGTTAATGGGGTAGGTAATGGCTGTTTCGGGCGGCAGCCCATCGTCGTACGCATTGGAGATGATGATCGTGAGCCCTGGGAACTTTGGATTGTGCCCTGGTAGCGGAAATTCCTCCATGCGACCACGAAACTCGTAAACCTCGGGTGAGGATTCAGGATTGGAAACATCGATCTCGCCCAGCAACTTGGTAGGCGACACCGTATCGGATCTTAGGCCAAGACTTAGCTGCATTCGCGGAATGCCTTGCCCGTCAGGGATGACTGAACTGGCTTTGACGCGAACAATGAATTCACCCTCCCGGGGGTATTCAAGCATCTTCCCGAAGAACCGACCACCCGGCGCCATTCGATTCCCCACGGGCGTTTTGACCTTGGGGGCGTTCGAGGGTGAAGACGTTTCAAAGTGGTGCACGTGCACCTGTGGGGCCGGAACGCTCACGATGGCTTTCGCCATCGCCCTGCGGGCCGCGCGAAGGTAATACTCCATTTGTATCGCTGAAATCCCGAGCACCGAACCATTATTTTTGAATCCATTCGGTGAACTTGAATCGGGGGGCAAATCGGCCGAGTAATCGAGTGCAATCCCGGTAAGGTCACGCAAGGTATTGTTGTACTCGTACCGTGTTAAACGTCTGGCGACTGTTTGCCCGCCCGTGCGTGTCGCTCCCTCCCTCGCCGCCAGACTGGTTCGGATCCAGTCAACTAACCTGCGACGTTGGGGCGTTGGAAGTTCTTCGCCATCTTGGGGAGGCATTTCACCAATCGAAACACGATTGAGGACGTCATGCCAAGTCTCTGCCTGCGGTCCACCAAAATTGGGGTCGAGATTATCAAGGCGCAGATCTGCCTTAGTGACTTCGGCATCGTGACATTGAGTGCAGTACCGATCCAAAATGGGTTTGATCTGCCGTTGAAACGTGCCAGTGGACTCGGATGCTTCCAGCTCGTTATCAACTCTGGAAAAGTTACAAATCAGGCACAGAATCGTGACAAATAGAAGGCTGCGGGCGGGATGCAATCCGTGTCTCCGTGGGAGGCGCGATGGAAAGGAGGGCGTTGGCACGTAGTGCCGGCGGGAAGCATCATTTCAATTTCCGACTTCCCGAACCGAAAGCAGCGACAGCATTGAAGCTGAAGCCTTGCACTTACCGGTCCCGTCCCTCCTCTTAACGGAATGTGCATTCTACTAACAGAAGCCACACAGCTCAATCACATTCTGGTTTGACCACCAGTCCCATGCCCTTTGCTTTGCGAAACCATACAACGCTGCGTACATAGTTAACCGAGCAAATCCAACTTGCGTTTAGGCAGCCTGCCTGCTTATCGAACGGCATCCGGTCTCAGCAAGCAATGCAACTCGTAATGCCATTCTCGCTGTCAACGCCTTCCAGCCTCTCCTAAAGTAGACATTTCGACAAGGGATTTTTTCGTTCACGGCCTCGAAGTGGCGTTTTCTTACCATTGCACGACGCATGCTCAAGCCCAAGACAATTTCGTGGTGGAACCTTTGTTGGTAAGGCACGGCAGTCATGCAAAAACTGCTTTAGCCTTTGTGCAGACACCTACACGCTGGGTTCCTGATTCGCCTATTTACCTGTAACGCGCAGCGAGAGAATTCAAGTTTGTTGTCAGGCAAACACCTTCCAAGTCTGTTGCTTTAAATCCTGCCCTGTCAGTGCTCGTACACGTTAACCGAAACACCTCAGTTTAAAATGTGCTGGCGTTTTTTAATTCCGTAAAACCAAGCATGCACAATTCCTTCCATAGCAACATGCAACCTCAACGGTACCATTGTCCCCCAACCGCCGAGGCACTGACACGGAGCTCAATAAAGCAAGATTATTGGCTGGGCTTATCGTGCCCCACTCTCAACAAAAGGAACATTCCACCTTCCGAATGACTGTTCACTGACAGTCTAGGGCGGTTTAGCGGACGGTGTAAGCTACTCGAAATCCACCAGTATACTTGGTGGGAGAGTTTGGGTCCTCTGTAAACCGCGAAGCGGAACGACAATCAGGTTCGCGGTGGAACCATCCGCCTCCGCGCAAGACATGTAATTTTCCTGTCGGCGGTCCCGCTGGATCTGTTTCCGGGGTGTCGGGGTAGTCATAGAGCCAATTATGACACCACTCCCAAGCGTTTCCATGCATGTCCGAAAACCCCCAAGGGTTCGGGGGCTTTTGGCTTGGTGGGTGGGTGTCTTGCCCGCTGTTGCGGTTATACCAAGCATGTGTCGTGACCTCGGTTGGGTCATCGCCAAAGCTGTAAGCAGTATCGGTTCCAGCTCGACATGCATATTCCCACTCAGCCTCGGTGGGTAAACGATAGATGCGTCCCGCTGCTTTTTCTTCAGGCAACATTGACAACCTTTGGCAGAACTCATTCGCTTGGTTCCAAGATAAAGAGTTGATCGCATTGGCGGGGCTTGTGAACTTAGGATTCTTGCCCATCACTTTGGTGTATTGCTG
>DOPG01000354.1:0-1894 GCA_003513555.1 Rhodopirellula sp. | reverse complement strand
TTGGTGTATTGCTGTTCGGTAACTTCCGTTACGCCTAATGCGAAAGGCTTACTGATGGTCACTTCGTGAACGGGCCGTTCGTTGGCGCTGCCACTGTTGGACCCCATGCGAAACGTTCCGGGAGGGACGATCAAGAAAGGCATCCCAATCGAGTTGGTGACAGGCTCCAATGACTGGGGGCTACTGTCTGTTGAGCCACAACCCGCCAACAACAACATAAGTGTGACCATTCCAATAGGTTTATGAGGATTCGCATTGGGAAAGACAGCCATGTTTATTCGATAGTTAGGGTGCATGGAGTGAAGGGGAGTCCAAGTTGTTTCTGGTGCAAGTGGTTGGAAACCGCTGGTGTTAGAAGATTAGCCAAAGACCTGCAGGCTTGTACTCGCAGCCGGAGTTTAATTTAGCGTAATGCCAGAGGGGGCGTTAATCATTCACCGCGAGTTGTACTCAGACTGGGTCCAAGTCGTTTGATTCCTAGCGGATTCTTGCTTCGGACCTTTTGGTCGGGTTTGGCGGCGTCTTACTTGGCCGACGGGTGCGGGTGAGGACCGCGTGGAACAGTATTGCCATAGCGATGGGGACGCTGGGCAACATTGCTTTGAAGGCGTCTTGCGTGGATGGTTGATTCAACCAAGTGGTTACAGATTCTATGCTCACAGCGGTGCTCGTGTTCAGGGTGGGGTGGGCTGGCCGCCCAATACTGTAGTGCACGGGAGCTGCGTGTATGTGTGATGCATCCTAGAAAGGGAGGCAAATCGCGGTGTTCGTCAAAATAGGGGGTCTGGGCCACGTTTGCTTCAATTGTGCGTTTCTACCCCCGGTTCTAAAGCCATTGGCTTTGATGGCGTTGAAGTGCGGAGTTACCGCGTGTCTGAAAAAGGCGGCAATTCGAATTCGGGGGCTAACTCACTGTGCAGCTTGAGGGTCCGCCGATGCGGTGCCATCGTCATCCCTGGTTGTGGCGGGTTCTCCGGAAGCCGCCGACGCCGTTGGGCTAGCGGTTTTTGCCTTCCCCATGAGAACAGCGGCCACGACCTGGTCGAACTCATCTGCAAAATTAATGTCGGGTACGTCCGGTGGGACACCTCCGCTATCAGCAGCGTTTTTCATCTTCAAGATAATGAGCCGCAATTCCTTATCTGTGATTGTATCTTTGAAGCTCGTTTGCCCGTCGGTTGTCTCCTCGCTAAGCATTTCCATGACTTCGTTCGCTTCTTTGTTGCTGATGCTTTTATCCAGCAGACCTTTAGCGAAACGCTTTGCAGTCAAGGTCGCATCCTGTTTTTCGAAGTCGGTCATGCCTGATTTCGAAATGTATTGATCGGTAAACCAGATAGTCGCAGCTGCGCCAGAAATCGGACTATTGGCAACACCCTTTAGAATATTCTCCAATTCATTGACGCCAATCTTTTGGTTTTTAAAATCCCGCCCCAATTCATTGATTCTGGTGGAGATCTGCTTTTTCTGTTCTGCGGGAATCTCCATCTGTGAAACAATGTTCTGTATGGCGGGGGTCACCAGGTTTGCGGCTATCCCACGTGCATTTTGCACCAGCCAATAAACGCCAGCGGCAGCGATGCAAAGAAGGACGACTGAAAAAAGGCCGAATCCGATGGCCGCTTGCGTACAACCATTCAATCCCGGACTGTGTGATACATTTTCAGTATCATAGCCGGGCTGCTGCACATGCGATTTGGCTGGTTGATCTTCAGTCATGGTTTTGGGTTTTTCTGCGGGACGGGAGCAGGGTGTCGTTTCGAATTTAGCAGGTGAGCAAATCCGGAAGCGCGCAACGCGACTCTGCTGCGTCATTGGAAGCGATAAGCCGAGTGATCCTACGCGAGAGCCCCCAATATGCTAACCGCTACTTGCAAGACCGAGGGATCTCGGT
>DOPG01000210.1 GCA_003513555.1 Rhodopirellula sp. | reverse complement strand
TTTATGTTAAAGGCAGATGGTTTCGAGGGTGCGGAGGTGGGGACGGCGTGTCGATTGGGCAGCGGTGGGGTTGAGGTACTGGTTTACGACACGGATAGTTGCATTGAGATACTTTGCGAGCGTGATGGGATGGATTATTTGGAGGCGAGGGAGTATTTCGACTTCAATGTTGTTGGAGCTTGGGTTGGGGAATGTACTCCGATCTTCTGCGATGGGGATTGTTTTACGGGTGTGGATTGGTAAGATGCTCTTGTTCCTTTCAACAAGGGGAACAAACAAACGAGCCACCTTGTCGTTCATTCGGCAGGGTGGTTTTTTTATTTTTCTTATTGCAATCTTTGTTCTCTGCGCTGGTTACACATTTGTTACAAAATGCTGCAATTCGTTACTGTTTTGTTGCGTGCATTAATGGACATAATAGTCGCATTAAAAACAGGCGGGACATTAGTATCATCGTTTTTGACCGATGGTGTCATTGTGTCCACTTATACAAAGGATTGTTGGCCGTGATACAGTAAAAGCGGCTGACCGGGAGGCGAGTGCGAGTCACCTCCCGATCATCACACTTCAACCACAAGGAATGGTCGAGTGCAACTTGCCGTGTATTGCGTATCTCAGTCTTTGCTTGTGATAAGCAGGGAAGAGGCCGAATGGGTTTCATTGAGGACACTAAGACATACACGCTCCAAGGGCTTTCTGAAGCATTGGGGTACAAGCAAGCACGAACCGTTGAGCGGTTGTTGGAGCAGATCAACTGTCCAGTTGTGCGACTGGGCGCTAAAAGGTTGGTATCTGGAAAGCAATTCAGGCTCGCGGTGGAAAAGCAGCAGGAATGTTTCAATACATCACTGCATGGAAGCTGATTCGGAGAAAAGGAACAGGACCATACTACCTTCGCTTCACAACTAGCGAGGGAAAAGTAGGGGAGAGGGCTACTAAAGAATCGCGAAGGCGTAACGCCGAGCGAAGGGCTTTGGAGCTTTTGGCTCAAATTGACCGTGAGCTTGGTGAGCAGGCAACGGAAAAGGACCGCGAGGTTAATGGATGGCGAGAATTTTGCCGTCGATACCGCGCGGAACATCTGAAGCATGGTGCGCCTCGGACGATGGAAGCGTTTAATACCGCTGCGAGCAAGCTTAGTCAGCTCTGCCCGGAGATAGATTGGGTGTCCGATCTGGATGAGGAGGCGTTTGTCCGGTTTGCACTGCGGCTCAGGGAGGAGGGCAGGAGTCCTTCGACCATCCAGTGTTACCGGAACCACCTTCTCAGCGCGCTCAAGTGGGCTAAGTCTGTCCACGTGATTGACAAACGGCCAGAGCCACCGCCGATTGGACGTATTAAAAATCCCGCGCGTGGCCGACCGCTTACCCGTGAGGAGGCGGAACGTATTTCGATGCAGCTTCCATCCATTGTGGGGGAGAAGTTTGCGGAACGATGGGCTTGGAATCTTGAGTCTTTGTGGAGGAGTGGGTTCCGGCTTGGTGAAACCTTCAATTTCTACTGGAGCGAAGAACCGGGCAAGCATTGGATCGTTGATCTTGATGCGGCGCGGCCAATGATCTTTATTAGTGGTGAGTCGGAAAAAGCAGGAGAGGATCGAACCCTCCCAATGACTCCCGATTTCGTTGAATTGCTCCGTTCTGTTCCTCCAAACAAACGGCGTGGGTGCGTCTTCAAATGGACTCTGAGCAAAGGTGACAGCATGTCGGTCAAGACAGTCGGGAAGCGAATCAGTCTTGCAGGTAAGCAAGCTAATGTTGTCGTTTCTCGAAAAGCCAACCGAATCAAATTCGCGAGCGCACATGACTTCAGACGTAGTTATGGGGCGAGATACGCGCCGTTAGTGATGCCTGATGTACTCCGTATTCTCATGCGCCATTCGTCCATCACAACGACGATGACGTACTACGTTCACAGCAACGCAGAGCGAACCGCATCTGCACTCTACGCTGCTAAACTTCCTAATGAATCTTCTCTTCTACCTACTTCTCAATAGCGGAAGACACGGGAGTCGAACCCGCTACCCCGTGAGGGGCAAGTGATTTCCAGTCACCACGCTAACCGTTCGCATATCTTCCAAGACCCGGTGTTTGATAGCACCGGGTTATTTTTTTATTTTTTCGTTTCACCTGTTGACCCCACCGTTGGACATCGCAATGATCCGTGGGTGAGGCAAGTGGTGAGTTGATTCGTTTTTACGACCTTCTTTTGATAGCAACCTCCGTTCCAGTGAGGCCGCGCTGTCAAAAATTTGCGAAGGGCTGCTAAAAACCTGCGTTTCAACTCCATCACACCCAGCTTTCAATCATCACCTGACGCTCGGATAGCGGTTTAGGTGAGTAGTTGGGTGAGCCTCAGTGTTAAGGACTCAACACAGGAATGGAGGCACAGGTGGAGAAACGGACTACGTTTGTTTCAAAGCTATCTTACAGAGGCAAGAGCTGGAAGCTGTTTGACGAAGCATCGTCAGACGCACGGTTCGATTCTCTCGATGGGATTGTCTACGACGACAGGGGTAGCCGCTCTGTACGGTGGTCGGCCACAAAGAGCAGGAAGCATCTTTCTACAAATTATTGCCAGTCTGCATTCTTGAATCGGATTGGTGTCTATCCACGGAAGCCTTTCACCTGCGTCACGGTCTGCGAGGACGGTGAGCTGATCTGTGAGTTTCTGGTAATTGGCAGCGATGGTCATTGCTATGACCGAGCGGAGCTGTCTGCCAACTGTGGACTCACTGCATGGAACCGAGCCGTTGACTTTGTTCCAACGCCTGAAGAAATCGCAAGGGAGTGCCGGAAGATCAGGGCGTCGAAACCTGTGTCAGATTACGCCGAGCAGTGGACAGGCAAGGATGGAGCATCAGTAAGGGAAATTTCACTAAGCGAGGTAGCAAATGCTTGTACTGACTAGACCGGACGGCGAAGGAATCCTTCTCGAAACGCCAGACGGAGACATAAAAATTTTTGTCGAGAGGGCGAGCGGGCATCGGAGGGTGAAGATTTTCTGCGATGCACCACGGCAAATTTCAATTTCAAGAATCGACAAAGACGGAACCAAAGTAGGAAACAAGAAATGCCAATCGACCAGAATTACCACACCGACTTTTCACGGCTAAGCAACACCATGCTCAAGCACTTTCGCGACGACAAGCGGAAGTTTTGGCACTGGTACATAAGCATGGACCGTGGAGTCCCCGGAATGATGGGCAAGACCAACGTGGCGATTGGTCAGGTGGTTCATCAGATCATGCTTGAGAAAGTTGAGGCAGCAGAGATTCTGACTCACTACCCTCAAGACTGCTTCAAAAGCAACGGGGCTTTGAATCCGAAACCAGCGAAAGAATTTCGTGAGTTGATGGAAGGCCAAGGAAAGATCGTTGTGAAGGACGACGACTTCAAACGCATCATGGAGATATGCAACTCAATCGAGGCACACCCGCTGGGTTCGTTGCTTGGTCGTGAAGGAACAAAGTTTGAGGAACCAATCTTTTGGACTGACAACACTACGGGGCTCGACTGCCGTGCTTGTCCTGACTTCGCCTACAACACCGGAAGCGAAATTCTGTGCTACGACCTCAAGATCACTGAGAAGCCAGACCCAAAGAACTGGTCAAAGATCGCCAAGCGATTCGCTTACTACCAGCAGGACGCTCACTATTCGAGCGGGCTCGCTCATCTAACCGGCCTACCTGTCCGTTTTGTCTTCTGGGCAGTGGAGAGTGTTTGGCCTTACCGAGTCGCTCAGTACGAGTATGACGCGATCAGTCGAGAGCGAGCAGGCGAAGACTACATGAGATTGCTGAAAGAACTGAAACGATGCAAAGAGAGCAACGACTGGGATGATCGTTGGACTACTGAATCCAACTTCCTTGCGGTGGAACCGTGGGACGTTGAGGCAGAAGACGAGCTGGAGGGCTTTGATGAATAAGAAAGAACCAAAGGGCGAGGTATTTGAGGGGCGGACTTCTGAAATGAAGGACAGCCCGTGGCTTGCTAGTGAGGACTTGATGGGACTGGGAGATGTTCCAGTCAGCATTGAGAAGTGCTTGAAGCACAAGAACGTGGAGTTCGACAAGGGTCGGCGTGAGGATGTTGTCTACACGTTGGCCCTCAAAGGAAAGAAGAAACAACTGGTACTGAACAGCATCAACAGAAAGACACTGGTGGCAAAGTTTGGAACCAATGTGAAGGACTGGGCAGACCAGAAAGTGCATCTGTACGTCGATGAGAACGTGCGATTCGCAGGAAAGACCGTTTGTGGAATCAGGATTAAATAACAAGGAGTTAGGACATGGCAGTTTTGAAGAAGCCAAACAAGGCAGTGGCAGACACATCGAAGCTCAAAGCACTTACTGTGCAAGAGCAGATGATTAAGGACGGGGTGGAGAGCGTTGCACAATCGCTCGTCGCAATCAGGGATCAGTCTCTGTACGCAGCGAAGGGGTACATCGACTTCACTTCTTACTGCAAGAGTGAGCTGAACTTCAGCAGTAGCTGGGTTAGCAGGCAGATCAGTGCAGCAGAAACAAAGAAGCGTATCTCAGAATCTTGTGACGCTGCGGTGGTGTCAAAGCTGCCGATGAATGAGCGTCAGCTTCGCGAGCTTGGTGATGTAACTGACAAGGACTTGCCAGCCGTTCTGGATGAAGCCATTGAGCTTGCAAGCGAAAAGAACTCGAACGTAACAGCTTCCGTTCTCTCTAAGGCAAAGAAGAAGGTTCGTCCTGAATCATTCGCCACAACACCCCCCTCCAGTGGTAAAGGGTCGTTGCCCAATGGTCAACAGGATGACGGTCTTGATGACGTTGAAAGGCGAGCTAAGGAAATCATCACTGATCGCTTGAGATCGCTTCGTTTGCAATTCAGCAATCTTCTGGCAAGCGACCAAGCTGCACCTCACATCAAAGCCCTCGAAGAAATAGCAGCTTCAGCATGAGCATGACGCTTTGGCCTCATCAGGTAAGGATTGACCTAGCCAACCGCGACCTGTTTCGACGGGGCGTGAGATGGTGGTGCAATGTTGCGCCGTGTGGCTCTGGAAAGACAGTAGTGATGGTCGAGTTCATTAAGGGAGCAATCTCTAAGGGCAAGACTGTTGCGGTCTATTCATGCCGGAAGCAAAACACGCAGCAGATAATCAACGTGCTACACAGTCACGGAATAAGCGTTGGAGTGATTGCAAGTGACCTTCCGATGATGGCAGACCCAACCGCACAGGTTCAGGTCTGTCAGTTGCAGACGGTTGCTGCTCGACTTGGCAGTGCGTATCACAGTTTCCCGTTCACCAACTTTGTGTTGGTGGATGAAGCTCACCAGCAAACTGGCGATCAAGCTAAAGCTGTGTTCGACAAACATTCGAGCTATACAGATTTTATTGCAGGCATCGGAACGACCGCTACGCCTGTGAACCTGGCATCAACTTACGAAGAGCT
>DOPG01000130.1:15593-19809 GCA_003513555.1 Rhodopirellula sp. | reverse complement strand
TGCGATGAATTGCCGTAGTCATGAGTCGAAGGCAAGCTGTTTCGACCCCAATGATGAATCACGCGGTAGGTATGTTCGCCGGACCCAACAACAGGGGCTCTCGTGCCGGATTTGTTTTCGGCGTTCAGGATCAACGGGCTTGCCATGATTGGCAGTGCTGCGGTTGCGGTCATACCGGTTGACAGGAACTGTCGGCGAGTGGCTTTAGGAGTTGGCAAGTTCTTGGCCTTTTTGGACTGGGTAATTATGGAGTGTTGAAAGTCCTGCTTATGTATTGAGGTGGTCATACCAATGGGGGCTGACAATCTCTTGCCGTGTGTTATCTGGTTGGGACGTGGTTGATCGTCCAGTAAAGTTCATCGGCGAAAGCAGTTCCGTCCCCGGTTTTCAAGTGAAATGTTATATGAGCTTGGTCGACAGGGATCATTTCCTGGATGTTCAGCTTCACACTCTTGCCGTCTGCTCCCAATGTCACAGACTCGATTTTGATTGGCTCAGTGCCAGGTTGATCGGTCAGGGGCGAGTAGCGATCCGAACCATAGCTGCTCCGCCAACGATAATTCCAATGTTCGGCTTTGTAAGATCTGATGTCGCTGGCGGTGTTTGGCTCAAGAGGGAAGTTGAATTTAATCAGTAAGCCGTCGTTCTCAACCTTGCATTCGGTGATCATTTGCCAGGGTTTACCGGTGTAGCGAACCCTTTGTAGTCCGCCGTCCAGTAACCCGGATCGTCCGCCACCATTCCAGCCCTGAAGACCAGTGGCATAGACCTGCCCGTCAATGGGATTGACGCGGGCACGCATGATTCCGGTTTGAAAGTCAAATGGAAGTTTTGCAATCGCTGCTTGGCTATGCCCCTCGACATCCTGAATCATCAAGTAGGACATCCAGCCCTTTCCAAAACTTGTGTGCAGCAGATGGCCGGAAAGTGGGCCCCAACGTTTGTCGTCGACCCAAAGTTGCCCGCCGGATGAATTGTCGAAATCCTGTGGCATCCAGATGAGGGGAGGATCAAAAGATGAAGGAGGCACGACATTTTTAATGTCGATGGTTCCACCTCCCGGTTCCCACATGCCTGGGATGGAATACGTTTGAACCCAACCATAAAACCCATTGGGTCTTAGCAAACTTACTTTTGATGCTGGTGTCCACTGTCCCTGATTGTCGCTTGCAGTCGGTCGTCCGTCAGGAAGCATGCCCATCCCATTGGGTGTGCGAAATCCTGTGCAAAAAACTTCCCGTCTTTTACCGTCGGGGGATATCTTGATAACCGCACCGGGCAGTGTTGAATCCGCACCGTGGCCACTTTTGCTGTAGAAAAAATTCCCGGCTCGGTCTGTCTGGAGATCAAAGTTGAAGGCATGGAAATTGACAGACACATCCGTGTCGGCATTGAAGCTCTCATGGAAGTCGGCTTCTCCGTCCTGATTCAGATCATGCAACTTCACGATCCGGTCCTTACATGTGACAAAGATGTGGTTGTCAACCACTTTCACTCCAAACGGCTCGTACAGGCCTGCCGCAAATCGCTTCCAGCGAATGTCGGTGAGTTCATGGTCGATGCCGGACACAATCCAGACGTCACCGCCGTAGGTCGATAGTGCCATACGACCATCTGGAAAGAAATCAAACGCTGAGGTTCGAAACCAGCTATTCCAGGGATTCGATTCTGGAAGTGTCAGAGTGTCCAATGCGTACCCTGTTTGCTCCAAACCTTGGTAGCCGACAGTATGCAATATTTGAGGCCAACGCAGTGGGCCACCGGATGTCAGGGCAGAGGCAGACGCATGGCTTTCTGGTGTTGTGACCTGGACCGAGGCAAGCCACTTGCTAAGCGACTTTGCATGATGCCCCTGGGACCGATGAATCGTGATGTTGCGAGTTTGTTGGTCTTCTGGAATCAGCAGGCACAACCGACTTTTCTTATCGATTTCCCACTTTGCGTTGGCGGTGTCGCCGGTTACCGCGGCGGCTGTGTATTTGACGATGCTGGTGCCGTCGTATTGGTAGCTGATGATGAAACAGTTTTCCGCTGGACTGATCTGCCTGCTCTTGGCAATTCCTGCCGATGGTTCAATTGAATCCCACCCTGCAGTAATTGAGCCTATCGTAGTGTGAACGGTGTAATCAGACTGTGGATCGGAAATGTTCTGTTGTTTTCCGACCGATAGGACCAGCGGAACGCCAGCCATGATTTCCATCGTGTGCTTTAGTCCGCTATCTACTTGGGCTGGAAACTCGAGAATCTGCCGTTTGTCGATGGAGTAGCTTAATACGACTTTCTGGTCGTGGTTGTAATGTCCGTGGTAGTCCATCCAGTCTTGCGGCATGGGACCACGTGGTAACAGATCAACTCGCGGATAGTCGAGCGAACCCTCATGCCCCCATCGCCACCCGGAAAATTCTTCGATCTCGTTGCCCGCCGGTATGACTGTACCTTCACCACGATCACGAACATGTTGCGTTTGCGTGAGGTCAAGGCCACCGTTCCAAATTGCTGCTTGATCCATCGAGTGCAGGTCATAGGCAATGGTGGTGTCCCCGAGATCGACATTAAGAACGCTGCTGTATTCACGCCCCAGTTGTGAGGCCAGTGTGCTGCCATAATCACGCTGGATTTCGGGCTGCTCGGAACCATTGCGTGTTCCCTTGGGAAGACTCTGCAAGTATTCCTTGTCGACCTTGAAATAGTCAGGGTTAGAGGGCTTCATGAATTGTTCGCGAACGTAATGCACAACCTGATATCGCTCTTTTGGAGTCAAGTGTCGCATGGCAGCCATGAGTCCCTTTCCCTTTGATAAGGTCATGAACATTCCGAATGGGTCAGAGCCAAACCGCAGCTTATCTGTTCCAAAAGCGCGTGCAGTGGGAAGCGACGGTGAATTGCCATCGTCTCCATGGCAATTGAAGCAGTAACTATGGAAAATCCCTTTTCCTGTTTCGAAATCACGGGTTCGGAACTTGCTGATGATACCTGCGTGATCCAAGTTCAGCGTATCATCCTTGAATTCAAGTTGCTCAGGTTTCGGCATCAATTTTTGTGCTTGCATCTTGCCGCCCTCTGCAATTTCAAACAGGTAGCGAGATAGATCAAGAAAGTCTCGCAGGTTGCCAATTGTCGCGACCAAGCCTTCGGGCATTACAGATTGACTGTTTGTCTTGATCGCCTCGATCTCGTCTCTGGGGATAACCCGAGTTCTCTCCAGGTCGTTGGCGGACCGTACTGTAATTTCGTCTCCCGCTTCATCGGTAACGAGTGCCACGACCACTTCTCCGTCGGTGGTTAAGATCGATTTGGTTTGGTAGTCCTTGTGAATCACTTTTGAAGGGTAAAGAAGCGATTCGACCAAATATGCATCCGATACTTCTCGGCGGATTGCCAGGTCCGGTCCCAGTGGCGAACTCTGCGTGGTCGCTCGATCAGCGCTTTGCGTGTGACAGTGCACGCAAGAGGCAGCAGTGGTGTAAAAAATCAAAGCACCGCGTTTCGCATCGCCCCGTTGTCGAGCTTGTTGTGCCAAGTCCGCCGAGGAAACAGCTTTCAGCTGCTCAATGAAAGGTGTCGGTTGGCGAACTGTCTCCGCTGCTGTTGGTAAGCTCGCAAAGCAGGTAGACAGGCACGCAAGCAATAAAACGCGTCTGCTCAAAAGAAGATACGTGAAAGTGGGCAGTCGAAGATGCATAGAAGTAGGGATTGTGGAAGTGTCAGGGAATTGGTGGGTGTGTGAGGAGCTTTTGTCAAACTCAATTTGACCGTTGCTTCCCTGCCAGTTGTGCTTCGTTGGAAAATTGGGGCAGCGAGCCAACGAACGTGGTGGCTCTGCACTCAAAACTCAAAGGAATGTAAAAGTGTTGAGTCAGCGACAGGAGGTTTGGGGGTAGCTGTTGTGCTTTGGGGCTGTACAGATATTAGTGCAGTTACACGTTGTGCGTTGACGTTTTTTGCAGATTGGTGCAACGCTGGAAATAAGTAAGCAATTGCTTCGCAAACCAATTGTCGCGTGTGCCACAAAATTCTTACGTTTTTTGTCAGTTGCTGTAGCGTCTCGGTCCCAGATGTAACGGGGGCGAGTCTTGTTTAACCACTGCAATGGTATCACCACTGGAAAGCTGGGTTGGGTGCGTAGTATAGGAGGCGCGTCGTTTGTGAAAAAACAACAATCCGTAGATAAAAAACTTGGCGATTTGCGGGCAACCGCTAGTCTAACGGGACAACG
>DOPG01000130.1:14303-15356 GCA_003513555.1 Rhodopirellula sp. | reverse complement strand
GCGGTCGCGCAGAGTAAAAGCATGCGGTTCCCTTATCTGTCGACATGCTAGATGAACGCTCTTCCACCTCCAGCCTTTTCTTAGAAGGAGCACGGGATTTATTATGCGTCATACTTCCATTAAGCGAGGCCGGTTGACTCGGAGGTCTGCCCTCAGAAAAAGAATTTTCGAAGCACTGGAGTCACGTCGTCTACTGGCTGCAAACGCCACCTTTGACTGGATGGAACCGGGGCATTGGCACAGTGGTTGGGAAATGACGCCAGCTGAGTATCAGCAATACTCGGCTTTTGGTCCCATGCAGGAAGGTGCCTATGAAGACTACGTGAGCAATCTTGGCGGTCACAGTTGTGGTGATGGCGAGGGAGGTGATCCGCCTCACGGGCCCGGGTGCGCTTGTGGGCCATGCACTGCGGCTACGGGGTCTACCTTATTTGTTGAGCGTCCTGATCAGTCTTTCGATTTTATAGTCGGGGGTGGAAGTGCATCAGGTGATTCTGCTCCTGCAGCACTGGCTGACACTTTCTTGCTGCATAGCCTGCCCAATGCTGAGCACACCATCTACCTTGATTTTGATGGACATGTAACTGAGGGAACAACATGGAACGCGGCGAGCGGGAGAAGTAGCATCGTTTCGCCGGCATATGACCCAGGGGGAAATGGTGCCAGCTTCACCGATAGTGAACTTGCGCAGATTCAGGGAATTTGGAAGCGGGTTGCCGAAGATTTTTCGCCTTTTGAGATTAATGTCACGACGGAAGATCCGGGCGGTGCAGCTTTGAGCAAAACGGGTGCTTCTGACACGCAGTGGGGATCCCGCGTCGTTATTACGGAAGATTGGGACAACTGCGGGTGCGGAGGTTTCGCTTACCTGACAAGTTTCAATGATTCCGTCGACGAGCCAGTATTTGTGTTCAATACCAGTGCGATTGGAGTCTCTGCTGCCACGACTCATGAAGTAGGCCACGCGTTAGGGCTAAGTCATGACGGCACCACGGCAGGTGCCGCGTACTACGGAGGTCATGGTTCCGGCGACGTCGCGTGGGGACCGATCAT
>DOPG01000130.1:1514-14118 GCA_003513555.1 Rhodopirellula sp. | reverse complement strand
TGTCATGGTTCCGGCGACGTTGCGTGGGGACCGATCATGGGTAGTGGTTACAGCACCAACATGACCACATGGGATACTGGTCAATACTATCAAGCCAATAATAATGAAGATGACTGGCAAATCATCACCACCGATAACGGATTTGGATACCGAGCTGACGATCATGGTGGAGCCGCTGGCACTGCTAGCACGTTAGAGAATGAGGGTGCTAATGCCAGCGATGCTAACCTCGTAGATGTCAGTGGATTTGGTGTCATTTCGCAGGCGGCTGATCAAGACTGGTTTTCTTTCGAAACCGGAGAAGGCCAGATTAGTCTCACCATCGATTCCTATGTGCAGGAGACCTTCGTCAATAATGGTGTCGGCTTCACTCGTTCAATTGAGGCAACCCCGGTGGGAGATCAAGGCTCGAACCTTGATGTGCTAGCCACCATTTATGACAGCGGCCAAAACGTTGTTGCGACGTCAAACCCCGCAACGGAACTCAATGCTTCGTTCAGTGACCTCTCTTTGTCTGCGGGCACGTACTACATCGCAATCGATGGTACCGGGTATGGGAACTGGGCCGCGAATCCACCGACCGGATTTGACCAGTCTGTGAGTCGAGGCCAGTACTTGATTAGTGGTACCGTTGTGGCCAGTTCACAAACTCTTATCGCAGGGAATGATACGGCGACAACTCAAGTTGATACCCCGGTAGAAATCAATGTGCTTGAAAATGACTCTGATCCGCAAAATGGATCATTTTCGATCACTTCACTGGGTAGTCCTGCCAACGGACAGGCAACTCACTTAAATGGAGTCGTTACCTACACACCGAATGCAGGTTTCAGCGGCACAGACACCTTTACGTACACGATTACTGATGATCAGCAGGAAACAGCAACCGCAACGGTAACGGTTGCTGTGCTGCCGCCCACTCCTCCTATCCTGTTTGTTGACGACGATCAGGNNCAACCTTAACTCTGGAAATTGCTGCCGCATCGATCTCGGAAGCCGGCGGGGTGTCCGCGGCAACCGTAACTCGGAACACAGATCTTTCTTCCGCGTTGCAAGTAGAAATTGGTACGAGCGATGCGACCGCTGCCACTGGGCCGCTTGTTGTTACCATCGAGGCAGGTCAGTCAAGTGTGACCTTTGACGTGACTGGAGTGGATGACAGCATCGTTGATGGTGACCAGACTGCAGTGATTACGGCGAGCTTGGCTGACTATCAAGCAGGTTCTGATTCAGTTGTTGTTGTCGACGATGATATTGCTGCGATCACGCTTGTGATTGCTGAGGATTCCATCAGTGAAGCAGGTGGGGTTTCGGTTGCTACTGTCTCACGGAATACGCTTGCGACATCACCACTCACGATCGCATTGGCTAACAGTGATACCTCGGAAATAACAATTCCTGAAAATGTCACCATTCCAGTGGGTGCGTCAAACGCGACATTCACAATAAATGCTGTAGATGATTCGGACTACGACGGAAATCAAAATGTAGTGATTACGGCTTCGGTTGGTGGGTATGTGTCGGGTGTGGATTCGTTGCAGGTGATCGATGACGATCCCCCGCCACCCAACCCGGAGATCCTGTTTGTTGACGACGATCAGGGGGCAGCTTACGAGCGATTCTACACAGCCGCTCTTGATGCCAATTCATTACAGTACGACAGTTGGCAGGTTTCTTCACAGGGATTGCCTGGTACTGCCGAACTGAGTGATTACGACGTAGTGGTTTGGAACACTGGATTCAATTATTCTGCAACCGACGCGGGCGTCTCGGCTGCCGAGCAGACTGCCTTAGCCGGTTACCTTGACGGTGGCGGAGGCTTGTTCCTTGTGGGGCAGGACATTCTTTACAACGGAGTGAGTGCGTCTTTCCAGTCTGACTATTTGAAGCTTGCTTCATTCACCAGTGATGTTCGGAATCTGAGTCAATATGTAGGTGTCAGTGGTAGTTCGATCAGTGATGGTATGAACTTGACTTTCAGTCTTCCGTCTGACTTTAGCGCGGACTGGAGTGATTCGTTGGCACCCGCTGTGGGAGCCGAAGGTGTTTTCTATCGCAATTCTGTAAATAGTGCTGCTCAACCTTTCAATACGATTGGCTATGGCGGCGAGGATTTCCGGGTAGTTTTCATGGCTGCGCCATTTGAGGGGATCAGCTCCAGCGCTGGTGATCCTAATAACCAGGCGTTTGTGATGGATAGGGTGATTGAATTCCTGATGCCACCGATCACTGCAACGGGTGATGTGGTGGTTTCTGCTCCGAGTTCATCTGGCGTGACAACGGAAGCAGGGGGGGCAGTTGACTTTACAGTCGTTCTGACGGAGGCTCCCGTTTCAGATGTGAGTTTCAGTGTTGAGTCGAGTGACACGAGTGAGGGTACTGTTGATTTAAGCCAGTTGACTTTTACCTCCAGTAATTGGAATGAAGCTCAGACCGTCACTGTGACGGGTGTAGATGACTCGGTCGTAGATGGTTCAGTGGACTACTCGGTTGTTCTTGGTGTCGCGGTTACGTCAGATAGCAATTACAGCGGTTTGGATCCTGCTGATGTTTCTCTTAGTAATGCTGATGATGACATTGCCACCTTGTCTTTGGATCTGGGTGCCGCTTCAGTCTCCGAAGGATCGACCTTGGTTGGAGTTGTTTCTCGCAACACTGACACGGGTTCCCCTTTGACAGTGAACTTGGTGAGTGGTGATCCGAACGAAGCGTCGGTATCTGGCACTGTGACGATCGCATCCGGTTCAACATCAGCCCAGTTTGTGATCACAGGAGTGGAGGATTCTTTTGTAGATGGTGACCAGCAGGTTTTGATCAGTGTTGATTCTTCTGGCTATACCGGTGCGTCTGGTGCTGTCACGGTAGTTGACACGACTACTCCCGCTTTGAGTCTTTCCCTGGCTGATGCTGCAATCAGTGAGTCTGGTGGAGTGACGACAGGAACCGTGACCCGTAATTCATCCGGTGACGCGGTTGAGTTGACGATTGTCAGTAGCGATGTGACCGAAGCTAAAGTCAACACCTTGACGATTGCTGCGGGTCAGACGAGTGGTACTTTTACGGTTACTGCGCAAGGTGACGATCTGGTTGACGGTGATCAGGCAGTTACGATCAGCGTGGATGCTACAGGCTATTTAGGTGATAGTGGATCAGTGACGGTCACGGATGATGAGGTTGCTTCGCTGACCATTTCGATTCCCTCTTCCGATATTGATGAGGGCTCAAGCACGACTGGTACAATCACGCGTAATACCGGTACGTCAGGTGCGTTGGTGGTGAACCTTGCAAGTAGTGATGCAGGTGAGGCAGCGGTTTCGTCGTCCGTGACGATTCCGGATGGCCAGTCGAGTGTTGCTTTTACCATCAGTGGTGTTGCCGATGATTTTGTAGATGGCAGCCAGACAGCGACGATTACTGCTGCTGCCACCGGTTTCGAATCGGGAACGGGCAGTGTTACTGTGCTGGATGTCGATAGCCCAACCTTAACTCTGGAAATTGCTGCAACTGAAGTGGCCGAGGATGGGTCCGTGACCGCAACAGTTGCGCGTAATACGGGGGCGGGCTCTGATTTGACCGTGACCCTTGCCAGTAATGACAGTGGTGAGGCAGCTGTCCCCCAGGAAGTGGTGATTCCAAGTGGTGCACTGAGTGCCAGTTTTAACGTTGCAGGGCAAATCGATGGTGAGGTTGATGGGACTCAGACGGTAATTGTGACGGCCAGTGTAGATGGTTACGTCGACGGTAGTGACTCAATTGATGTCACAGACATCGACTCGGAAGTAAATGATCTCTTTTACTTCTCGCGTAAGAACAACGGAAGTGTCGCGGGTGTTCTGTTCCAGAATGAGGATATTGTTGCTTACAACGGCAGCGAATTTAGAGTCTTCTTTGATGGGACACCTTGGGCGAGTGGCCTGACTTTGGATGCGTTCTACATTCAGGATGATGGTGGCATTCTGATGTCCTATACCGGTGCGGGTACTATCACTGGTACATCGCTTTCGTTTGATGATTCAGACATTGTCCGGTTCTCTCCCGTCACGCAGACATGGTCACTTTACTTTGATGGAAGTGATGTTGGGTTCAGTAGTAATGGGGAGGACGTCGATTCCATTGCTTTCGCGCCTGACGGCAGGCTTGTGGTCTCAACGAGTGGTTCCAGTTCCGTGAACGGGGTGAGTTCCCGTGATGAAGATATGATCGTTTTTAATCAAACTTCGTTGGGGGCCAACACTGCAGGAAGTTTTGAAATGTACTTTGATGGTAGCGATGTGGGACTGTCGACTTCATCTAGCGAGGATGTGGATGCGGTCTCCATCACCAGTGATGGAACGATTTACATGTCCACGACGGGCAATTTCAGTGTCGTCGGTACCAGTGGTAGAGACGAGGATGCATTTGTTTTTGATCCGATTTCTTTGGGGGCGGGCACTAGCGGGACTTTCCGCCCAGAGTTGTATTTTGATGGGAGTGCTTACGGCTTCGGAAATGATATCGGAGGCCTGCATGTGGTGGATCTTTCCACCATGGGTTCCGGTGCAGCTGCGGCAGTTCCCGGGCTTGGCGGAGCCGCGCCCGATGGCCTGATGGTGATTATGGCAATAGAGCCTGTGGTGCCGATGGAGATTCTTGGCCCAATGACATTTGCCCAGTGGCAGTCGTTTGGTAACAGCGACCTGGTGTTGGCACCCATAAGTGAAGCACCTGAGATCGTTGGCCAGAATAACAAAGCAGATGAAATGTCTGAAGACGAGTTGCACGTGATGTGTCTGGATCAGGCATTGTCCGGGTGGGGGATTTGAACCAGATTCAGCTCTGGTTAACAATCGTGCTCAGGTAACGTTGGTCGTGCATTTCTGTGCCTGGTTAGATAGGTGGTATTGCTTGACGCTTCCGACGTTGCATGCTTCCCGTTGTTGTGGGACTAGCGGGCCGCTTTGTGGCGACTCCATGTATCACCCAGTCAGCGTCCTCAACTTGTCTCCAGAGTGCAGATGTTGGAAATCTTGTGCTTAGCAGCACTGGATTAGGGCTTCGTCGACGATCTGGTCATGTTGCTGTTGTGCTTGAATGAGGAATTCGAGTTGTTCGGCTGTTAGGAATCCTAGTTTCTTGGCGAGTTCACCGAAAAAAACTTGGCAGTGCTTCTGCTCCTCACAAACGCGAACGACCTGCTCTGTTGTTAGCAGGCCATGCTGCACTGCAATTTCGCCAATCGGTTGCACTCGGAGTTGGATTGCCAAAGGAACTTCTTGTTGATTTGATTTTTGGAAAAGCATCGTTTGCTACCCTGAAGAGAGTGAACTTGTATGATTGATGGAACAGCCCTGCCCAATTGAAACGTACTTCGTCAAACGGCAGTGGGGCCGCTTGCGGAAGTGATTTTTCGGAAATATGTTCGAAGTGCTGTAATATTTTCAGCTTGCATGTCCAGCGATTGCGGGTTGCTGGCACTGGCACTGGCCTTGAGAATTGCGACAGTTTGTTTTGTCCGTTTGTAATCCGATGGGACCGAGAGGTGAGCAATTGCTCGGCTTGTACGGATGAACTGCCCGGTGTGCAGTAGAGGTTTTTGTCGGTGAGGGTGCGTTGTTTGTTTTTCAGCGTTATCTTGGGGTTTCGGTCTGCGTTGCTTCCAAAAATGATGCAAGCGCGGGATGTCTGATGTACGACACCAAAAGCTGATCACGGTTCAGCCGTGTCAGTGATGCGAAGGTTCAGTAGGCCAATTAATATTGGGAAGCGACTGTGAATCAAGATCTACTACATCCTCGTGATGAGATCATGAAGACGATGGAGCGAATCTATCGTTATCGGATGACCACGACCTCAGGCGGTAACTTGTCTATTCGTGACGAAGCGGGAGATATTTGGATCACTCCCGCTAGAATTGATAAGGGGAATTTGCAGCGAAGTGATATCGTTTGTGTTCGTGCGGATGGGACCATTGACGGCAAGCATCAGCCCTCTTCCGAGTTCCCGTTCCACCAATCCATTTACAGTGTTCGCCCAGACGTAAATTCCATTGTGCATGCTCACCCTGTGGCACTTGTTGCTTTCAGTATCTGCCGCCAGATTCCAGAAACAAAACTGTTTCATCAGGCCCACGCAGTCTGTGGTCAGACTGGATTTGCAGAATATGCTCTGCCTGGCAGTGAGGCTTTGGGGAGCGTTATTGCGGAGCAATTTCGCGATGGTTGCGACAGCGTTATTCTGGAAAACCACGGTGTGGTCGTTGGTGGTGAGTCCTTGTCTCGTGCATTTCAGCGGTTCGAGGCTTTCGAATTCGCGGCCAAGACTATCATCAAAGCCAATCAACTCGCAGCAGTCCGGTATTTGTCCGACAGTGAACTGCAGCAGGCTCAGGGGAGGACCATCAAGCTCGGGGTTTTCACTCGGGGGCATGTGTCCATTCTGGAGCGGGAGTTGCGAAAAGATCTGTGCGACTTCATCCGGCGGGGTTGCCGGCAAAGATTACTGATCAGCACAGAGGGCAGTTTCTCCGCACGTCTTGATGATCAGGCATTTTTGATCACACCAACACACCGGGATCGGGAGAGTCTGGATGTCGGGGATTTAGTCCTCGTGCAACAGAGTCGTATGGAAGATGGCAAAAAAGCGAGCCGGGCAGTGCTGGCGCATCAGGCCATCTACGAGCGACATCGCGATGTCAACGCGATCGTTTTTGCACATCCGGTCAATGCCACAGCATTCAGTGTCACTGGGGAAGATTTCGTCGCGAAGACGATACCCGAGAGTTACGTATTCTTGCGTGATGTTGCGCATGTCCCTTACGGAATTCAGTATCGCGATGACGATCAGATTGCTGGGTGTGTCTCCAGTAAGCAACCGGTTGCAATTCTGGAAAATGATGGCGTTCTAGTCACTGGAAACACCGTGCTGGATGCGTTTGATCGCTTGGAGGTATTGGAGGCAACGGCAGAGGCAGTGATTAATTCCAGGGCGATTGGTGAGATTTCCTCGATGTCCTCTGAAAAGATTGCTGAACTGAGAACAGCATTCAAGATCGAATGAGTGGATTAAGGATTTTCTCGGCAACGAATTGGAACAGCCGTTTAAGCTGATTCGTCACGTTGAGGTTTCAAGCACAAAACAAAAGTGCGGCGTGATACACGCCTTCCAAGGGCAGAAAACTCTGTTTCTGCATCAAAGAGAGGCGACGGTGGGATTCGAACCCACGAATAATGGATTTGCAATCCATCGCCTTAGCCACTTGGCCACGTCGCCTTTGTCTGCGCAACCTAGAGAAAAGATGCTGGTCAGTCAAGATCGGCAGTTTTTTTGTTCTGGCGAGTCTGCCAGTTATGACGGTATTATCGTCCGGCCTACCCCCGCTACTTGATCAGACATTCAAAGTTTTTTCGAGGTTCATTCTCATCTCAACGAACGCAATGGCCGCCATTCGGCAATTGTGGTTCGAGACGTTGCCGAAGCGAGAGAGTTTGAACGCGTTTTTGACCCCTTGTGCAACGCGGCAGCCTTCAGGATCGTTCAATTAGATGACACGCATGCCCGTTGGGGGGTGATTGAACGCGGCCGATGATATTCCAAGCTACGGGGAAAGATGCATTTCAGGATTAGACCGTTTTTTTCTCTGGAGCAGTTGAACTCAGCGAATCTTGGTGCCGGGCTCTAGCTTTTTCCAAAAGCGGCGACGGGCTCGATTTAGTCCAGTTCGATGATGATTGTCCTGGTCGGCAAATCGCGTGTTGCCGACGATAACTCAAGACGACTGGTCAGATTGCTGTCTGGGTTCTTAGTAGGTGCCGAGGTCACGACGCTCAATGCCGGTGAGCAAGTTCATCAGCGCGGTGCGAAGCTCTCGAACTTTCAGTGGCAGTGGCAGCAGTTTTCGGTTAGCACCGCGATGAGCACCGTTGATGATGTGTGATTGTCGTTTGTCTACCAGGAGAATGGAGGGTATGTCGCACGTGTGGGCGTCGGAAGCGAATTTGTTGAAGGCCTCGAGTGCCAGTGTTCCCAGTTCCGAAGCCCCAAAAATCACACAGTCAGCAGGAAAATCTTCTTCCGGTGTGAATCTTGACAGCGCACGATTAGCATCAGAAATGACAAGAACACGGTAGCCACGGGACTTTAGTCTTTCACGAATCGCATCTTGTAGTCCTGATTTGGACTCAACCAGCATAACGACATATCCTTCGCCTTCATTGGTGGGAAGCTCATCATCATCATGGTGTCCCGCCATGGGCGAATTGAATTCAGTGCGTTGCCCTTTGCCCCTGCCTAGGATCTCGATCGTTTTTTTTAATTCAGCTTGTAAAGCTGCCGCCGATTGTATTCTTTTGTCTGGATTGAACTCCATTGCACGCTGTACGACTTGATTGGCAATGCCCGGAACATCTGGGACGCGTTCATGCAGCGGCGTGATTTCTTGGAATCTGCTCACGTTGAGACGCTGCAGACGGTCACGGGTTTCAGTCAATGCGGGCGTGCCCGCGAGCATGTGGTAAAGCATATTTCCGGCGAAATAGACGTCACTTCTTGGGTCGTCTTTTCGAACGCCGGTCCCACGTTCCAGAGCCGCGTAATCAATCGCCCGTGCATTTGGGCAGTCAGCCATTTTTTCGGGATTGTTACGATCGGTTAACGCAGCGAGTCCAAAGTCGACCAACTTGGCTTTTCCTTCCGACGAGATCAAAACGTTTGATAATTTCAAGTCGCGGTGAGCGATTCCCAAAGAAGCGGCATAAGCCAGTCCCGAAGCGATTTCGTGCATCAATCGAAGTGCTAGATCGGCGGGGAGTTTACCGCGGATGCGAACGAGCTCGCGCAGGGTTTGCCCTTCCACGAATTCCATTACCAAGAATGGATTTCGCACATCAGGGATGACATCCACAATGCTGACGATGTGAGGGTGGCGGAGCTTGAGCCCCATGCTGCCTTCGCGGAGAAACTGTTCCAGCTCCTTGACTTCGTCGCGAAAACGCTTTCTTAGAACTTTGACTGCGTAAATGTCGCCTGAATCGCTGCCTTGTTTCTCCGCTCGGTACACTCGAGCGAACGTACCGGCACCAATCAGGTACAGGACTTTGTAGTCACCATAGAAGTAACCAACTCGGTCTCCCTTCAGGATTTTTTCCGTCTGCAGTGTCGTGACGACCCCGCGACGTTGCATGACCCGGACCATTTCCTCGAGCGTGTGGTCACCGACACCGAGTTCACCAATGGCATGGTCAACATCACGACGCTCGGCCAAGCCAAGATCAGCAATGCGGTCAGCAAAAATTTGGGCAGTCATTTCACTCATGAGGTCAACAAATCACCGTGGTCGCTGGGTTTGTATTGCTTGATTTTTGTGTCACTGGTTTTTCAACAGCACCCTGTTGCTGATGCACAGGTTGCTGGGGCTGCTGAAGCGGGCCATGGCGACGGCGGCAGCAACTCTCGTTCCATTCTACACGGACCTCCGAACATGGACAGCTAATCCTTACCCAGAGTTCAGAGGTGGGCATATTAAATTGAGGGGTGGGGCGGGAATACGCGGTTGGCAAGCATTGTTACGGCCTCGTGTTCCTTGGGGCCCGCCAGTAAGGCGACTTTTTCACGCCTAGTACGCCCATTTGCAGGTGCAGATGAATCGGTGAGTTTGACGCACACGCCGGCAGCTGAGGGGAGTTGAATGATTACATTCGGGGGACTACGTCGATTCCCAGCAGATGCAACCCTTTGCCGAGCGTCTGCTTGCAGTGGACGACGATTGCCAGCCGAGTTGCACGGATGGATTCCGACTCGGCCTTGAGGACGTGGCAGTTGTCGTTAAATCGGGAGTAGGCCTTTGCCGTTTCAAGCAAATAATCCACCAGATGGTTGGGCGCGTAATCTTTGTGAACAGTGGTAAGTGCCTCCTCGAACTTAATCAATTGGAGCACAAGGTTGCGTTCGGCAATGTGAGTGAACTCCAGGCCTTGCTCCTTGACCATATTCGCGACCTCATTGTCATTTGCATTGGCGTTCTGAAGAATCTTTTCCATCCTCGCGTAGGAATATTGCACGTAAGCGGAGGTGTTCCCATCAAGAGCAACCATCTTGTCCAGATTGAATCGATAGTCACTGGTGCGGTGATGGCTTAGGTCGGCAAATTTGATAGCACCAATTCCCACGGCTTCGGCGATGTTTTCCTGTTCCTTAGCATCCATTGGTGGGTCAAAGGCAGCAAGTCTCTCTGGATTGCAAACAACCTTCTTGGCTCGCTCGACCGCATCGTTTAGTAAGCTCTCCAAGCCAATCAAGGTGCCGCTTCGAGTCTTCATGGGGCGACCGTCTTCGCCCAGCACTGTTCCAAAATTCACATGAACTAGCTTCACTTCGCTAAGTCCGAAGTGGTCAGCGACGGCAAACAGTTTGTCAAAATGTTCGCTCTGGCGTGTGTCAACAACGTATAGGATTTCTGAGGGATTGAATTCGGTGAGTCTGTACTCCAGCGTTGCCAAGTCAGTCGTTGCGTATAGATAGGCACCATCCTGCTTGCGAATGATCATGGGGGCATCGAACTCCGGTAGAAATACACAGAGTGCACCATCGCTGTCAGAGGCAAGACCAAGTTCTTCCAGTTTGGATGTAACATCGGCAAGCATCGGATGGTAGAAGCTTTCACCGAGCGTATGGTCAAAGTGGATGTTCAGTCGGGCATACATCCGGTTGATTTCATCCTTGCAGTGTGGCAGGAATCTATTCCACAAAGCTATGTTCTCTTGGTCACCCCGGTGGAGTTTCGCTGTTTCTTCCAAAACCTCAGTGTCAATATTCTGATGCTCTTTTGCTTTCGGACCAAGATCGGGGTCCTGCTCGACCATCAAAATCTTTTCTTCAGCTGATATCAGACCTGCTTCGGCACCGCTCAGTCTACGCTCCGCAGCAGCGAGTGTTTTCTTGGCTTTTTTTAGTAGCTTTTCCTCTGCCTGCTCGACGGCAACCTTCGCCTGAGCAACCAACTGCTTGGCATCTTCAATGCCCTGTTTCAACTTCGGTAAAGATTTGATGGCCTTTCGATATTCAACCAGTTGATTGACAATCCGATAAAGCTTGGCCAATTCAGTAACCGGGTTCGATTCGACGACTTCAGGATCACCAAAGTGTTTGTAGCCGTAGATGATGATCCCGAATTGGGTTCCCCAGTCGCCCAAGTGATTGTCGGTAACGACTGGGTAACCAAGGAATCTCAAGATTCGTGCCAGTGAGTCGCCAATGACAGTGCTGCGAATGTGCCCGACATGCATCGGCTTGGCAACATTAGGTGACGAAAAGTCGATCACGATTGATTTCTTGGTCGCAACCTGCGTGACGCCACAGCGATCGTCGCCGACCATCTTGGTGAGTGATTCAGTTAGGAAATTATCTTTCAATTTTAAATTGATAAAGCCGGGTCCAGCAATTTCAGGAGGGTCGCAAAGGTCATCCAGTTTGAGCTTAGCGACGAGCATCGCAGCGATTTCACGCGGATTTTTTCCGTCGCTTGACTGCTTGGCCAGTGGCATCGCGCAATTGGCCTGATAGTCGCCGTGCTTGGGATCAGATGTCCCCCGAATCATGGAGGCGTACTGTTCAGGCTGATCGGTGAAATCGCTGAGTGCGTCGATGAAACGCTGTTGTAGTAGATGAGGAACGTGCATGAAGAATGTTTGATTTCGAGAGTCAGGAGTTGAGCGTCAGTTTTCCCGATCGGTGTTTCCAATGAGCATTTTTCCCGATCAGCAATGGTCCCATCACGGCGACGGACTTACGAGACAGGAGTGAACCTATGTGTCCCTGAGATCGCTGAAGTCGCACGCAGTGGACGGCTCTGTTTTTTTGGCTCTACGGGCAGGTCACGCGTCGGCAGTTCCTTGCTTGCCATCAGCAAGGCCCACATCGGCCAATGCGATCGCCTCTCCGTCAGCCCAAAGCGATTCGAGGTCGTAATAATCGCGGGTCTCGTCATCGAAAAGGTGAATGATCACACTGCCGTAGTCCAGGACAATCCAGCGGCTTTCGTCATAACCTTCGATCCCAAGTCGCTGATCGCCAAGGTTTTTTTCGAGTTCATCATCAATTTGCTCGCTGATCGCGTGCAATTGGCGACGGCTTGTGCCCGTAGCCAAGACAAAAAAGTCGAATTCTGCTGATTGAGAAGAAACGTCCAGAATCATGACATTCTGGCCATTGTTGTCCAACGCCACTCGCGCCGCGGCAGTTGCCAAAACGCGGCCTTCATCCAAGCCATGCGGGCGGATCGCTCTGCTGGGGGCTCCGAGGGCTGATGTGTCATCGGATGAAACAGCTTTCGATGGTTCCACGGTAGATTCCAAAGATTTTGCGTCTGGGGCGTTCGGGGCGTTATCTTTCATACCGCTAAGTCTAGTGGATTTACGTTCGCTGTCACGGACAGGTAAAAACGAACGGGACCTTGAAATGGTAGTTTCACACCGAGAAATGGCCGTTCGACGGTGTCAGGTCCGTCCGAGCCAGTGAATGTGAGGGGTGATTTGCCTGGGGCTTGGTTGTTTTCAAGCTGCACCCTTAAAAATCTCAACAGTCACGACGTCTTTTCCATACTCCGCGTCCCAGTATTCTACCTCCTCATCCC
>DOPG01000130.1:0-1280 GCA_003513555.1 Rhodopirellula sp. | reverse complement strand
CTACCTCCTCATCCCAGTATTCTACTGGCGAATCCCATGCTTTCTGAAGGTGGAATCTGATCAATCGCCACCGAGTGAGTGGGTTCATCAACAGTGAAAAAAAGCTGACAGCAATGCTCGGGCTGGGATGCGTCATGTCTCCTACATTCGGTAATCCCAAATCGCCTGCTAACCCCAAGTCACTGCGGTTGGGTAAAGTTACCCGAATATCACTGACTCGCTGATAGCGACCGATCTGGTTGTGAAGTTACTTTACGGTCTGGCGTATTCTTGGCCATTAGTTGCGGCTTGCGGAGGTGTCATGAAAGAACTTTATGACTAGGTCGCGGTTGGGCTTTGGTCCCAAAGCAATCACGACTAAGGCCAGCGCTAGCGATCCGACCAAATCCCAGATGAACGGATTAAGTCCGAGAAATGAGTATGCTCTAAATTCGTTGTTTGCAAGGTATCCCCAGCATGTCAGGCCCATGTGCATGCCCGTTCCCCCAAGCATGGCCGCGATCGTCGCGTTGGCTGTCATACGGGGCCAGTAGAGGCTGAGCAGCATGGGAATTAGAAAGCAGGCTGCCAGCCCACCCGTTGCAAAGACGATCAAGTCTTGTAGGTATTGAGGGGGATTAAGAACACAAAGTACTGCCAAAACCCCCACGATCACGGTGACGCTGTAACTCAAAATCTTGATCATCTTTTCAGGAGCTTGTCGATCAACATGCTGTTGATAAATGTCTCGCACGACAGCCGACGAAACAACCAACAGAAAACTGTCAACGCTTGACATGACGGCCGCGAAAGGTGCTGCTACCAGCAAGCCGGCCAGCCATGGAACCCCTGCGTCCCGCGTGAGGTGTGCTGCAAAGGCAGGCATAGTCTGATCAGGAGCGATTTCCATACCTGGCATCAAAACTCTTGCGCAACAAAAAATGATGATCAAGGAAAAGTAGATAATCGAGTAATAGATTGCGACGGTGACGATTGAGTATCGAAGCGTGCGGGTGTCTTTGAAAGACAGTAGCCGGACCATGTTGCTGGGTTGTCCCGTCGCGGCGAACGGCCAGAAAATGAAAAAACTGATAGCGGTTCCCACGGCCAGAAAGCCAAGCTCGTTTGTCGAGTCAGGGCCGGGGTTGCTGACATAGGTTCCAATCCTTGAATGGCCAAATGCGTAGGGCTCGTATGAGTCTCTGTGGACTGAAACCGTCAAGCCCGGGTCAGCGATTTCGCCAGATTCCCGCTTTGCATTCAGCTCTTTGACTTCGTGCGGAGTTTTGATGATTAATACT
>DOPG01000153.1 GCA_003513555.1 Rhodopirellula sp. | reverse complement strand
TTTCTGGGGGATTGCTTTGTTCTGCTTCCTGTTCGTCTTTGGATTCCAGTGGGCCGGCATCTATGTGCCTGCCTATCTATCTGGTGACACCAATGGCGTTCAGATTGATAGATACTTGGTCACATTGGTGCGTCCCGAGGTCATTTCTGTGGCAGAGGCAATGGCTTTGTCATTCATTGGCTATCTCTACACGGCGTCCTATATCGCGATCTTCATGTTTGGATTGCTGTTCCTGGTCATCATCGTCCTCGACTATCATGACCTCTGTACGACCGCTGACCTTGAAGGAAGCACCGCGGATACAAACCAAATCCGGAAAGAAGGCCAGAAGATCGTATGGGGCGGGTTTCGCATAGCGGTCTTTGCGCTCTGGCTGGCATCGCTGGTCAAGCTACAGATCACTTATCTATCTTCTGACAGTCCAAACTTCGTAACTTGGCTGAGCACCGATGCGCTGAGCGTTTTTGGTGCGAACAGCATTCGCAACGGTTGGTTGGAGAATACTTCAATAAGCCACTTCACAACCTTCATGATGATGGTCGTCACCGTCACTATTTTCATGGTGTGCGCGCTGAAAATACAGACAGTCTTTGAGCGCTTATCTGTCTACGACGACGACTATCCGTTTTCCCGCGATCGGGTCGCAATCGTAAAGATGCTTGCAGTTATTGGGTTGCTGTCGTTCAACTTGGTACTTGTGGGAAGATTCACCGGATTTTCGCTTCTTGTTGCAGCCAGTACGCTAGCTTCGTTGCATGTGCTATCCGGACCAAGATTACGAACATTTTAGGTGGGTGATGGAACAGGCAAAATTCTATGGTGATATTGCAGAAGGCCCTGCATCAGGCAACGCCTACTGGATAGAAACGGATGATGGCGTCCGTGTTCGGGTTGGCACTTACGATTCCGAAGCCGAGGCCAAGGGCACGATCTTACTCATGCTCGGTCGCTTCGGTTATGTTGAGAGATACGGACGGGTTGCAAAGACGTTTGCAGAGAAGGGCTATTCAACCGCGATCATAGACTGGCGTAGCCAGGGTTTATCCGATCGAATGGCGCCTGATCCACAAGCAGGACACATCGTGAGTTTTTCTGACTATCAAAAAGATGTTGCGGCGTTCCTGAAGGCTGCTGAAGAACTACAGTTGCCAAAGCCATACTTTTTGGTCGGCGTGTCCATGGGTGCCTGTATCGGCTTTCGCGCCATGCTTGACGGTCTTCCTGTTGCAGCGTCGGCTTTCATTTCTCCTATGTTTGGCATCAAGATGTCCACAATTCAGCGCATCGCTGCTTGGCCTCTTTCGTGGGCATTCCAAAAATTGGGTATGGGCCAAAAATACGTACCTGGGGAAAGTGGCGCGATATATGTTTTGGAAACGCCATTCGAAAACAATAACCTTACGCACAATAATGCGATGTACGATTATTGGGTCAAGCAAGCACAAGCTGCGCCCGAGCTTCAGATCGGCGGACCAACAATGTCGTGGCTCCATGAAGCACTCGCAGAGTGCCGGAGGCTTTCAACCGTTCCCTCCCCCAGTGTTCCTTGCATCACCTTTTGCGGCGAACTTGATCAGCTCGTCGACAACGCCTCAATCAAGCGGCGTATGGAGAAATGGCCGAATGCCGAATTTTCCATGATCCGAAACGCCAAGCATGACGTGTTGACTGAGATCCCAGAAGTAGGCGGCGACGTGATGATCCAGATTTTCGATTTCTTTGCAAGAGCGAATTCTGCAGCAAAGCGGTAGTGGGGCAAGCTGGCCTGCGGGCTTTTTCCGGAGCGTGCATCAAAGGTAGAAAGGCGCGGACGGAACTACCATTCGGACACTTCCGGTAAAAGCTTTGCGATGTGATAGATCAAATAAAAGATCAGCATCGTCCAGATGCGTACAACTTCAGTCCCGCGTCGCTGCGGGCGTGACACCGAAAACTCGGCGGATGACGACTGTCATATGGGCGTGGTTGGGAAAACCGGCGTCGAAGGCGATTTACCCAATGCAACAGGATGTGATAGCAGCAGGCCATCATGCTCGAGAGCGAAACCGGCGGACCGGCTTAGCTCTAAATGAGTTGAGTCCGATTAGGGTTATAATGTCATTTGAATTTGAGATACTTGAACGATGTCTTTTGGCGACTAAGCCTCAGGGGTCGGTGGTGAAGTGAGGCTTGGCCCCGTGCTGTTACTCTGGCGCATCCCGAATGCGAACACCCAAAGCCCCGCAAACACAAGACTGAAGACTGCGTTCCAACTGGCCATCGACAAAGTTAGAAATTCCCATGCCACCTGATCGCACATGACCAGGCTAGATGGCCCATCGGTAGACAAAAGGTCCTCGGCCGACATTGAGCTCATGTCGAGCCCGGACCCGGTACAGGATGTAGGCCCTTCCCACCAATCCCGTTCGACACCCGTGTGGAAGACGCCGAGTGCCGCAGTCGTTGCCGCAGAAGCTGCGCCGATGAGCAAGAGTGGAATAATCGGTAGTCCGATCGCCAAAAGCAGACCCATGCCGATTGCAACTACATGCGGATACCGCTGCCAAATGCACATCGCGCAGGGCGCATAGCCCAAAGCCTGAAA
>DOPG01000360.1:3481-9957 GCA_003513555.1 Rhodopirellula sp. | reverse complement strand
GGTTCCAGCCATGGTGCAAAGATTCGCCGAAACCAATCATGTCATAAGAAAACACCACTGCACCCATTCGAGCCAAGGTCGCGCAACGATTTTGTTGGTCGGGTCGCAAACGCCCACCTGCACGCCCAGTTGCGTGCCCATGTGGGCACAGGATGGCCGGGAACGGCCCTTTCTTGCCGATCGGACGGTATAAATTTCCATAAACATAAAAACCAGGGCGTGCTTCAAACGCAGCTGACTCTACTGAATAACCGTTGTAGTGCCGCTTCTTGTGAATGATTGGGTTCAGCGGTGTCCGGGCGGGCAACGGCATCAGTTTGGCGCCGGTAAGGATCTGGTGTCGAATCGCCGCTGAACGTTCCTGCCATTGTTCAAGATTGGAATAGGTGCTCGCCATTCGTGCCAACTGGGCGACGGCGTCCGCTTCCGAGTGATAATTACCTTGGCATAGTGTTGGACCACTTTTCTTTGGGGCTTGAGCAGGGACGGAGCTGATCGAAAATAGCCAGCTGCTGGAAAACAGTGTGAACAGGACCGCAAAACGATGGACATGCATGATGCTGGCTTTTGAGGGGTGGGGATGGCAGGTGAGAAATGGCAGGTGTGAGAAGCGGTGCCATTCGCTTAGATCTTACCCGATTCAGCCGAGTTGGGCGGGTTTGGCAAGGGTAGAGGCACAATGAGAGCTAGCCGCGACTGCGAAAGAGTCTGCTCAACGCGATCTCGCGAATCATCGATCGTATGCCGTAGTGATCGGTTTTCAACTTGCCCAGAATTCTTGCAACGTCATCTGAATCTGAAAATTCGATGGTTCGTCCAAGTGCGTAGGCCATGATGGACTCGACCAACTCCTCAGCCAGCTGGTCTTCGTGTCTCATGAGCACTGACTTCAGTTCTTGCACTGTTGCGAAGGCAGACCCATCGGGCATCGAACTGGCAGGATCAATCGGTACTGACGTTCGACCGACTTTTTCAGTTTCGCGCCAACGGCCGATGGTATCGAAATTCTCCAGACCAAAACCAATGGCGTCCATCTTCCGGTGGCACGACGAGCAGACATTTTGTTGCTGATGCAGTTTCACCATCTCGCGATTGGTTTTTGGCTGAGTCGATGCTGCACCGAGTTCGGGCACATTCGGCGGGGGAGGTGCAGGTTTATCGTGCAATAGTTTTTCCATTACCAAAGCGCCTCGAATCACAGGAGAAGAACGCTCGCCGTTGGATCCCGCTGTCAGGAAGGCGGTTTGTGTCAGTAGTCCACCGCGCGGTGAATCCTCAGGCAGTTGTACTTTCTGGAATTCAGCATTGTGTGTTGTGGGAAAATCGATTTCATAGTGCGCCGCAAGCGCTGGGTTAATGACCACAAAGTCAGAATCGATCAGATTGGACGCTGGCAAGTTCTCATCGATCAGCACGCCAAAGAACTCGCGTACTTCCTGCTTGGCGTCTTGCTGAACTCCTTCATTGAAATAAATGAACTCTCGCTTATCTACCGTGATCGCATCGTATCGATCCAGTTCAGCCCATTGGCTGATAAATCCATCTCGAAAAGCTATTGTACGGGGATCATCCAGCATCCGATCCACTTGGGCACCGTATACCGTCTCATCCGAAAGGTCAGCAGCGTAGAGTTCATCGTCCGGCGGGCTACTCCATAAAAAATAGGCAAGGCGAACTGCCAGTTCTCGATTTCCCAATGGTTTGCCCGACTGCCTGGGCTCGTTACTTGCTGTGCTGCTTCCAGTAACTTGACTTTGTTCGCCAGAGTCTTCCTGCAGAAACAGGAAACTGGGGGATGCCATGATGATTCCCAATACTTCAGTCATGGCTTCGTTGTAACTAAGCCCCTTCGCGCGATTTTCCTGAAACAGGTTGTGCAGCTCTTCCAAGTAGTCGGCTGCTGGCGGTTGATGACGAAACGCTTCGAATGCAAATTGCTTGATCAGTGCACGTACTTTGTTGTCCTGCCCCAACAGTTCGCTTTTGCCACCGGTCTCGGTGTTTGGGTACAGGATTTTCTCGAATTCCGGTCGCTGTGTGGGGTAAAATGGTCCCTCAATTTCCAGCCAGTCAATCCAGATTGCTGCACGCGGGTCAGTGCGTTCACCGGAGCCTTCCAGTTTGTTCAGGTAGCCCCGCATCGAGTTGATCGTGTGCTCTGGTACGTTCTCGCGGATCTTGGCTCCGAGCTGGAAGCGGCCCATGGGTTGTCTTGCTGTCATTGAAACGGTGGCGGGCTTTTCTGCACTTCCAGTCAATCTCAGGGTGCCGCGAATCCGATTGTTGTCCCACAGACGGACGATGCTTCTGAGTTCATTCGGTTCTCCAACCACGCCACCATGAATTCGGATCAGATAGTCGCCACGGATATCGATGTGCTGTGAAATACTTACCCATTTCGCAACGTCGCAGTTGTAAACTCCGGATTCAACCAATGGGTATTGCAGATACCGCCGTGGTAATTCAGCACGTGAATCCCATTGCCGAAAGATGATTTCCATTTCGCCTTCATCCTTGAATCCCATTTCCTGCCAAGTCTTGCCGGCTTTTTTCATTGCCATCTTTTTGTCGAGGTCAGCAAGTTTTTCACGCATTTTTTTATTGACGCGCGTTTCCGGTTCAGTACGGGAGATTTTGACATCACGTTTCCGTTTCGTGTTGAAATTCAACGCCTCGGCAGCGATTCGTTTTCCCAGCTCCAAATAGGCTTCAAAGTGCATGGATGTAAAGTATTGTTCCGTGCCGACGGTATCGAAGCTCTCAATCTCGCCATCATCTGGGATCTCATCCAAGGCGACGTCAAAACCGAAGAGAGATCGGATTGTGTTTGAGTATTCTCGTTTGTTTAATCGCCGCATGCGTATTTCACCTCCATTGTCAGTCAGGCGACGCCGCGCGATGAGAAGGGTTTTGGTGAGTTGCTCTAACGCAGCAGTCAGGTCTTCATTTGCTGGTTGTTTCGCTTCTGGCGGAGGCATGTCACCACCGTTCAACTGGTCCAGTACATCCTGCCAACGCTGCGCCGTGTCGTTGTTGTCAATCTGCCATTCTGTCTGGTCAAACCTCACCTGCCCTTCCTGTATATCCGTGCCGTGGCAGTCGACGCAGTAGGACATGATGAAGGGCTGTAGGCTCTGCTTCAGATCCAGTATCCGATTGCCATCTTCGTCTTGAGCATGCGAATGTTGGGCCAGCATCACGATGAAAGCAGCTACGAAGATTTGCAAACGATTTCGCATGGGTGAATTGAATGCTTACAAGAGAGTTGGGGGAGTCTGGTTGGCCGCATTCCCATTGAGATCAGATGAGGAGATGCGGGTTGCTTCCAGCGTAGTGTGACGTGTTTCGACGAAGGATTGTGAATCACGCTTGGTGTGAGACCAATTCAGGAATGATGCCGGTGCTGTGGCTAAATGTATCGATTTCCATGCCAGCTTCTTGCATCAGTGTTAACCAATAATTTGCCAGCGGCGTGTCTTCTTCGGGCAAAATAAGATGACTGCCATGTTTTATGTTTTTGGCTCCGCCACCGGATAGAATCGCAGGGATGTTTTTTAATTCATGGCCAGATCGAAGGTTGGTTCCGTAACTGACAATGCAGTTGTCAAACAGACGGCTTCCATCGCTGTCGGTCGCCTCTTTCAGGCGATCAAGGAAGTTCGCAAACAGCGACATGCACTTCCTGTCGCGCTGACGTGAGGCTTGAGTTCGCGGTTCCGAAAATCCATAGTGGCTCAAAGAGTGTGCTTTGAGTGTGATTCCCATGCCTGTTAAGACCGAGCTCACAGGCTGCCGGTAAGTGATCACGCGGGTTGCATCGGTTTGCAAAGCGACGATCATCATGTCGTACATCAGTTGGATCGCTTCTTCGCCTGAGATACCTTCCGGTGGTGCGTCCATCGGCGCTTGTGGTTTTGGGATATCTGCCCACTGGGCCTGTCGCTCAAGCCCCTTTTCTACTTGGCGAACGCCGGTGAAGTATTCGTCCAGCTTGAGATTGTCGCCTTTGCTGAGGGTTCGTTTGATGCTCGTCGCATCCAGTCGGACGATGTCGAGGATACTTTGCCGTTTTTTCAATCGGGCATTGAGTGCTTCTTTTGAATCTTTCGCGTTGGCAAACAGGGTGTAGTACAAATCAAGGGGACGTTCGATTCCCGGTATAGGGTTTCCCGATTCATCCCATGCCAGCGAGAGGCCTCCGCCATGACCTGAGTTGGAGCTGCCGTCAGCCTCATTTGCAGATAGCGTCAATGATGCGAAACGGGTGTCCACCCCGAGGTGCCCTGCCAATAGCTGGTCGCACGAAATCGAGTTATGAAATCTCTTGCCCGGCGTCCCCGCAACATTCGCTCCTGTCAGATAGGACAAACTGCCACCGTGAGGATTAGTGGCTCCGATGTTAGTCAGGTTGGTGACCATCGAAATGTCGTTTTGGTGTCGCTTCAAGGGAGCGAGTCCCTCGGTCAGTCCAATTTCAGAAAAGCGACCGCTCTGCGTTGGGTAGAAAGTATCTTTGGTGAATCCAAACCCGCCCCCTAAAAATAAAACGCGTTTGGGGGGACTTGTTGCCAACTCTTCAGATTCTGCGTAGGTTTCGAGGAACGGAATCGACAGTAAGGTTGTGCCGGCTCGTAAAAAAGATCGGCGTGTGCCCCGTGGGGTGAAGATTTGCGGCATGTTTCTGAAGTCGTCGAGTCCGGTGGGTCGTTTCCTGCTCCAAAGTATACTCCGCGCAGTTGAAGCCTCGAAGTCGGAATCCCGCATTCGGCACAATCGCGACCCAGATTAGTTCGTTTGTATTTAGCAGTCGTGTTTGGCGGCATTTAAGTTTTCCGATGGCACAGTTCAGACTTCAGTGCTGGTGCAGTTGTATATTTTTTTCTTCACCCGTGCTTTTGTCCAACGGGAATTGTGCCCCGACATCCATCAGAAATTCTCGCAAGTCACCTGCTAACCTTCTGGCAATTTCAGGATTTTGGGTCGCCAAGTTGTTGGATTCGCCAAAATCGGTTGCGATGTTGAATAATTCTGTTGGTCGCCCGTCGTAATAATGAATCAACTTCCAGTTGCCGTGGCGTATAGCGCTGGACGGACCTATGCCTGGCCCTTTTGGCCCCCAATGGTTGGGGAAGTGCCAATGCAGCGAACGCGTGGATGTTTTTGGTGCAGTATTGCCTCGCAAGATGCTGGCAAAGCTGATTCCATCGATGACGCCACCGATCTGTTCGACATTCTTTACGCCTGCAATCTCAAGGATCGTTGAAAAGAAATCTTCAATGATAATGGGGTGGTCTGTTTCTGAACCGGGTTGTGTAAAGCCTGGCCACCGCGCGAGCATGGGGACGCGAACTCCACCTTCATGCGCGGAACCTTTTCCACTCGAAAGCGGTTTGTTGTGTGTATGTTTTTTTCCGCCTCGTCCGCTGGCGCTGAGGCCACCGTTGTCTGACATGAACAGAACAACGGTATTCTCTTCAACCTCTCGAGTTTTGAGGTGATCCAAAATGTCACCAAGAGATTTGTCCATGCCTTCCACCATCGCGGCGTACATCGCTTCAGTATGTTCCAGGCCCTTGTCACGGTATGCCTGATAGAAGCGATCGTCCACTGCAAACGGAACATGGACCGCATAGTGCGACAGGTAAAGGAAAAACGGTTCGTTTCGGTTGATGGCTTGATCCATTGCCGCCACCGATTCGATCGTGAGAGCTTCTGTCAGGAAGATGTCCTGACCATGGTATTTTTCAAGATCAGGGACATCCCATATCCGGTCGCCCTTGCGCCACGCGGCACTGAAGTTCTGCTTGCCCAAAAAGCTGCCAGGTCCCCCCGCGGCATGACCGCCAATATTGACATCGAAACCAATGCCCCGCGGATCAGCTCCGGCAGTTCCCGTGGCCCCAAAATGGGCCTTTCCTGCGTGAATGGTGTGGTAGCCTGCCTCTTTCAAGAACGCAGGTAAAGCTTTGGCATGAATCGTGCCCTCAACGCCCGGCTCGGGACAAAGTCCGTTCATGTTCCATTTCGGAAACTTCAAGGTTGGATGTGGGCGATCATTGGTGGCATTTTTTTTCAGCGTCCAATTGGTAACTCGGTGTCGTGCCGCATTTAGCCCTGTCATCAGACTGACACGCGTCGGTGAACAAACGCTGCATGCATACGCTTGCGTGAATTTCACTCCGGAAGCGGCCAAACGTTCCATGTTTGGTGTTTGGTATTGTCGGTTCAGCGCAGTCGCTTCCGCTCCGAAATGGACCGAGGTGTCCTGCCAGCCCATGTCGTCGACCAAAAACAGGACAATGTTCGGCGCGGCCTGCTTGTTCTTGTCTTCAGCAGCAATCCGACCTTCATGGGCACAGACGAAACACAATGAGATTAGAATGGAGATCCGGCGATGATCGTGAGGTTGTGTGCTCATGTTGTGATGGATCTTGGGGGTATGCCCCGATCGCGGCATTGCGTCAGGGGCTCTTCCA
>DOPG01000360.1:0-3264 GCA_003513555.1 Rhodopirellula sp. | reverse complement strand
GGGCTCTTCCAGGGGGCAGGTAGCATGACGTCAAATGTAGCACAATAAGTTGGTCGATCATCGATTAGTTCCTTGCCTTTGGCCACCGTGGGTGGTGGCAGGACAAATGTTGACCTTGTGATTGCGAACGTTCTTTACCTGAGAGATTGATTTTATGCGGATGCGCTTGGTTTGTGTTTTTTTCATACTGACCATGGGGTCACTGCTAAAGGCCGATGAGGTTGTCGGGCCTTTGGTGGGTTCGGTTTCGTCCAGCACTGTGCAGATGCTGTATCGTCCATCGGCAAAGACGCAAACGCTGCGTTTGGGGGTGTTCGATGCCAATGATCAGTTGGTGAAGACCGTTAGCTCAGACTGCTCGGCTGAAAGAGACTTTGTGGCTCATTTCACCATCAGTGGGCTTCAGCCAGCGACGACTTATGAATACCAGATTGAGAGAATCGGTGATTCACCCAAGGTGCTGGTCAAGGCAGACCCTGCCCATCAGTTTACAACAGCGACCCAGAAACGTACGGGAGAGCGTGTGGTGGTCAGTTTTGTTTCGTGCGTGGATATTGAACCAACGAAAATCTGGAACGAGATGGCGAAACTCGAAGTCGATGCGGTTTGTTTGATGGGCGATACGCCGTATATCGACAGTTCTGATCTGAGCGTTGCCAGAAAAAAACACCGACAGTTTTTACAAATGCCAGACCTTGCGCGGTTGGGAAAAACCACTCCAGTCGTTGGAACATGGGATGACCATGACTTTGGCAAGAATAACGGTAACGGTTTAAATCTCCGTGAAGGAAAGCCGCGAACACGCCAGGCGTTTGTCGACTATCGGGCACATGATCAATATGGCAATGGGCATGAAGGCGTTTATCACAAAATTGATCTTGGACCTCTGGAAATATATTTTCTTGACCCTCGTTATTTTTCACAGACTGAACCCTCACCGGTGGATGAAACACAGCCCACCTGTTTTGGAAGCGAGCAATGGGATTGGTTGCTTCGAGGGTTGCGAAATTCGAAAGCCAAATTCAAAGTGCTCGCGATGGGTGCGATCTGGCAGGACAAGAAAAACTCTGAAACCGACGACATGTTTACCTATTGGTACGAACGTGATGCACTGTTCGATTTTATCAAAGAAGAACAGATTTCCGGTGTCACTTTGCTTGGCGGTGATATTCATGTCGCACGGCACCTGAAGCATCCCGATCGAGTGGGTTATGACTTGCATGACTTTGTCATTTCACCAGGCCATGAACGCACGATTACGGGGCTTGACGTTTATCATCCCTCTTTGCTTTGGTCACTGGTGGAAGGACGGCAGTTCCTCACTTTGACTGCAGACACCCGCGGAACTCAACCGACGCTCACCGCCGATTTCCGACAGCCGCAGGGCAAGGTGAATCGTCGTGTTGTTTTGACTTTCGATGAATTGACGCGACAGACTCGGAGGCAGGGTTTGACAAATGAAATGCGGGCGCATTGGGATTTCAATGAAGGTTTGAAAAACCAGTCTTTCCTCGGTGGTCGGATTGATGCCGAATCCCATGGTGGTGCAGCGATCGATCAAACGCAGCAAGCTGCTGGTGGCGCTGTCCGTTTCCAACGCGCGAAAGGCCAGTATCTGAATGTGCCACAGAGTTTTCTTGACGACAATTCCAATGCCCATACCGTGTCGATGTGGTTCAGACCCACCAGTTTGCCGAAGCATGGAACGAGTGATCGCAGCTTCCTGCTCGAGAGTACGGCTGAGGGACAGAGTAGCAATGCTCAGGCATGGCATTTGTCGCTTGGTTTAAGGGGGACTGCTGATCCAGATAAAGTCAATTTGCAGTTGTATACGGTGACTTTGCAACCCGCAGCTAGTCCTGGTGCGGCACCAAATAGGGTTTCTCAGGGGCCCTTTGACTTTTTGATTGACCGTGAACAGTTGCAAGATCGCTGGAATCACGTTGCATTCACCTTTGATTCTGCAGCCCTCCGCCTGTTCCTGAATGGAGACGTGGCAGCCACTCACCCGTTACCTGTCAAAGGTCCTGCAGCTGAATTTGGGGGATTGGTGATTGGTGGCCACCGTGCGGGAATCGGCCGGAATTTTGATGGCTGGATCGATGAAGTTGTGGTGTGGCAACGGTTACTTGGTCAGAACGAGATTCGGGGACTCAGTCAACTGCCCCGTTAAATGAGGTACTGGTATCGTTTTTGGTGTCACTTCCTGCTTGCCCCCGATGCCTCGGGGTGTTTGTCACGCTTTTCTGGATCCCCGGGCTGCTTTCGTCTCCGCCAGAAGTAGAAGACGAAAGCGTTACAGGTTAACCTTTTCCAAGGGAATTAATCCCTCAAGCGAAAGTAAGCAATAAGTTAAGACATGCAACTCGAAACTGCAGAAGGCACACATATCGTGGTTACAAAATATCGCATCATGCTGGTCCCCATTTTATTTCTCGGGCTTGCGTGCCTGACGCAACTGCATGCTGATGAAACAGGTTCCGTTGCGAAAATTAATGGCTCGGGCCCCGGGTGGGTGTCGCTCGGCAAGGCCGATTTCGAAAAAGTGAATAGTGCTGACGATACGTGGTCGTTCAAGGGTGACGTAATCCACTGCACGGGGAAACCTGTCAGCGTCATGCGAACTCAAAAACAGTACACCAACTTTGAACTCGTCTGCGAGTGGCGACACATGAAAGATGCGGGTAACTCAGGTATTTTTGTGTGGACCATTCCTGCCTCACTGGAAAGCCTCAAAGGGCCGGGACTGCCTCACGGGATCGAGGTGCAAGTGCTGGACTTGGGGTACAAGGATGCGTTTGAGCAAGGTGGAAAACGCAAAGCCGACTGGTTCACTTGTCATGGCGATGTGTTCCCTGTGGGGGCTGCAAAGATGAAGCCTTTTCCGCCTGTTGCTCCTAACGGACGCAGAAGCTTTCCCTCAAAAGAATTGACGCTCGATACTGGTCAGTGGAATCATTACTACGTCCGTGCCATCAATGGTGAGGTTCGCTTGTGGGTCAATGGTGAGGAAGTATCCGGTGGTACGGGGTGTTCGCCCAGCACGGGCTACCTGTGTCTTGAATCCGAAGGTTCACCGATTGAGTTCCGGGGTTTGAAACTTCGTGAGTTGCCGTAGGCAGCGATTCATCCGACCTCTGCCGGGATTCATTTTTTTGTGGGTCTGCGGGTAGGCCGACAGCTACGGTGAGGATGTTGAGGTTCTACTTTTTCCAGACAAAGGCTGGGGGACGAAACGCCTTGACATCACGATCGTTGTGCAGG
>DOPG01000074.1 GCA_003513555.1 Rhodopirellula sp. | reverse complement strand
AAAGCGAACTCAGTCACCCTCAACATCTGGTGCAATGGAGCACCAGCAAAGGATGCATCCTAACCAGGAAAGGCGATGTGAATTCGACGTCAACGATCGCAAGCACGTGACCAGAAAGCTCAAAACAGAGGTTTTTCTGCCTCGGGTTTTGCAAGTAAATTCGAGGCACGGCGACAACCAACCCCGACAGCGATGAAGGGCGTTGGCTTCCCCAAACTCTCGCCAAAGCCGCCCAGAGGCGTTTTACATGCACACCTGTCTCACGTCCACTGCATCGGAACCTTGGCTACTGGTAAACCCTCACGTAATCGATCAGATACTTAGCGGGGAATTTGGTATTTGCCCCCACGGGTCCAACAAACCCGCCCCCAACTGATAGATTCAAGAGCAGATGGAACTTCTGATCGAAAGGAGCAGGAAATGCTCCACCTGTCGTGCTCCACTCGGTTTGAGTTTGAACCAGTTTATCATCGACGAACCACTCTATCTTTCCGGCCTGCCACTCGATGGCAAAGGTATGGAAGTCATCAGTAAAGTTTCCTTTGGGAAGTTTGTATTCTTTTCCTGATGACGCATTCTTGGGCCATGCGTCCCCGTAGTGCAACGTCCCCAGCACTTCGTTGGTGTTCTGTCCACGAAACTCCATGATGTCGATTTCGCCACTTTTCGCCCAGCCACCATATTTGTCACCGGTTGGAAGCATCCAGATAGCTGGCCATAGCCCTGCTCCGGCCGGCAACTTGGCTCTGACTTCAATTCGCCCATATTTCCAGTCACCACGATTCTTTGTGCGAACGCGTCCCGAAGAATACTCCCGAGTTGTTCCCATGATGTTCGCGTTGTCGCGACGCGCCTCCAGAACGAGATTCCCACCTTCAACACGAATGTTCTCTTTTCGATCAGTGAAAATCTGCAACTCTCCATTACCACCTCCAAATGCATTTACCTCGATACCCCACTTTGAGTAGTCAAGTGAATCGCCATCAAAGTTATCTTCCCAAACCAACTTGCGTTTTGCGTTTGCCGATGGCTGATCCGCCAACGATGAAACACACAACAAGTAAAAACAGGTGCTGGTGAAAACGATCCGTAAAAAAAGAGACGAGTGCATAAGACTTTCCTTTTGCTGTATTACCGATTGCACTGTACGTGCGTTTGGGGACTAGGAAATTGGCAGGTGAATCGCACAACGGTTAACGGTGTGCTGCTTTCGGCCAATTACCTGATCAACGACCTTGCTTGAAGTTGTAAAAGACATCGATACGATTGATCGCACCGGTGCGGGAGAAGACATTTCTTGTTTCATTCGCCGTCAACAGTAAATCACAGCGACCCTCTGGTTCCTCACCAATTCCTGAAACTATGATTTTGGCTTCCGTTGCCTGATGATATACGATTGGAGTTTGGCAGATCGTGAATGCAAAGCTGCCTGCCGGCAAAACGATTTCGACAAATTCATCGTGACGATCCACAAACTGGAATTTCGCATCACCACGCAACAACTCGCAAACCTCAAGCATGCACGGATCAAACCCGAGTTGACCATTCTGGATTCGCACTCCTAGTTCGGCAAAACGCGAGAGAATATCCTCCTTGACCTGCCCCGTCATTCCCGGTTGCTGCACACCAGCATTTTGTGGCGTGTGTGAATAGGGATCCGCTGGAAACGCACCATACTGTGCCGGCGACTTTGCCGAACCAATTCCATCACGAATCGTCCGGTAGTGTTTCTGCAACTTTTCAGTCAACTGCGACGGCCCGCCACTTTGTATCGACCACATACAATTCTCTATTGCAGTCAACGCTAATTTCGAAACCATGTGCCAATAGATCGATCCTAGTCCCTCATAGGCAAAAAAGGTTCCGCTGCGTCCAGTGAAACTCTTATGACAAAAGGTACGCTCAAAAAGTTCGCAAATGAGATCAGTATCAGCAGCAACCCCATTTTCATACTCGGGTTTCGCAGCGAGCGTCTTCAACGAGGTACGTAAATCGGCGACATTACGAAAATCACCACTGAAATGGACTCCACCATCGTTGTCCTGCCGCACGATCGAACCGTTCCCGTCTGCGATGAGCTGCTTTAGCAACGCCGATTTGCCCCAAAGCTCAGGGGCAAGATTATTTTTGTTCAAGAACTTTGAAAGTTGCCGATCCGGATACAACATGAAGCTCTGCTGATCTTCCCGAAAAATTGCGCTCTCATAGAGCGCATCTATGATCCGAACTGCTTGCTCCGCAGACAATAGTCCGCTACTCAGCACAGCAACCTGCCCCTCAAGCATTTCCTGCAGCGTTGTGACGGCATAACCATCGGAGTGCATCCCCATCAGGTTATAGGAGTGATAAAGGCCATCTGAACGTCGATTCACGAGGATCGTATGGTCAATCATCTGCAAGCACTGCTTTAACAAACTCACACAATCGCCCAACGGCAATTCAACTGTTTCGCCAGACAACCCTGAAGCATAAAGCTGCTGGCGATAGTCTGACCCTGCTTGCGAAAGTGCATCAACAATCTTTTTTCGTTGAGCATCGCTCAAATCGCCAGAGAACAGCTCGCTGTTCGAATTCAGGGTTCTGGCGATATTACTGACCAAGGAATTTATTTCCCGGGACACCATAATGGACTTAGGCAATTCGCCCCGGGACAACCACCGTATCAGGAATTCACAATATCGGCGTAAATAACAAGCCGTCACAACAGACAACCCGCTACCAACCAAAGCATTGTTGGCATCGTTCCATTCAGGTCGCTGAGTATTCAACCACACGCCCCCACCCGGAACGAAGTTCGTGACTTTTACAAGAGCGGGGATCAGAAGCTTTTCCAACATGGTGACGTGGTAAGGCGTCCCGTCATCTCCGGGCAATAATTTCCCATCAGCTCCCAAACGAGTGACTCGCTGTTCGATTTCCTCTGCCAACTCATGATCAAAATCAATTGTTTCCTGCGGATCTCTTTGAATCGATTCATAATCCCGAATCCGATAGGGGACCTGAGCATACGCACAACACTCGGTGGTTAACCACTGGTCTAGTTCGGCAGGGTAAAACTGCTGCGAACACTCCAGGAGTTTCAATAGATAGACAATTTGGTGATCTCCCCAGTAGCCAATATTTCCCCAGGGATCCTTCGGATCGATCGTCTCCCATTCGAATCCATCTTTATTGACTCGATAAGGGTTGTAACCATCAGCAGTAGAAGCATTTAAAAATCGAAAAACCATGCTTCGGGAAAAGTTTGGGAATGACCATGACAGTGCTTCCCAGTTCTGAAAAATGTCACGCCAATTGCCCTCGTAGCACAACGATTCAGTACCGTCGGCACCAAAAAAATCAATCGAAAAACTGTTCCAGGGTCGCGTAGGATCCCCGTGGCGCCGACTGTAGGTCAACGGCAGGTACTCCAATGCAATGCGTCGCACATCATCGTCATTAGTCTGTATTGCTTTTGCCAACAGGCTATCCAGATCGAGTGTTTGATCTGCAGCAAGACTGTCAAGAAATTCTTGATTGCGATCGGCAGCCTGACGATTGAAGTGAAACAGGTGCTGCCGAAAATCGTCGGCAGAAACGGAATACTGGTGCTTTGGAATTCCTCCGCGCATGACATTGAAGAGCACGTTGGACTGATGCCGCTGGACACGCAATGGATTTCCACCGATCTGCCTTCCATCAGCAGCAGAAACAATCGCCAGCAATCGTCTCTCGTTCTCCGCCACATCCTGATCAAGCAATGCGGCGACATCAGAAGACTCATCGATTTCTTTCATTAAATTGACAATGTCAGTCTGATCACAATTAACATTGGCAACGATGCTCCAATGCACTTCACCGCAATCATTGTCTTGACCCGCGTCGTTGCTCAGAGCATCGGGCAGGCGTTGAGCCTTGACATCATCAAACGCGGAATCCCCGGCAGGAGCCAGAAGATGCTGAGCGACTGTAAAGTACGCACTTCGACGACCGCGAACATCTACTTCCTGCTCAACAGAAAGCCCATCACGAAACCGATCCAATTGCGAAGCACTTAGCAAAATCCTGGGTTGATCCAGACCATTTTGCCAGGCAATTGTCGCTCGCAGACCTTCACTTGGTTCAGCCCGATCAGTGGGTATGGAGCTCAGATAACAAATGCCAATCCCATGTCGATCGGACAACTCAGATTTTTTATACGCATCGCCAAGATTGCTGTAACGCAATTGGAAGTTCTGCTCGATTCCTGCAGGCAGCAAATTCTGAAGACCATCGAGTACGACGACGCTTGCAGCATCCTGCCCCAAATTCCTCAGTTTGCAGTGCCGAACGAAACCAAAGCGGTTACTAAAAGTCCAGCTATAGCTGAACGCGAGGCCCAATCCTTGATGGATTTCCTCGAACAAAAGGCGATTTCCAAGCCAGTTTTTATACAAATTACGGGTAATCGGGGCATCACAAGTGATTCGCTTTACAAATGGTTCCCACGTTGCAAATTCACCGTCCCCTAAATGCTTTCGAACGATTGTCTGTGCCCCGGTACAGGCGGCGTGATCGATTAATTTGTCCGACGAGCAGTAAGGAAAAAGAGCGGAATCAGGATTTTTCCGACCAGCCGTTAGAGCTCCACGACTGGAAATAAACATCCAATGATCACCGGAACTCACTGGACTCATGAAAAATTCTGGCATCAAGTGAACACCAGCGATCCGATACCACGTCTCATCTTCGATGATCACGTAGCCACCAGAAATTGATTTGTTTTCTTCGGTAGGCTTTGGAAAAGCGTGGTTCATAAAGTTAATACAAGTAGCTAAGGCGATTCAACATTTTGTGACACTTCCATCGCGTGCAGATGGACTTCTGCTGCTTGCTCAGGCATCGGGACCTTGAGCATTTTTCCTCGCTTGCAATTCGGTTTCAATTTCATCAAGGACACGGTCACTGATGCTGTAAAAAGCCAAGCAAATAGCTGCGGCCAAAAAGAATCCTGCGGGAATTAAACTCATCATCATGCACAAGCCGTTGAGAGTGACATCAGCCTGCAGTTGTTCAACACCATCCACAGGCTCCGCGTACTGAAAGAACTCCAAAGCAAAGCCCGTCATCGCCGCTCCCACGGCACAGCCCATTTTCTGCGAGAAGGTTGCTGCCGAGAAAACCAAGCCCGTTGCCCGACGTCGAGTTCTCCACTCTGAATAGTCAGCGGTGTCAGCGTACATGGACCACAGCAGCACAGGACTTGGACCGCCAACAAATGATGATGCAATGTAAAGAGCAAACATCCAGCCCGTGTCCTCAGGATTCAGCAGAAAAAAAGCTGCTGTGATCACGGCAACCCCAACATTCATGTAGATCATCAACATCTTCTTTCCGAAGACGCTTGTTAGTTTCTTTGTCAGTAACATTCCGGCAATCGCCGCAAGACTACCGGCTACAAAAAAACTCGGAACCACACTTTCATTGTTGCAGTAATACTTGAAGTAATAAAGGATTGCACCTCCGCGAACAAAGGCTCCCATGAGCTGAAACAACCCAAATCCGAACAATACCATCCAAGGTCGGTTGGCAAGTAGATCGTTGAAATCCAGTTCTAGCGACGATTGCTGAACGTCTGACTCGAATTCATCGCTGGATTGATTGAGAAACCGAAGCAACAAACCAACCACGCTGAGTGCGAGATAGATACCAACGATCCATGGTAATACCGCCAGCGAAAACTGAGTCGCCAAAATGGCCAGCAAACTTAGCCCACCAATAATCACCTGATGCAGTTTTGTGCTGGTCAATAAGAATTTCAGATCAGCCGGATAGGTCGATGTTTTCTGAATCTCAGGCAACACACGTTCCTTGGTTGTGGCAAACGTGATCAAAAA
>DOPG01000395.1:72443-84389 GCA_003513555.1 Rhodopirellula sp. | reverse complement strand
CAACCACCCGGGCCCTGACAAGCGAGTGTAAATCGCAGCCTTGCCAAGCGGTCCAGCCGTTTGTGCTGAGTCCAGTAAAACTTCTTCACGAGAAGCCACAGGTTGTTCATCATTCATCAGGAAACCATCGAGACGGAGGAAAATGTGGGAGGGAAGGGCGGAGCAGGGCAGATAACATACGGATGCGTAGCGTGACGGGCACGAGAAGAATGATACTGCATCACGCCTGCCGTCGGGGCAAACGTCGTTGGCTCACTTCTGCAAACCCTCTAACTTCGATTACAACATCCATGATTTGGGCGGCTTCAAAAACGATTTGTTTTCCCCCGCCAACACGAAACGGCAAAGTTTACTCGCGTTCTGCGAGGTAGCGTTCTGCATCCAAAGCCGCCATGCAACCAGTGCCAGCTGAAGTGATCGCCTGCCGATAGTAGTCGTCAGCAACATCACCAGCCGCATACACACCTTCAACACTCGTATTGGTGCGGAACGGCTTGGCCCACTGAATGTATCCTTTCTCATTCATTTCAACCGCATTATTGAGAAATGAGGTATTGGGGGTGTGACCAATCGCAACAAACATCCCACCAACTTCGAGATCACGAGAAGAGTCATCGACAGTGCTATCGATACGTAAGCCATTAACCAACTTACCATCACCACGTACTTCACCGACCGTGCTGTTCCACAACACCGATATATTGGGGTGACTCAAGGCTCGTTCCTGCATCACCTTGGATGCCCGCATCTGATCACGGCGCACAACCATGTAAATCGTATCGGCGTTCGCCAAGTTAGCGAGATAGGTGGCCTCTTCGACCGCAGAATCACCTCCGCCCACCACCGCCAGCGGCTTGCTTCGGTAAATCGGCAATGCACCATCGCACACAGCACATGCACTAACCCCTTTGTTCTTGTATTCTTCCTCAGAGGGGAGTCCAAGATAGTTTGCCCGAGCTCCTGTCGCGATAATCACAGTGTGAGCTTGAACGGCTTCTCCGGATGCAGGTTTCAGCGTGTGCACGTCTCCCGAGAAATCAACGCTTTCAATGTCATCGCTGATGACCTCAGTTCCAAAATTCAACGCTTGCTGCTTCATCAACTCCATCAGCTCAGTTCCCTGAACTGCGTAATGAGGCTGACCATCCTTTTCATGACCGGCAGGTGCCGGAGGTAAATTATAGTGTCGATCTTTTGCGACAGCAGATTCAACGAACGCACGAATATTGCCGGCCGGGAAACCAGCAAAATTTTCAACTTCAGTGGTGAATGCCAACTGCCCTAACGGAATCATTTCCGGTTTGTAGGTTCCTTCGTAGAGGATTGGCTGCAGATTAGCTCTCGCTGCATAAATGGCGGCTGACCAGCCGGCAGGGCCACTGCCGATAATTATCGTTTTCGCAATACTGTCCGACACTTTCGCCGTACTCCGTGCAAGGATGGTCTGTGAATCAATCTGCAGGTCAATCTCATCTGTCACCTGCAATCGCGTTAGTATAAGGTTCGCTGACGCTTTCACCACCGCTGGCGATTTCACGAAATCCCCAGCTTGATGGCTTTTCCGCAGCACAACCTTCCACAATTCCTCCCCCCAACACCCAACCGCCTCAGGAAACCACAGAATGACCACCTTGTTAATCGCTCTCGGAGCGATGGTTGGATATGTCATTGCCTACCATACCTATGGCCGCTGGCTTGCCCGCAAGATTTTTTCTTTGAATCCGGCCGCCTCTGTGCCGAGCATCGAACTCAATGATGACCGCGACTTTGTACCCACGGACAAATCCGTTCTATTCGGACACCATTTCACGTCCATCGCCGGTACGGGTCCGATCGTAGGCCCCGCCATTGCAGTAATGTGGGGGTGGCTCCCCGCTCTGGTCTGGGTTTTGCTGGGATCGATTCTTGTCGGAGCAGTCCACGATTTTGGGGCTTTGGTCGTATCCATGAGAAGCCAAGGACAAACCGTTGGCGATGTTGCAGGTCGAGTTCTCAACAAACGTGTACGAGTCCTGTTCCTACTGGTCCTGTTCATGGCTCTTACCATAGTGCTGGCAATTTTCGGGCTGGTGATTGCTTCGGTTTTCAAGCAGTACCCATCAGCCATCTTTCCATGCCTTGTGCAAATCCCGATTGCTCTTGCGATTGGGGTGTGGCTTCACAAACGCAACGTCAACCTTCTACTCCCATCACTACTTGCGTTGGGAACCATGTATGTAACCCTGATCTTTGGGAATACAGGTTTTTTGGCGACGATCAACCAAACCATGGCATCCTGGTCCGTCATCACCTGGGTTGTCATCCTGCTGGCGTACTCGTACGTCGCTTCCGTGCTTCCGGTGTGGTCGCTACTGCAACCCCGTGACTACATCAATTCTCTTCAACTAATCACTGCTCTGGGACTCGTTGTTCTCGGATTATTCGTGGCGGGTTTGTTTGGTGGTGCCGGTCACGACGGTGGGGAGCGAATGCCACTGGAGATCAGTGCTCCCATGATCAGGGCCAACCCCGTTGGCGCGCCCTCCGTCATTCCATTCCTGTTCATCACAATTGCTTGCGGTGCTTGCAGCGGTTTTCATTGCCTTGTCTCTTCCGGGACGAGCAGCAAACAAATCAAATGCGAAACAGATGCACAGTTCGTTGGCTACGGTTCGATGCTGACGGAGGGTTTTCTTGCCACGCTGGTAATTTTGGCCTGTGTTGCTGGCTTGGGACTCGGAACCATGAACTCAGCCGGAGAATGGGTTACTGGCGAAGCAGCTTACATGGCACGCTACGCGTCTTGGGACTCGGCGGCAGGACTCGGAGCCAAAGTCGCAGCCTTTGTAGATGGCTCATCCAATTTCCTGCAAGCAATGTCGATACCGTCTGGGATTGCAGTAGCGATGATGGGAGTTCTGGTGGCATCGTTCGCTGGCACCACACTCGACACAGCTTGCCGCCTACAGCGCTACGTCATCCAGGAGCTGGCCGGAACTCTGGGCGGAAAATCTTCCACCGATCGGGGCGGTGGTGTTTCGATAAATCCAATGTGTTGGCTGACCAACAAACATTGCGCCACCATTTTTGCGGTTGTGCTCGCGCTCATCATTGCCGCTTTGCCAAAAGGAACACCAGAAATCAGCCTGTCTGATGCGGTAGGCGGAAAAATTACCGCCGAATACATCGCTGATCATCCCGACCTGTCAGAAACTGCTGCCTCTGGAGGCGTTTCCGGGGCAGCATGGTGGTTCGAGAATTTCGCTGGCAAAGGCGGTCTGCTGCTATGGCCTCTTTTCGGAGCAACCAACCAACTGCTGGCAGGGTTGGCGTTTCTGGTGATCGCTTTTTACTTGTGGCGTCGCAACATCCCGGTCTGGTTTATCGTGATTCCAATGGTATTCATGCTGATCATCCCGGCTTGGGCAATGCTGACCGACCTGCCAAAGTGGATCAACTCAGAGGAACCCAACTGGGTCGTCATCGTGATTGGTATTTCGACACTCGCCTTGGAAGGGTGGATGTTACTGGAAGCCGTTTTGATGTGGCCTCAGGTCAAAGGGATTGCTGAGTCTGCCCCAACTGGGTCGGCCAATGCCAGCGGCAGCGACAGCCCGAATGGTTGACATTTCCTCAACATGCATTCACTTCGTCGTTGATATTCATGTGAAGATATTCATGTGAATTTTGTTGCCCAGCTTCCAATTCAGACGGGGACTACGCGAGCAGCCCGCAATCGCTCACAATTAGCTCGAATCCTTTCCTACTATTTTTGCACTCTTAATTCGCAGACGAGACATGCGTGTTCTCTCAGGTATCCAGCCCACGGGTCGTCCTCATTGGGGCAACTTTTTCGGCGCCATTCGCCAATACATTGATTTGCAGGAGGAGAATGACGGCTTTTACTTCATCGCTGACCTGCATGCCCTGACAACGATCCGAAACGCGGACGAACTGCGACAAAACACCCTTGACGCTGCCTTGGACCTGCTGGCACTGGGTCTCGACCCTGCAAAAGCAACACTGTTTGTCCAATCAGATGTACCCGAAGTCAGTGAATTGACCTGGTTATTGATGACAGGTGCCCCGATGGGCTTGCTGGAACGCTGTCATGCCTACAAAGAAAAAAAGGCGAAGGGAATCGCTGCTGATGCTGGTCTTTTCACCTATCCAGTCCTGATGGCCTCCGACATTCTGGCCTACGACTCAGAAATTGTTCCCGTCGGCGAAGACCAGGTTCAACACATCGAGGTGTGCCGAGACCTTGCTGGCAGCTTCAACCACTCATTCGGCGAAACCTTTGTGATGCCGAAAGCGAGAACGCTTGACAATGGCGCAAAAGTACCGGGCACGGACGGCCAAAAAATGAGCAAGAGCTATGACAACACACTCCCGCTATTCGGTGAAGTGAAGAAGATACGGAAGCAAATCATGCGTATCACCACTGATAGTCGCCCGATGGAGGATGCCAAGGAACCAGACGAAGATCATCTGTACCAACTGTTTACACTGTTTGCGGAGCCTGATCAGGTCGACGAGATGGCCGCGATGTACCGTCGCGGAGGCTTTGGATACGGCGAGGTCAAGAAAGCTGTTGCCGAAGCAAGTGAGACCTATTTCCATGAGGCGAGAAATCGCCGCGAAGAACTCGCCAACAACATGGACTATGTTCGCGAGACGCTTCGCAAAGGTGCAGACCGTGCTCGGGAAGTCGCTGGTGGAGTCCTAAGCCGCGCACAGACCGCCTGCGGGTTACGTTAGAATGAGTAGACAGTTGGGAATGAGGCGAGGGACTACCCGCCAACTGACAGGCGTCTGCTCTGTCATGAGCGTACGTCACTCATGCTCTGGTTCATGGCTCATGTAAACTGTCGGCAAGATGACGATTCTTGGTATCGGTACTGAAATTGTTGAATGTGTTCGCATCGTAAAGATGCTGGAGACTCACGGCGAGCAATTCCTCGATCGCGTTTACACGCCCAATGAAGTTGAATACTGCCTGAAGGCAGCGAACGCAAATCAGTACTTTGCAACGCGTTGGGCTGCAAAAGAAGCAACGATGAAAGCGATGCGTTGCCGCAAGCAGGGCGTAAAATGGACAGACATCGAAACCGTGGTACGCCAGGGAGAGGGGCCAACCATTGCACTGGGTGGCGCCGCCGCAATATGGGCTGAACAAATTGGGATCGAAAAGATCCACGTCTCACTGGCCACATGCCGCACGCACGCCACTGCGTATGTCATCGCGACCGACGAATTACATTGAGCACAGGAAGGAACCACAATATGCGAAACCTAGCCTTACATTGGCAAATCCTGATTGGGATGATTGCCGGTTGCTGCATCGGCCTGGCTCTGAACATGGCTGCATCAGAGCGGTCCGTCACATTGACATCCAACTTACCAACAGGCGTTGTCGAAGCAGAGGTTGATGACTCATCCTCACTAACTGTCATTCGCTATCTTGTTGACGGGAAAGAAACGACTGTCACTGTCGATCCCGCATCAAGATCAAACGACAGCATTCGGACCTACAAACAACTTGCTCAGAGGGACCCACTAGCCAGTCAAATCTACAATCAGCATGGCAAGAGCCTTGCAAAGCAGGTGGGTGACTGGTGCAAAAAAATTGGCGGGCTGTTCCTACGCATGCTGCAAATGGTATCAGTTCCATTGATCATCACATCGTTGCTATCGGGAATATTGAGCTTAAGTGGCAGGGTGGGCGTTGGTAAAATGTTCAAACGAACATTGAGCTACTACCTGACGACAAGTCTTTTAGCCATTTTGACGGGCTTGCTTCTCGTGAATCTGATTCGTCCCGGACTTCAGACAACCAATAGCGTTCCCGCTGCCGCACCAACGATTGACGAATCTCACCAGACATCGCTTGTCGATGTCATGTTCGCTCAAATTGAGGCTGCCATCCCCTCAAATCCACTCGCCGCGATCACACAGCCCAACTTCCTTTCCATCATCGCTTTCACCATCATCTTTGGTGTTTTTGCGTTGCGGGTAGGGGGCACAACTGTGACTCGCCTCCAAGAACTGACCAACGCGGGACTTGAAGTAATGATGGCGATCACAACCGCGATCATTCGGCTGGCTCCGTTTGGAGTCTTTTTCCTGATCACCGCGGTGTTAGCAACTCAGGGCAGCAGCGTTTTCAAATCTCTGGGTTGGTACGTGCTGACGGTGACAGCTGCCCTTGTATTCCATGCCTGCATTACCCTGCCGCTGATTTTGAAAATCATTGCCAAACGCCAACCGCTTGAATACGCCCGAGCAATGTCCCCCGCACTTCTTACCGCATTTAGCAGTGCCAGCAGTAACGGGACGCTTCCGGTGACCATGACGAGCGTTGAACAACGAGCCGGTATCAGTAACCGCACTGGTTCCTTTGTCTTGCCACTCGGCGCCACCATCAACATGGATGGAACTGCGTTATACGAGGCAGTCGCTGTGCTATTCATCGCACAATTACATTACGGATACAACTTGCCTCTTTCGCAACAGATTATTGTCGCGATTACCGCGTTGCTTGCCAGCATTGGGGCAGCTGGTATTCCGCATGCCGGATTGGTAATGATGGTCATCATCCTGCAGGCCGTTGGTTTGCCCTTGGAGATGCAAGGCATCATTCTTGCTGTAGATCGGGTGCTGGACATGGCTCGCACCTCGGTCAACGTATGGAGCGATTCCTGCGGCTGTGCCGTCGTAGAGGCTCTTGATTCACAAACATCAACCGCGATCGAACCCACATCATGAATGGGCTGCTGATCGAAGTGTGAAGCCACAAAAACACACGAATCCAGAAATCGCTGAACGACCCTCGGTCGCTATTCGCAACGCCAATTAAAAGAGCCGATTCAATCCGTTCAACGCTGCGACACGATAAGCTTCTGCCATCGTGGGGTAATTGAAAGTAGCTTCAATAAAATACTTCAACGTATTGTTCTCGCCAGGTTGATTCATGATGGCTTGGCCAATGTGAATGATCTCTGACGCATTCGCTCCGAAACAATGCACACCCAGCAAGGCCAACGTTTCACGGTGAAAGAGAATCTTCAACATTCCCACGGTTTCACCAGTGATCTGGGCTCGCGCAAGACTCTTGAATTGTGCTTGCCCCACTTCGTAAGGCACACATGCGGCCGTAAGCTCGCGTTCAGTCTGTCCAATGCAACTGATTTCAGGGCTTGTATAGATCCCCGCGGGACAATCTGAAATTCGCAGGTTTCCATCTGCATGACCGAGCATGTGATTTGCAGCAGCACGCCCTTGTGTGTAGGCAGCGCTAGCCAGTGATGGCATTCCAATCACATCACCAACGGCATAAATATGGGGAATGACTGTCTGAAACTGATCATCGACTTCTATTTGCCCACGACTGTTTGCGACAATGTCAATGTTTTCCAATCCCAGATCTTCCGTGTTTCCTGACCGACCATTCGCCCACAATAGCGCATCAGTCTTCACTCTTTTGCCACTCTTCAGATGCAGGATGACACCATCATCGCTCCCCTCAATACTCTCCATTGATTCGTCATGCCGAAGAATTACTCCTTGATCCCTAAGGTGATAAGAGAGCGCATCGATGATTTCATCATCAAGAAATTCCAACAACTTCGATCTCGTATTGATCAAATTTATCTTGATCCCCAGATTCCTCAGCATCGATGCGTACTCCGTTCCGATGACGCCCGCACCATAGATGCAAATCGAGGAAGGACGCTTGTCCATACCAAGCACGGTATCGCTGTCGTAAATTCTCTCGTGAGAGAAATCAACAGCATGTGGACGAAAAGGCCGCGATCCTGTCGCGATCACAAAGTGCTTGGCACGAATGGGCTCATCACCATCAATTGAAATCGCATGGTCATCAACAAATCTTGCTTGACCACGAAACACAGGCACCCCGTTACGATCATAAAATGACTGACGCATCGTAACCTGACGCCCAATGATTGCCTGAGTCCCCCGTTTCAACTGCTCCAATGTTGGGCGGGTGTTAATCCCCATTTCACGGTACGTCGGATTATTAAGCACCTTCATGGTGCTAGTAATCGTGTGCCGCAACGCCTTACTGGGTATCGTTCCCCAATGCGTACAACCACCACCAATCTGCCGATAACGCTCAGCAACAGCAACACGCATCCCACCTTTGACGGCTTGCATGGCTGCCCCCTCCCCACCCGGGCCCGTTCCAATCACAAGTAGGTCGTAGTCGAACATGGAATCGTTCATAATACTTTCCTTCCTTCATTAGTTCCGCGACAATAACGGCTATTTCGATGTTGCTAACTTGCGTTCAATCAGATGTTACTTTTGCTGATATTCCTGCAAATATCCAGCGTGTCCTGAACTGGTTGGATACCGCACCAGTACAAAACTCAGATCTCGTCGTATTCCCAGAGTGTATGCTCTCGGGGTACGCGTACGACAGTCGGGATGAGGCTTTACCTCACGCCATGGAGCTGAGTGACTCCCGTTTTGAGCCTTTGATCGAAGCAGCCGCAACACATGATCTGAGGCTAACACTTGGTTTTCTGGAACGCTCAGGCGACCTTTTGTTCAATGCTTACGCCTTATTCGGCCCCGAGGGCATGATCGGCCACTATCGCAAAATTCATCTTCCCCACTTGGGTATCGACCGATTTGTTGACCGAGGTGACATTCCTTATCAGATTCACCACGCGGGGCCCGCAAATATCGGCATGGCGATCTGCTATGACTGTTCGTTCCCCGAGCCCATGCGTTTGCTTGCTCTCGAGGGAGCAGACATCATTACCTTGGGCACCAATTGGCCCAATGGTGCAGCGCGAACCGCAGCAGTCGTGCCGCCGGCACGCAGCATGGAAAACCATCTTTTTTTCGCCGCCGCCAATCGTGTGGGCGAAGAGAATGGATTCGGTTTTTGTGGCTGCAGTTCAATCTGCGGTCCCGATGGAATTGTATTGGCCAGCACTGACAGATCAGACGAGCAAACCCTTACAGCTGAAATCGACCTCGACTCGGCAAGAAATAAGCGAATCGAACGCGTCCCCGGCAAACACGTGATTCATCGATTTAATGATCGTCGCCCTGAATTCTATGCTGACTTGTCAAAGCGACGGGATCACGCATGAACAGCCTACAGTAGCGGTCGCCTCAATCAGGACGATACATTGGCCGGAACGCTGAGCTGGCCGGAACGCTAAGGTCGACTGGCGTTTGCCCGCAGAAGTAACTGCCTGACGATTGCAATCGCGGGCGTAAAATACGGCTGGTCTCCGTGAAAAAAACGACCAGCAAACAAAATATTCAGGCGTTCGCAGGCTTTTGCCCCAAACACTTCGCGATCAATTCCTGCGTCTCCAGAGACCTCTGACAAATTTCCGGATTGGCAAGGTCGATGAGTTTCAACTCACGGGGATAACGGTCACTAATGATGTGACGCAAATTTGAATCCCGATTTTCCGTCCAGAATGCCGAATTGGGTATATGCTCGAGTTCCTGCTCTGACAACGGGACTCGCAATCGCAAACACGCCGGCCCACCTCCACCATCCATGCTCTGCCCAAGATCAACAAAATGAACAGTATGAAAAAACTGCTCAGCACGTAAACGCTCCACTAATTCATACGTGACCGGATTTCGCTTCACTTGAACTGGGCAAAGGATGGTCCATGTTGTCATTCCTGCGTGCGAGGCCGTGACAATTTGGCTGTTAAAGAAATAGGTTTTGATCGCATCATTCAATGACAATTCTTTCGAACTGATACGCAAAACTCTTAATGGGCTTTGCACGACATCCTCGAATCGACGTCGCAGCCGTTCAATTTCCTGACAACTCCCCTGAGCAAAAGCCAATTCATGATGAATGAGTAAATCATGGTGGCTCATAGCCACGACATCGTTGTGAAATGCTCCAGCATCAATTGCCTCGGGATGCTGCTTCAGATGGAACACATTATCTTCTTGTAGTCCATGGCTTCGGGCAATCGCCTGCCCTGTGGCTTTCGTCTGCCGCGGCCAATGACATTGTGGTTCAGGAGAACCATCACCATATACAAACACATTCAATCCTGGTTGGCCATCGATCCCTGAAAAACGCATATGATTTGCCGCGCCTTCATCTCGCATCGGTGCGCCCCCGGGTAGCGTCTGACGCACCTCCAGTGCATTTCCGAATAACGCAGCCAGTTCATTCTGAGTCTGTGCCGCCTCAATCGAACGATGCAGACTGGCACTCAAGTTTGCGACCGTCATGACAGCGGAACCAACATTTCTGTCACAAGAGGGTGTTACCGTTGCTGCATTAGCTGTCCACATTGCAGAACAACTCGCTGCGGCTGACAGGATCGCAGGATTCTTGGTAAGTACAGACTGTAGTATTTCTGCTGGGCTCCCCGTAAATCCGAGGGCCTTCAATAACGCAAAGTACGGTCGCGGCTGAGGTGGCAAAATCAACTGGGGCACGCCCAATCCTGCCACCAAACGCATTTTATCAAGGCCCTGAAGAGCGGCTGCTCGTGGATTGGAAGTCTGCCCTGCGTGCATTTGCGAGGCAAGATTGCCGACGCCCAAGCCACCAAAGTGATGCGTTGGACCGACGATTCGGTCAATCTGTGCATCAATGAAAGTCATTTCGCGACACCCCACAGATCCGCCGTCACTGGGATGGACTGTTCCAAAGAAGCAACCGGATCGCAACAGAAATCGATCGCAAAAAATCCAGCGGGACGATGATTGCCGCTAGCACCCAATCCACCGAATGGCAACGCGCCTGCCGCCCCCGTTGTCGGTGAATTCCAGTTAACGACACCAGCTCCAACACGATCAACAAATTTCTCAAACAGTTTCTCCGTACCCCCGAGCAGCGCCGCCGACAAACCATACGAAGTCTGAGCTGCTGCTGCCAATGCAGTCTCGAAGTCATCCACCCGCTGAAGCACCAGAAGTGGTCCAAACCACTCCATCTCATTCATTTCGCTGACCGCCTCGGAAGGTATACCAGTAGCGTCCACGATCGCCGGCCCAATCAACGCGCTGCATGATTGAAAAACCGCGGGTGACAATAACGACTTGCAGCCGAGCGCGATCATACGTTCATAGGCTTGAAGCACCCCGGAAGCCGCGGCCTCAGAAACAAGTGGTCCAACTTGTGGAGCAGGTGCACTAAACGGCACGCCGCTCCGCAAACCCCGAGCTAAATTGACCAAAGAATCAATCTGATTGTCAGCCGCTGCCGAATCCAGAAAGAAGGCACGCCGAGCGCACGTGCAACGCTGCCCAGCTGAAACAAATGCAGAAAACGACACAATTCTGGCAGCAACCTCCGGATCGACAGATTCCATGATCACGATGGGATTGTTCCCCCCCAACTCTAAAGCGAGCAAGACTTCTGGTCGACCAGCTAACTGTCGATGAATCGCATGACCTGCCACACGTCCACCGGTTAGAAAAACCGCGGATACCTCAGGAGCGTCAATCGCCAATTTTGCGGTTGCTGCTGCGCCCGGCAGTAACTGCAAAACGTCTCGCGGAAGCCCGGCGCGACACCATGCGTCGACCATCCACTGAGCAACAGCCATTGCCTGCTCACTTGGTTTAAAGACAATGGCGTTCCCTGCGAGTAATGCCGGAATGATTTGCCCTCCCGGAAGATGTAAGGGAAAATTAAAAGGCCCCAACACAAGGGCTACCCCAACCGGTTGGTATCGGATCTTACGCTGGACCATCGTTGGTGAAGGCTGCCTGGCCTCAACCAGCACATCAGATGCCCGCTGTTGGCGGGCCAGAATCGACATTTCAACTTTGGCAATCGCTGCCCCGACTTCGCCGTCCGCATCCCATGCCAACTTACCAACTTCCCGGCTAATCAATGTCGAAACTTCCGTCCGTCGCGCGGTTAATTCCGCGCCAAAACGCCTCACAATGGCGATGCGTTCATCAATCGATTTGGAACGCCAAGCCCGCAGTGCC
>DOPG01000395.1:49833-72154 GCA_003513555.1 Rhodopirellula sp. | reverse complement strand
CCTTGCCACAGGATCTCTCCATCAATCGGGCTTACGCTAATCAACGCTTCCGACATGGCACTCTTGCCTCTAAATGCGTAATAAACACTGAAAAGTCCCGACTCAAACCAATACAGAACGAGTTGGAACTTTAGATTCTACGCAGGGTCGCCAACAATGTTCCACAAACATGCATGCACCTACACGGTCTATCAGGCATCGCGACACTCCTCAGAGTGACTGTTTACAAAGGCAACTCGCAAATGCCTTTGAACTCACTGCCTCACAACCTATTGCACGAAACCAGAGGAAGAAAAGAGCAGTAGACCAATCGCGCCGATCAAAATCCCCCGCGAGAAAGCCCATCACAGTCGAATCACGCATCAGCGTTACCGCCAACTGCTTTACTTGCCATCCAACACCATGAGTTCCACCTTGCGAAAGTGCACGGGGTGACTTTCGGACTGAAGCGAAATAGTACCTTCACTAAGCATTTTCGTACCAACCTTCTCGGCAAGTGCCTTCGCGTGTGCATCACGATCATCCAGCTGCGGTTTGGTGTATTCAAGTACGACCTCACCATCAAGCACATGCTTGATAACCTGATTTCCCCGTACTTCAATCTCCGCGGTCACCCACCGTGGACCATGGTAAGTCTTTGATGACGATTTCGTGCAATGAGGTTTAAAGAGTTTTCCATTCATTTCAACATTTGTGCCTGGCGTGCAAAGATTTGAAGTGGTTCGCTTGTTCTTGCCGTCTCCACCCAGCAACTGCACTTCGATTGAGACTGGAAAATCTTGATCTTTCGCCATGCTTTCAGGCTTCTCACCATGAACCATCACGCCACTGTTCCGCAACGCCCAACCGGGGCCATCCTTGCACTGATCTCCTACGAATCGATACTCCACACGCATCCGGTAATTTGAAAAACTGTCTTTGAAAAACAGATGCCCAAACTGCTCTCCGAAGCCGTCATAGTTTTCATAGCCAACTTTGAGCAACCCGTCTTCAACCCTGAATGTGTTTCCGTAATTTTCACCCAGGTCATGGTAGCGAATTTTCGGCGTCCAACCGTCCAGGTTTTTTCCGTTGAAAAGCTGAATCCATTCTCCCTCGGCAGCTGCCTGCCCAAAGCTGCTTTCGGGCAACACAGAGACTACAAAAACCAACGCCAGAAAAGTAGTAAATCGTGTCATGGTGGATAAACAAGCGAGAGGGTGGATGAATTTACTGATCCCCATGATTCTACACATAATGCGTCGTTCTTTCATCTGCTTAAAACACCTGAAACCTGATCCACTACAATTTGGGCACTGATTCACGGCAGGAGACGTCTCGGCACGGCACAGCCCCGACACATCGATTCCTCAAAAACCCAACAGTTGCGTCAACTCGCAGCCTGCCGCTAACACACCGTCAGCCTCAACATCAAGACGATCACTCATGCCACGGCCCATCGATTCTGAATTATTCCAGCGTCAAATCCTTGCTGTCTCATCTGCAACGAATGCGGCTACCCATCGTGCAGTGAGTCAAATATCAAATACAAGTTTACCAAAACCGGGCTTGGACAGATTGTTCAGCTCTAGCGCAGAAAACAATGGTCTCGGGCAACGCCTACGATGCGTCAACTGGTTCCACCATAACATTAGGAAAGTCATTTCGCACTCAAACATGCCATTTAGTCGTTCCATAAGACGACTTGTAATTGCGTTACTGATACCCCTGCTACCGGTGGCAACCTACACCTCTGCGGCGGATCCATCGAATGAACTCAACCCCGAGCTCAGTTTTGCAGAAAAGGGGGTTGAACTGACGCTCGTCGCTGAGCACCCTGATGTCGTCACACCGACAGGATTGGATGTTGATTCCGAAGGCAATATTTGGTTGGTCTGTAGTCACACGCATTTTCGCCCGGAAGACTACGAAGGTCCAAAACACGACGAAATCGTCGTCCTTCGACCGGACGGGACGCGTTCCGTATTTTTCAACCAGACCACCGCAACCATGGACTTGGAACTCGGGCCTGATGGTTGGGTATACCTGGCAGAGCGAGACAGGATACTTCGAGTCAGAGACTCCAATGACAATGGATCGGGAGACCAAGTCGAAGTGCTTGCTCAACTACAGACGGAAGCCGATTACCCTCACAACGGTTTGAGCGGCTTAGCTTGGCATCCGGATGGCCGCTTGATTTTTGCCTTAGGCGAAAATTTCTGGAAGTCGTGGACCCTAAACGGAGCCGATCAAGAAACGATCACGGGAACAGGCGAGGGCGGGATTTTCTGCTGCACACCCGAGGGACAAAAATTGGCCCGCATCGCCAAAGGTTTCTGGAACCCTTTTGGTGTTTGTGTGCGGAACGACGGTACTATTTTTGCGGCAGAGAACGATCCAGGAGCGAGGCCTCCATGCCGACTACTTCACGTGGTGCAAGGTGGTGACTACGGCTATCAGCGTCATTATGGAAATGCTGCCTTTCATCCTTTTGTGTGCTGGGATGGCGAACTTCGCGGGACACTACCAATGCTTCACAGCATCGCTGAAGCGCCCTGTGGCATCTCACCACTAGGCAATGGGCTTATCGTGCCATCGTGGACAGATCACCGCATTGATTTCTACCCCCTGAAAGACTCAGGAGCCAGTTTCACTACTCGGCAACTACCGTTGATTCGTGGTGGAAAACATTTTCGCCCAACGTGCATTACGCAGGTGACACCGACTGTTTTTTACCTCACCGACTGGGTTTTCGGATCCTATCAACTTCATGGACGCGGACGCGTCTGGAAACTGGAAATCAAACCAGAAGCGGCAACTTGGCTAGGTCCGATGAAACTGCGTGCCAAAACTTCACAAGCCATACTCGCCAAGAAATTACAGGACGGCGAACACACGACTTCCATGAAAGAACTTCTGTCGCTCTGTCGGTCCGAAGATCGTTTCCTGAGCCATGCAGCGATCAGCGCACTTGGCAAAAAGGTCAACTCCATCAGCCATGCCGAAGCAGAGGCCTTATCGACGAACGATCAACTTTCGCTGCTGGTGGCGATACGTCAAATCGATCCAACCAACACAAAGTGGGTCGAGTATTTCCTTCGTAAAGACAATACCGAGATCCGATTTGAAACACTCCGCTGGATATCGGAGTCCCGCTTCAAGGAATTCACTGACGTTGTCGAAACAATGGCCTCGAATCCAAAGCTCGATTACAAATCATTCGAAGCAGCCTTGGCGACAATCAACACATTAGCTGGAAATCCAGAGGCAGGTGTCGCCGACCCAGCCATGCTGATTGCCCGGATTAGTGATGCAAAGGTACCCTCCCAAGTGCGTGCGTACGCACTACGTCTCCTGAACCCGCAAAGCAAAGAATTCAAGCCGCCGCTCTGGCAGGCACTGATCGCCACAGGTGACCGGGAGATTCTGCGGGAATTGACTCGGGCCTTGGCTGCCAATCAAACCGATGATGCTCGAAAACAGCTGTTTAATTTGGCCGAGAATCCGAACATCCCGTATGCCATACGCGCAGATGCGATCGCAGGATTAGCACAACCGTCTGCCGAAAATATCCCACGTTTAGTCAAACTTGCAGAGTCAACCTCCAAAGCACTTCGCGAGGAGGCGATACGCTCTCTTCGTTACTGCAAACTGAATCAACAACAGCGTCTGATATTAGAGGCAATCGCCAAACGTCAACCAACGTCTGTCGACCTGATCAATGCTACTTTACAACCAAAGGCCATGGGACAGGGGCGTCCTGCCCCATCCGAAACAGCAGCATGGCAACAGCGACTAAAAAAAGTCCAGCAGCCTGTTGACCTTGAGGCAGGACGCAGAATATTCCATCACTCGCAGGTGGGCACTTGTTCAAAGTGTCATCGCCATCGAGGCAGAGGAAACGTTGTTGGACCTGACTTATCGGCCGTTTCAAATGCGGGATCACCGGACAGACTACTGCGTTCAATTCTGGAACCCAGCCGAGATGTAGACCCACAATACTTTCCGCGCATGCTGATAACCGACGATGGTCATGTTTTCACCGGCATCATGCTTCGCGACGGTGGAGGCGGAAATGAAGTTTACCGCGACAATACTGGTCGGGAACGCGTCTTCAAAACGGAAAAAATTATCGAACGAAAAGAATTGCAAACTTCGATGATGCCAGAGGGTCTTGTTGATACGCTGACCGACCGAGAGTTAAGAGACCTGATTGCTTTCATGAACGATCAACCAGAACAAGTGATCTCGAACGGCAGCATACCGCGACCGCCCCCCAATTCCGACAAGATCGCAACTTTTCTCGGAACCTGGTTTCTCGATTTCAAAGATGGATACGGAGGTTGGCTAGAGATCACCAAGAACAGAGATGGGTTAGCCGCGAATCTTATGTGGCGTGTCGGATCAGCGAAGCCAGTGGGGAAAGTTGCCCTGGTTGATGATTCGCTGATCCTGACACGCAATGGCAAGTCCAAGAAAACGAAGTACATTGCAACCGTCAAGGACGGGACCATCACAGTCACATCCAATATTAACGAGGAGACTGCACAGGGAAGTAGGTGCCCTCCCATGCCTCCCCGCCCAGACCTATCCACTGTTCAATTTGACAAGCCGATCCAACTGTTCAACGGAAACAACCTCAGTGGCTGGCAATTGCAACCCAAGGATGCCCGGAATGGCTGGCGAGTCGAAGGCGGTGAAATGGTTAACGAGACGCCGAAATCCGACTTCAGTGCTTACGGCGAATTTGGCAATCTGCGCACTACTCGTACCTTTGGTGACTGCAAGGTACATATTGAATTCAACATCGGCAAAAATCGCAACAGCGGCGTGTATGTCCGTGGTCTTTATGAAGCACAAGTCGTGGACCGCGATAGTCGAATGCAAGGGATCAGTGGTCCCGGTGCTATTTTTGGTCGGATCGCACCCACCACCAACGCTGGCTTGCCCGGCGGTCAATGGCAGACTTACGATCTCACGCTTGTCGACCGTCACATGACCGTGCGCCTGAATGGAAAACTTGTCATCGACAATCAGCCCGTCATGGGTGCTACAGGCGGGGCTTTATTTGGAAACGTGATGCGTGACGGTCCCTTGTACCTTCAGGGCGACCATACCAGTGTTCGCTATCGCAACGTACTACTTAGTCCGCGAATCGAGTAACAACGTCAACTTGGCGAATCAGGTCCCGGCAATTCCCCCTCTTCACTCTCCATCGCCTCAAGCGTGACCTTCAGTTGATTACGAGCCCTGCTTAATCGACTGCGTACAGTGCCAATCGATATTTCCAGTATTTCAGCGATGTCTTCGTAAGACCGCTCTTGCATTTCCCGCAGCACCAGGATCGCACGGTGATCCTCGGACAGGATCTGAATCGCAGCCCGGACGAGATTCACTCGTTCCTGCCTTAACAAGGGCTCATCCACCGCATCTGCGGGATCAGTGACCTCAAGCCCATTGCTTTCACGCCAATGATCGAGAGATACGCGAACACGGTTGCGGCGTTTTCGAGTCAGTGCACTGTTGAAAGCAATTCGGTACAGCCAGGTAAAGAACTGGCTATTTCTTTGGAAGGTATCCAACTTGATAAAAGCGCGAATGAACGCCTCCTGAACCACCTCTTCGGCTTCATCGGGAGACCCTGTGACCTGAATCATGGAAGCAAACAGACGTTCCTGATTGATCTCTACTAACGCAGAAAATGCGCGGCGATCACCTTGGACGGCGAGGTCAATCAGCTGCGTCTCTTCGCTCACGCCAGTCTCTCGGAGTCACGAATGGTATACGTCAAAGCCTATGCCAAATAACGGTCATCGGCACGAATACCCCCAACGAATTCTACGATTCCGACCCTCAGGAGGGTTCTTGCAGAGGGACAATAAGGCGTTGGATCTTTAAAAAAGACCGTGTGTCACACTGCTGGAAGCACACGGCTAAGTCCGCCAATTATACACAGCCTGACCAGCAATGACGATTAATCTGCCCAAGACTACCTACCCTGCCCCCGAGACGGCACAAAACGGCAAGAGCCCTCGGGTTACCGGTTAATTCAAATCACCGTCGCTGAGTTTCCCACTCAAATGACATTGCAAATAAGTCGCTCGCTCCACGTTCCTATCCGAGGACCCAAGCAACCTACCCTGCAGTTTTTGCAGATGAGCGGGCTGCGTATGAATGAATAGTTTATTGATCGTGCCGACAGGCACGTCCTCAATCAGTCCTAAATTGACACCCATCCGGACCTTCGAAAGGTAATGCATGGTTTCCTCACTACTGATTTTCTTGGCCGTACTCAAAATTCCGAGGGCCCGGCTGACATCGTCGTGAAGATCCTGCTGCCCCTGTTTGACCAGAAAATCTCTGGCTTTGCGTTCATACTCGATGATTCTCGGCACGACATCATCTTCCACAAGTGCAACAAGATCTTGTTCCCGATGCCCCAGCGTGATTTGGTTGCTTACCTGATAGAAATCGCCAGTGTATTGCGACCCTTCGCCGTACAAGCCCCGTACCGTCACGTTAATCCGCTGCATACTGCGGAAAACCTTGTCGATTTGCCGCGTGATCACCAGTGCTGGAAGATGCAGCATCACGCTGACTCTCAAGCCGGTTCCAACATTGGTCGGGCAGGCAGTCAAGTATCCGAATTGCGGATGAAATGCGTACAGGATTGCTCCTTCCAGCTTGTCATCCAACTCATCAATGCTTTGCCAAGCCGACTTAAGGTCCAAACCACTATGCATCACTTGGATCCGAAGATGATCTTCTTCATTGATCATCACACTGTATTGCTCACGGGGATCGATAGCGACGGCCCGGGAACCCTCGGCATCAGCAATTTCCCGGCTGATGAGCTGCCGTTCCACCAAGAACTGGCGATCGATCTCCGACAACTGCTCAAGGTCGATATAGCGGACATCTAGCCAGTCATCGATCGAATCCATTTTCGCGCGGATCGTACGCTCAATGCTGACCCGATCTTCGTCACTGCAGCGGCGAATGAAGGGGAAGTCAGCAAGATTTCGAGCCAGCCTGATCCTACTACTGATCACTATATCTGACTCGGGACCTGTACCCCGCAACCACTCACCCGACTTATGCGCCAGGTCATCAAAATCAGAATCTCGAATCACTCTTCTTCCTCGCTGGCATGTATTTCGGTGCTGCCGGCCTCTTCAATGCGGTGCAGTTCATCACGTATTTCCGAAGCTCGTTCGTAATCTTCCCGCTCAACCGCCTCTTCCATCTCTCGACGAAGCTGAATCAACTCGGCGTGCGAATCGGCCGCAGCGGCACGGCGAGGACGTTTTCCACAGTGCTCGACTGAGTCATGAATGTTGATCAAGAGAGGAATCAGGTCTTCTGAGAAGTGGGTGTAGTCAAATGGGCAGCCCAGTCTTCCCGTATTCCGAAATTCGAAAAAGCTGATCCCGCATACCGGACACTCTTTCTGATCCAGTTCAGCAAGTTCTTGCTTGGTTTGCCCCAAATCAAGCTGTTTTGCCAGGGCTCCAGCGATCGACGCGGCCGGTGTGGCAGCCTCTTTTTGCAGAAATCCTCGTGCATGTTCTTCACATAAATGCATGACCTGCGGCCCACCGGGCTCGGTCAACTCGGTGATATGGAATGTTGCAGGCTTTTCGCAGTATTGGCACTTCATCTGTGTTTCCTGATTGCCGCTATCGCCCTAAACCAAGTGATTTCAAGGAGTAAGCGTCCTTTCTGGGCGATTCTATCGCTGCCAAGGGTGGTGTCAACGCAACCAGCGTTAACTCACAATCCAGTAGAACTGGATCGGACTTCGCTGAGTAGCATACAGTCATGGGTAGACGCCAGTCCTCCCCTACACTCAAAGCCGCTCAAGGCGGAAGATAAACGTGAGGCGGAACCAGCCTCTTGATGAAGCTCGAATCCGCAGTTTCCCTGCACACTGTACGCACGAATCATTGGTCCTTGATGCACATCCCTGACGCAGAACAATTTGCCAAACTTGCGACGGAAAATGACTTCGTACCGGTCTACCGACGCCTTTTGAGCGACACACTGACCCCTGTGACCGCATTTCAGCTTCTGGATGATGGTGGTCCGGCTTGCCTGTTTGAGAGTGTCATCGGCGGTGAAAAAGTCGGGCGTTACAGTTTTTTAGCTGCCGGCCCCATCCGCAGATTCTCTGCCAAGCGGAACCGAATCGAAGTCACCGAACTTGCCGACGGCACTTGCTCACAAACAACCGCAGAAGATCCGCTGGATGCATTTCGTACACACTTTCACTTTCGAGTCGCAGAACTGAAGGGGTTGCCACCCTTTGTCGGTGGTGCCATTGGGTATGCGGGTTACGACGTGGTCCGTTACGTCGAAAATCTTCCCAATCCACCTACCGATGACCGCGACCTGCCTGACCTCGACTTCGCCTTCTACCATACGCTCTGTGTATTTGATCATGTCGAAAAAACAATCACCGTTGTTTCCTTAGCAGATTGCAGGGAGATTGCTTCGGCATCTGAAGCTGAGGTCGCTTATCACCATGCGATGCAAATGGTTGACCAGACCATCACCCACTTGTCTCGCGCAGCACCCGAACAAAGATCTGCTTGGAATCCTGACCAGTGGCGAAAAACCAGTGAGCAGAACCCGCTGGAAATAACATCCAACTTTTCAAAGGAGTCATTTGAAAACGCTGTACGAAAATGCGTTGAATACATACGAGCAGGAGATATTTTTCAAGTTGTTCCAAGCCAGCGACTTTCTGTACACACAGATGTTGACCCATTCGAAATTTATCGTTCGCTTCGGGTCGTTAACCCAAGTCCCTTCATGTTCTACATGCGAACCCCTGACTGTGAACTCGTCGGCTGTTCGCCTGAGATCATGTGTCGAGTCAATGAACAAGTCGTGACCGTACGGCCACTTGCCGGCACACGCAAACGAGGAGAAACCACGCACGAAGACAAGGCTTTAGAAGAGGAACTCTTGGCTGATCCCAAAGAGCGGGCGGAACATGTCATGTTAGTCGACTTGGGGCGAAACGATGTAGGTCGAGTTGCTCAATTCGGGACCATTGACCTGACTGAAGTCATGGTGGTCGAACGATACAGCCATGTGATGCATATCAGCAGCGAAGTGCAAGGCAAACTACGGGAAGACGTCGACTCCTTTGATGCCCTCAAAGCCTGCCTACCTGCTGGCACGGTATCAGGTGCTCCTAAAGTCCGAGCGATGGAAGTGATCGATGATATTGAACCGCACCGCCGTGGCCCTTACGGTGGTGCAGTGGGATACATCGATTATCGCGGCAACATGGACACTTGCATCGCCTTACGGACCATGGTCGTGAAGGATGGTGTGGTCCACGTGCAAGCTGGATGCGGCGTGGTGGCTGATTCGGATCCGACCGCTGAATACGAAGAAACACTGAACAAAGCCAAGGCATTGATTTCAGCGATCGAAATGACCATCTGCCGTGTGGATGCATCTTCAGCCGAAAGCTGAAACTTGTTTGTGTTGACTTGCAGGCAAGCGATCCCTCGTCTTGTTCTCAGCCCACCTTTACCACCACAGGTGGCTTAGAAACGTCGACTGAAACCGCCATTGAGCTGGATCGTCTGGGCTGTCAGAAAGGTATTGGCGGGATCCGCAGCGTAAATCACGGCTTTGGCTATGTCATCGACGTTGCCCCAACGGCCCATCAATGACTGCCCCGCAGCGCGGTCATTCCAATAATCGCTGGTGGACTCGCCCCACGAAGTTCGAATCCAGCCCGGTGCGATGGTGTTGACTCTCAACCGAGGAGCGTAAGTTTGAGCCAAGCTGTTGGCGAACGCCATTACGGCTGCCTTGATTGGACCAAACATCTGTCCGGCATCGCCCTCCATCCCCTCCGTAGCCTGGTCCCAACCGATGAACACCATCGACGCGGGAATAGAGCTGGACGTCCGCTCGACCTGATCCATCAAGCGATCCGCTATCGTCCGAGACAGTAGAACGGTTCCCGTAACGTCGACTTCCAGCAAGTGCCGCAGTTTCCCTTCAAAATCCATAGCAGCCGCACTACCAGTCAACACGTCAGCACCAGCGTTGTTCACCCAGGTCTGAATCTCACCGAGGGTTTCAAACGCACCTGATACAAGAGCCTGACGCCCGTCGGACGATGCAAGATCAGCGGCTAATAGAACTGGCTCGCAACCAATATCTCGAAGAGCATCAGCAGTCTCAACAGCGCCTGATTCATTGGAACGATAATGAACCACCAGTTGCTCGACGCCGGCTTTCGCAAGGGCAAGCGCAATCGCTCTACCAATTCCACTGGACGAGCCAGTCACCACAGCCTTCGTGGCCTGAAATGATTTTGACACAAGCGTCTCATGTAACGGGAAAGTAATCGATCCCAAATCGAAACTACATCACCAGAATTTCATTGCAGTTGCGTGATGTGCTGCAAGTCCTATCCGGGCATGCTCGAATAAAACTGCTGGCGCACCGCACTGGTCAAGACTTTTCGTACTCTTTCAAGAACCCAACGAACTCGCGTCGATGCTGTTGCTCATCAGCGAGCAGCGTGATGCACAAATCTTGCGTCACAAAGTCAAAACCATCACACAAGCGAATAATTTTCTCGTACTGCGTGATGGCCGCATCTTCTGCATCAATCACACCCTTGATGACAGCGACAACATCGGTCGTATCGGCGGGGGGCTGCAGGGATTTCTGAACAGGTACAAACTGCGAACTACCAGGGATGACTCCATCGATGGTCTTAATTCGATTGGCCAACTGTGTCGCATGAGTAAGCTCTTCGGCAACATCAGCGTTCAATGATTTCTTAATCTCTTCTGCCCGCACGCCATCCAAGTTGACACTGTTTGCAAGGTAATTAACGACTGTTTCCAATTCCATGAAATAGGATTTAACCAGCTCGTCGATGATGGCTTTATTTTTTGTTTGATCGTCCAAGTTGCTACCTTTGTAAAAACCGGGAAAGGATGGCGAAGCTGCCTTTACAGGATAGGGAGGAAGAACAGGTCCACGGAAGCGGCAGCGCGAACGTAGAGCCGAACTTTGCAGGTTCGCAGAATGTCGGCAACTCGGGTCGAACGTGGAAACACCTCGAAACAGCTGCTGAGAAGCTGACAAATTGCCCATTTTCACGCCTCAACCACTCCCTTAAAGGGGGATTTAACGCCACTGAATGCTCGCTCTTGCTGTTTTCTATGCATAAAGGCTACTCTGGAGGCTAGAAAAATTACCATTGAACGCCCATTTGGACTTATTTTTCCCAACTCATCGACCCGCCGGTCGCAGGGTTAGCAGCGTTTGCAGCTCGAAGTGTCCCTTTGACGCTTCGGACGGCAGACTCGGGTCGACTGATGATCGACCTTTCGTTGCATGTTCCGCGCGAGCTTTTTTTGGCCAAAGAGCGGAAAGTCGGCGAGTCAGTTCAAGCATGGGTGATACGAACTTATTCATAATTATCAACCGCTTCGATTGGCGGCCACGCATCACGCGAGGAAAAAACAGAATATGTCAGAATCGAAAACTGTTGCCAAAGCAGAAGTAGAGCAACATTTGGGCGAACTCACCAAACCAGTAACCGACGTCGACATCGATGTCACCGAGACAAGTGAATGGCTTGCATCGTTGGACTATGTGCTAAAAAGCAAGGGTCCTGACCGAGTACGTTTCCTGATCGAACAGATGCGAGATCGCGCAGCGGAAGAGGGCATTCAATCTGCCGAGGATACTAAAACACCTTATGTCAACACGATTCCAGTGAAGGATCAGGCGGCATTTCCAGGTAATCGTGAAATCGAACGGCGGATCAAATCCATCGTTCGCTGGAATGCGATGGCAATGGTGGTGCGTGCGACCAATCGTGGCGGTGGCGTAGGTGGCCACATCAGCACATTTGCTTCAAGCGCGACACTGTACGAGATCGGTTACAACCACTTCTTCAAGGGTCGTGGTGAAGATGGATACTCAGGCGACACGATCTACTTCCAAGGTCACGCGTCACCTGGGATGTACAGTCGAGCTTTTCTGGAAGGTCGTCTGACCGAAGAAAACCTCGAGAACTTCCGTCGCGAACTATCACCAGGTGGCGGGCTTTCAAGTTATCCACACCCTTGGTTAATGCCAGACTTTTGGGAGTACCCAACGGTATCGATGGGTCTGGGACCGATCATGGCAATTTACCAGGCCCGCTTTAATGAATACCTGCTAGACCGCGGGCTGAAAGACACATCGGGACAAAAGGTGTGGGCTTTCCTTGGCGATGGCGAATGCGACGAACCCGAAACACTGGGAGCGATCGGGCTGGCCGCAAGGGAGAAACTAAATAACCTGATTTTCGTGATCAACTGCAATTTGCAGCGACTCGACGGCCCTGTGCGTGGCAACGCAAAAATCATCCAAGAGCTTGAATCGATCTTCCGCGGAGCGGGCTGGAACGTAATCAAGGTAATTTGGGGAGATGACTGGGATCACCTGCTGGCGAAGGACACTACCGGTCTACTGGCCAAGCGGATGAATGAGGTCGTGGACGGACAATATCAGAAGTACACCGGCATGCCTGGCAGCTACATCCGCGAACACTTCTTCGGCAAGTACCCGGAACTGCTCAAGCTTGTTGAAAACTACAGCGACGAAAAACTGGAAAAGATGCGGCGTGGCGGACATGATCCAGAGAAGGTTTATGCTGCCTACAAGACCGCGACAGAGCTGAATAATGGAAAACCAACCGTCATCCTTGCGAAAACGGTCAAGGGTTACGGATTAGGTGAAGCAGGCGAAGGTCGAAATGTTGCACACAACCAGAAAAAGATGAACGAGGAGGAACTACTTGAGTTCCGTACACGCTTTGGCATCCCAATCAGCGACGAAGAAGTAGGAAAGGCACCTTTCTACAAACCGCCAGAGAACAGCCAGGAAGTCAAGTACATGAAGGAACGGCGTGAGCTATTGGGCGGCCCCGTCCCCAGTCGTCCAACTGAACACCCGACGATGGAAGTTCCGACTCTGGATGATTATCGCAAAGTCATCAAGAAACTTGAAAATAAAAACTTGAGCACGACCTTTGCGGTGGTCCAGACATTAATCGCTCTATGCCGTGACAAGAAGATTGGCAAATACATGGTACCGATCGTTCCGGATGAATCCCGGACGTTTGGGATGGAGGGCATGTTCCGACAGTTTGGCATCTATGCTCACGCGGGGCAGTTGTACGAACCAGTTGATTCCGAATTGGTAACCTATTACAAGGAAGCCCAGGACGGGCAGATTCTTGAAGAGGGCATCACGGAAGCTGGCTCGATGAGCAGTTTCAATGCGGCAGGAACCGCCTATAGCAAGCACGGCATCAACATGATCCCGTTCTTCATCTACTACAGCATGTTTGGCTTCCAACGCATTGGAGACCTCATCTGGGCTGCCGCTGATATGCGAGCCAAGGGATTCCTGATTGGTGGAACTGCGGGCCGAACTTCACTCAATGGTGAAGGTCTTCAGCATCAAGATGGACACAGCCTGCTCAACGCCATCGCCTTTCCAACAGTCCGCTCCTACGATCCTGCATTCGCTTATGAAGTGGTGGTGATCATCATGGAAGGCTTGAAGAAGATGTATCAGGAAGGTGAAGAATGCATTTACTACTTGATGTCGGAAAATGATGCTTACGACCATCCCGAAATGCCCGAGGGATGCGAAGACGGCATCATCAAGGGAATGTATCGTTACAAGTCGCGTGACGTGGACAACGCCCGCTCGAGAGTACAACTCTTCGGTAGCGGTGCAATCCTCAACAGTGCACTCGCTGCTCAAGAAATCCTTGCCGAGAAATACCAGATCGCGAGTGATGTTTGGAGTGTAACCAGCTATACGCAACTGCGGCGTGATGCTGCAACTTGCGAACGCTGGAACCTGCTGCACCCCACCGAAACGCCACGAAAAAGCTACCTCGAAGAAGTACTGGATGGCGTCGAGGGACCATTCATCGCGGCAAGTGACTACGTCCGAGCTTTGGGTGAGCAACTGGCACCTTACATTCCCGGTGACTACTACGTCCTGGGGACGGACGGCATGGGCCGAAGCGAGACGCGTGAGGCACTGCGACGGCACTTTGAAGTCGACGCCGAGTCAATCACGATTGCGACGCTCAGCCGCCTTGCGAAAGCTGGTGTCTTGACTCCGAAAGATGTTCAGGATGCGATCAGCGAACTAGGCTACGATGCCGAGAAAACTGACCCCTACTTTGCTTAATGCTTGGTGTGTAGGCGACTACATGCAATCAAAATTTCCGAACAATACTCCCACTGCAAAATCCCAGAAGCTTAATGTCTACTGAAGTAAACCTGCCCGAACTTGGCGACGGTATTGAGTCGGGTGATGTCCTTGAAATCTTTGTCGCTGTTGGTGATGTCATCAGCGAAGGCCAAGACATCGTCGAGATGGAAACCGATAAGGCCACCGTGCCCGTACCAGCAAGTGTTGGCGGAAAAGTCACAAAGATCCTAGTCAACGAAGGTGACACCATCGCGATCGGTGGTGCCATTCTGGAAGTCGAAGCGGCTGAAGCATCTGCTACAGCGACTCCCGAACCCGCAACTCCCGAACCCGCAACTCCGGAACCTGTTGCCACTGAGCCCAAGCCGTCTGTTGCACCAACGCCGGCTCCTGCGGCGCAACCCGCAACAACGAGCCCAGCACCGGTGAGTCAGCCACCTGTTGAAACGCCACCACCCGTGACGCAGACAGCTGCCTCACAGCCCGTTGCTGCTGCAAGCTCAACAACTGTGATCCCAGCTGGCCCGGCAATTCGTCGATTCGCACGAGAAGTCGGAGTCGACCTCAGCCAAGTGCCAGGCAGTGGTGCTGACGGGCGGATCACCCGAGAAGACGTGCTGTCAGTCGTTCGGTCAGCGAGTCAGTCCGCACGTGCGACCTCGGCGACGGGGAGCACCACACCGGCTGCGAAAAGTGCAACCAAGTTAGCTCCAAAGACGGACACGGCAGCAGCGTCTTTACCCGGCACGGCCGACGTTGACGATTTTGGGCCAATTCGCGTGGAACGCATGAGTAAGATGCGCAAAACGATCTCCAAGCAGATGCATGCGAGTTGGTCGACCGTCCCGCGTGTCACCAACTTCGATGATGCCGACATCACAGATCTGGAACACCTGCGACAATCCAGCAAAGAAGACTATGCAGCGCAGGGGCTCAAGCTCACGACAATGCCGTTCCTGATCAAAGCTGTCGCGACGGCATTACGACATAATCCAGCGATCAACGCAATCATCGATGAAGAGAACGAGCAGCTCATCTACAAGGACTACGTCAATGTTGGTGTCGCTGTTGATACCGACCGTGGTTTGGTCGTTCCCGTCATGAACAATGCTGATGCGATGGGAATTCCGGAAGTCACCCGCGGCTTAGCTGAAATGGCTGGAAAAGTCAGGGGAGGCAATTTTGGGGTAAACGACCTCCGAGGCGGCACCTTCACAATCAGCAACTTGGGAACCATTGGTGGTCAATATTCAACCCCAATCGTGAACGTCCCTGAAGTCGCAATCCTGCTCGTTGGACGAAGTCGCAAGCTACCCGTGGTCATGCCTGATGATTCCATTCAGGCCCGCCTGATGATGCCGCTAAGTCTGTCTTACGACCATCGGCTTGTCGACGGAGCCACCGCAGCTCGATTTTTGAACGATGTGATCGGATACTTGGAAGCCCCAAGTCGCTTGCTGCTGGCGCTTTAGTTTTCACCGACACATTCGAACTGGCCCCATTCTTGGAACCCATGTTCCGGGAATGGCCTCGCAGTGACACCTGGCGTGATCCTGCGACGTTCTTTGGTGGCCCGATCTGTCACAAGGTGATACGGTCTGTCAGGGACCTTGATGTCGTGGGATTTGCTAGACTCTTGCAAATCACTACGGCTTCAGCATGAATGATCTGAAAATCATCGCTTTTCTATCCGATCACTGGCTATTGATCAGCAGCACGGCCACGGCAATGCTGATGATCACGGTCGCGTATACCATCTCGCACGCTCTGGCTAACGTCAGGACCTCTCAGGCTACCGTTGCATGGACCGTGGGTTTGATATCACTGCCAATCGTCGCCCTTCCACTTTATTGGGTGCTGGCAAGAAACAAGTTCCATGGCTATCGCGAGGTGATCAGGGAAGTGGAATCCCAACAACATGACTCGGCCTCGAGTATCCAGAGTGAACTACGAACAGAAAGCTACACACGCAGCACCTCACAGAATTCTGTCATCGAGCAAGTCGCTGATGTCATGGATACGCCTCTAAGCAATGCTACTGATTGCGATCTGCTGATCGATGGCAAAGATTTTTTTGAATGCTTGTTTGCGGAGATCGCCAAGGCCACGAATTATATCTATCTCGAATTCTTCATTTTTCGCGATGACGAAATTGGAAACCAACTAGCCCAGTGCCTGATTGAACGTGTTCAAGCGGGTGCAAGAGTGCGCATGCTTTACGATGAGGTTGGATGTATTCGGCTTTCGAATTGTTACCTACAACGCTTGATTAAAGCAGGTGTTGAAGTACACCCCTTCAACACGCGGCAAGGCTGGTTCAACCGGTTCCAAATCAATTTTCGGAACCACCGAAAACTGGTCGTCATTGACGGAAAAACTGCCATCATCGGTGGCTTGAATATTGGGACGGAGTACCTCGGGTCTGCAGCTGAGTGCTCGCGATGGCGGGACACGGGCATCAAGGTGACTGGACCAGTGACACATAAAATACAAGCCGTGTTTGCCGGCGACTATTTCTGGGCCGCAAGAGAAACCCTACCTGAGGCAAATTGGTCAATCACGGAAAATTCAATATCAGAGCCCAAGCAGAATTCCACACAGGATAGAAATGCCATTTGCTGCGCAACCGGACCGGCGGATCTTCGACCGCGGGCAACGATGATGTATTGCTCGCTGGCCAACTCGGCGAAATCCAGGCTCTGGATTTCTACACCTTACCTCGTTCCTGACGAAGCATCCACTGTGGCTTTACACATGGCCAAAGCTCGCGGCGTAGATGTGCGATTACTGATTCCTGACCGAGCTGACCACCTACTCGTTTACCTCGCAGGCTTTCACTACGAGAATGAATTTACAGAAGCCTCCATTCCTGTTTATCGTTATCACGCTGGATTCATGCACCAGAAATGTATTCTGGTTGATGACCAACTCGCCATGATTGGATCAACCAACCTCGACAATCGTTCTTTACACCTGAACTTCGAAATCATGATGGGTTTTCGTGCCCCTGATCTCATATCGCAAGTCGAAGCAATGCTGAACGAGGACTTTGCACTTGCGTCACAATCCTCAGCTAAAAAAATGCGTTGGTGGTACGAACGACTGGGCACGGCGGTGGCACGACTCACCAGTCCTATTCTTTGAGATTTATTGGTTCCACCAAGGTGGATCACGCGTCACACTCACACCAAGGGCTTACGGAGAAACCACACGTCTACGTCGGGATGCTCAGGGTCCCGTATGAAACCGTATTTCTGATAGGCACGCCGGGCTGATGCGTTGTCGGTATAAACCTCGAGTGTCAAACGACAACAATCATGCTCGATAGCGATTTTCTCAACTGCAAGAAGCATTGCTGCTGATACGCCTTGACCCCGGTGTGTTTCCGTCACAATGACGTCATGAATATTCACCAGACGCCGACTTTTGAATGTTGAGAACCCAAAAAAGCAGTTGATCAATCCAATTGGTGCAGTTCGACCTTGTTCATAGGCTAAAACACTAAAGGCAGTCGGAAACTCGGCAAGTCGGTCTGGCAGCCGATCTAATTCTGGTGGATCGTGACCCATTTCGAGCTTGGCATACTCACTCTGCATGCAGATCAAATCGCTGCAATCCTCAGGATTCGAGTAATCCACTCGTTTGGTGGTGACTTGCATCTTCACGTTCACTTTATTTTGAGGTCTAGCAAGACTCACTAGCGTAAAAGAAATCTTGCTCAGGAAGTAGGATACGCCGTTATAATTTTGAAACCGGAGATCAGCACAAACCGCGGCTACCAATCATCCTCACGCCCTGTACTTTGAGTCAATGCACACGAAGATAAGATTATTACCAGAGCCGCCTTACCCGATGAATGCCACGAGACTGATGCTAGCTGCAGGTGTTCTCTGCATCTGTTCGACTGTTCTTGCAGATGAAGATTGGTCCCGATTTCGCGGCAACGGAGCCACAGGTCTGGCAGGACAAGAAATACCGACCACATGGAGCGACACAGAGAACCTGGCATGGCGTACAGACTTGCCGGGCAAAGGTTCCAGCAGCCCAGTTATCTGGAGAGATAAAATCTTCCTGACGACCTACTCGGGGTACGGACAAGCAGTGGAATCTCCGGGAGACCGTGCACAATTACAGCTTCATGTCGTTTGCCTGTCGATAAATGATGGGACCATACTTTGGGACTATGAACTGGATGCAGCAGAGGAAGAACAAACGGTCACCAAGCGGGTTGCCGACCACGGCTATGCATCCCCGACTCCCTGCGTCGACGACAGATTTGTTTTTGCTTCGTTTGGACCTTCGGGTGTGGTGGCGTTGACTCATGATGGCGAATTCAAATGGCGCAGCAGTGTGGGCACCAACACTGCTGGCTTCGGCGCTGCAGCAAGCGTGATTGAATTCAAAGACATCGTCATCATGAACGCATCCATCGAAGATGGTTCGGTTTATGCACTGGACAAAACCACCGGCAAGGTTCGCTGGCGAACGGCTAACATTGAACGTGCATGGACGACACCCACAATGGTCAACCTCCCCAATGGTAAAAAAGAGCTAATACTAAATCAGAAAGGCGCCATCCTGGGCTTGGAACCTGAAACAGGAAAACAACTTTGGTCTTGTGACGCAATTCAGGACTACGTTGTCCCATGCGTTGTCGCCAAAGGAGCCACTTTGTATTGCAGTGGTGGGCGGAGCAACAAAACCTTTGCCGTAAGAGCTGGTGGTCGTGGTGATGTGACGGCAACCCATCTGATTTGGGATGTGCCGCGAGGTGCTAACGTAACGAGTCCTCTTCTCGATGATGGCTATTTGTATTGGTCACACGACAAGGCTATTGCACTGTGTCTTCGGGCTTCAGATGGAGAAGAGATGTTCCGTGAACGCATGCCCACGCGAGGTCGCGTGTATGCATCCATCGTTGGAGATGGACAACACTTGTTTCTGACCACACGTGATGCAGGTGTTCTCGTTCTGGCTGCAAGCCCCAAATACACCGAAATTTCGATCAATCGACTTGGAAACCAAGAAGAACGATTCAACGCGACGCCCGCTATCTCTGGTAATCGTCTGTTGTTAAGGAGCGATGCCGCCCTGTATTGCGTGAAAAAGGAGAAGACAGATTGATACCGACGACGATTTTCGGGAAAAAATGTGTCCTAAAGAATAATTTGTGCGTTCTTTTTGAATTGCAAGTAACTTGTAAAGAATGCTCGGTAAATAGACATTAGGTACCGTCGACAGAACACCATGACGTCCTCGGAACTTCGGCCCGCTGGATAGTCAAACCAACGCCGACAACATGTATTCACCGGCGTTTCCCACCAAACAACTCGATTCTTGACCGCGAGTCAAAACTGACTCGGTTCGACCACTCTTTTTCCCACTCGCAGTAAGTTCTCATGAAACGCAAATTCTTCAGCGTGGCCATTCTGTTCGCCACGGCTTTGATTTCCTCTCTTGCAATAGCAGCCGATCTTGAACTCAAGAAAGGCGATCACATCTGCCTTGTTGGCAACGCTCTTTGCGAGCGGATGCAACACCACAACTACTGGGAATCACGTTTGCAACAGCGTTATCCTGAATTGCAACTTAGCGTACGAAATCTTGGTTTCCCGGGCGACGAACCGTACGAACGGATTCGATCGCAGAACTTTGGCGATCCAGACAAGCATTTGGCCCACAGCAAAGCTTCCGTGGTCATGTATTTTTTCGGGTTCAATGAGTCATTTGATGGTGACGCTGGATTAACAAAATTCAGTAGCGAGATGAAGAAATTGATTCAGGAAACCCAGGCAAAGGACTTCGGAAAAGGCAAGCCTCAGGTAGTACTCGTATCGCCCATCGCGTTCGAAAACACAGGCGACCCAAATCTACCGGATGGAAAAGAACATAACGCCAGGCTGGCAAAATACACTCAGGCACTTGCGAACGTCGCAAAAGAAACTGATGCCATTTTTGCAGACATTTTCAATCCCACACTCGCTTTATTCAAGAAAAGTGACAAACGTTTGACGCTGAATGGTGCACACCTGAATGATGCTGGTTATTCCGAACTCGCACCGATCTTGGACGCTGCATTGTTTGGTGACGGCGGCCCCAACGCGGTGGACCCTGCAGTGAAAGCAGCAGTGGATGACAAGAGTTTCCATTGGTGGCATCGTTATCGTGCGGTAAATGGATTTTCGATCTATGGTGCACGAGGAAAAGCTGGTAGCGACGGCACGTACAACAACACGGACGTGATGGAACGAGAGCGGACGATTCTGGACCAAATGACAGCCAATCGTGATGCCCGTATTTGGTCAGTTGCAAGCGGGAAAAACATTGACAGCCCCATCGATGATTCCAACACGCTGCCATTCATCAACCCAAAAACCAATGTGGGCGGACCCGATGATCCCAATGCGAAGCGAGGCAAACTCGGTTCACTGGATTACTTGACCGCTAAGGAACAGTTGAAGCTCTTTGAGATGCACGATGGGTTTGAGATTCAACTAGTCGCATCCGAAGAGCAATTTCCAGAGTTAGCAAACCCAGTCGCGCTGAATTTCGACAACCAAGGAAGGCTGTGGGTTGCAACCATGGCGTCTTACCCACATTGGCAGCCCAAATCGAAAATGGACGACAAAATCCTTATTTTTGAAGATACCGATCAGGACGGAGACGCCGATGAGTGCAAAGTTTTTGCCGACGGATTGCATCAACCCACCGGCTTCGAACTGGGCAATGGTGGAGCCTACATTGCCGAGCAGCCAGACATCCTATTTATGCAGGATACAGATGGTGATGATGTTGCCGACACCAAGGTTCGCAAGCTGTTTGGGTTTGACACCGCAGATTCACATCATGGCATCGCTGCTTTTGAGTGGGGCCCCGGTGGCAATCTCTACTTTGAAGAAGGCACTTTCAAATACTCGCAGGTTGAAAGTCCCTATGGTCTTACGCGTCTAAGTGAAGCAGGCATTTGGAAATACCATCCCAAGAGTGAAAAGTTTGGCGTGTTCGCGAACTTTGCGTTTGCCAATCCATGGGGGCATGTCTTTGATCGCTGGGGGCAAGACTTCATCGGCGATGCTTCACCCGGCAACAGCTATTGGGCTGCACCACTCAGTGGCCGAATTGACCATCCGTTGAAGCACCCGGGAGGCAGTCAGCACCGCCGCATCGCGAAAACCACGGGCGGTGATCCCACCTACAAGTTCCCCACATTTTATCCGAAGCGAACAAGACCTTTGGCCGGATGCGCCATGGTTTCCAGTCGGCACTTCCCACCAGAAATGCAAGGAAACTTCCTGGTAACGAACTGCATTGGAGACCGCAGTGTCCTCAACCATGAAGTCGCTGAGGAAGGCTCCGGATTCAAGGGCAAAGAAGTGGCACCGCTTGTTTCCTGCAAGGACGGCAATTTCCGTCCCGTCGATCTTCAAATCGCGCCCGATGGCTCGCTCTACATTGTCGACTGGCATAATGCCCTGATCGGCCACTTGCAACACAACCTACGAGAACCCAATCGAGATCACTCCCATGGGCGGATTTGGCGAGTGAAGCATAAAACGAGACCCTTAGTCAAACCGGCTAAAATTGCTGGCGAGCCAATCGCCGATCTTCTGGAACTACTGAAAGCCCCCGAGGACCGGACAAGATACCGGGCAAAACGCGAATTGGCCGCGCGTGATACGAAACAAGTGATGTCGGCGTTGAAAGACTGGACCGCCAATCTGGACAAAGCCAATGAAAATTACACGCATCATCTGCTCGAATCGCTGTGGATGCACCAAACGCACAATGTAATCAACCAACAATTACTGGAAAGACTTCTCGCTGCAAAGGATCACCGCGCACGAGCCGCGGCCACACGCGTTCTTTCTTTCTGGCTTGAGGACGTTCCAAATCACAAGCAACTGCTGGAAACGAGCATTGCTGACAAGCATCCGAGAGTCCGACTCGAAGGTGTTCGTGCGGTTAGCTTCATGAGCGGGGATGAAGCCATTGAGCTCGCCCTGGGCGTTCTGGAAAATGACGTCGACGAGTACACGCAGTACACCCTCGACGAGACCATGCGTCGCCT
>DOPG01000395.1:0-49585 GCA_003513555.1 Rhodopirellula sp. | reverse complement strand
TGAGCAATAGGGACCCGAACAAGAGGGACCCGAGCAATAGTCATTGCTGAGTAATCAAAATAGAATGGTCATACGAATCTGTGTTCGATTCGGTAAACGTCGTCGGCATAGTTCACGCCTCTGCCGACGACAATTCGAATTGCAGTGATCTACTTTCAAGTCACGCATCGCTGCAGATGTTCTCCTTCAAATATGCTTGCACGTTTTTGTGCTTTAACAAACCAACTTCAGTATCATGCGCAACTTTGCTTTCGGTTGTCTTTTGACAACGCTCATCGCTATTCCCGTCTGCGGACAGGAACATGGCCACACAACGGGTGAAAATTCCAGTAGCACACGCAAAGTCGAAACGCCAAAGGTGTTTCTCGATAAAAGCCCACGCATTGTTGCTTACCAACTGAAAAGACTGGACAACCAACGACTGTTGATGGTGGAACGCAAGAAGACCGATGCCAAATACATTCCAGTGTACGAGGCTATCCTTGCAAGAGTTGGCATGTCACCCCAATTCAGACTCGAATCAATCAATGCCTTGGCAGAGCTGAAGGACAGCGATCCTGTTACCATCACGATGGCTACCATTGACAATCTGAATGCATCCAAAGGTAACGAGAAACGCACGGCCAACCAGTTGGCACGGATGTTGCTTGGCACGAAAACAGAGCAACTCAAGGCCAAGGCAACTTTCTTACTGGAAACGACTCAAAGTGACAACGCACTTGCGGCAGCTATTGCAACAGCCGCGTTATTGATTTCTGGACAATCGGATGCGGAACTCGACAAACTGACGGAAGATACAGCTTCCAAGCTTGCATTTCTCGATGCAATAACAATGCTGCCCGAAGCCGCACAGCGAAACACATTCCGAACACGTGTAGTGAAGTTGCTTGATTCATCATCGAGCACGGAGTTGTCCAACGCCGCTATCCGCTCTCTAGGCTTTATACCGATCGAACCAGCAGATTCGTTTTCGCGTCTTGCTCCTCTCATCTCAAACGATAAATTACGAGCAGCGACGGTCCGCACTCTGCTTACAATTCCCATGAAAGAACGCGAGGCCAATGCCAGCCTGGTCGCGACAAGCTTTCTTGTCGACCTGGCAGAAAAAACCCCGGCAGCAGAACGGACAAAAGCATCTTTCATTGATGCCATGCAACTTGCTGATCAATTACTTGCCATCGTCCCTTCAGACCAGGCGAGAAGCTTCCGGAAGCGACTCAGTGCGGTAACGGTCCGCGTCATCCGCATCAAGACTGTTGAAGAGGAAATGCGATACGACATACCCTACTTTGCAGTTGAAGCGGGAAAGTCAGTTCAGATTGTGCTCGAAAATCACGACCTTATGCCACATAACCTCGTGGTCACTGTTCCCGAAGCACTCAAAGAAGTCGCCCAACTTGGCCTACAGGCAGGCCCCAACAACGGTTGGAAAAACCTGCCCTATGTCCCCGAATCTGACAAGGTCTTGCAAGCCACTGCAATGGTGCCAGCCGATCAACAAGCCACCTTAACCTTCACGGCTCCCAGCACTCCTGGAGAATATCCTTATGTCTGCACCTTTCCACAGCACTGGTATCGCATGTACGGAGTGATGGTGGTAGTAAATGACCTCGATGCCTGGTTGAAAAGTCCAGTGAAGCCTGCCAACCCAATTGGCAGTAACCGCTCGTTTGTACAAGCATGGAAAGTCAACGACCTGAAAGATGAACTTGACTCCGGCATCCGTGGTCGCTCGCCTGAAATCGGTAAACGACTGTTCGCTGAAGCCTCGTGTGCAGGCTGCCACAAGATGAGAGGCGAAGGTGGCGCAATTGGTCCAGAACTCACTGACGTATTCGCACGTTGGAAAGGTGATCGTGTGGGCATCTTGCGAGAAGTGCTTGAGCCCTCTCACAAAGTAGACGCCAAATACGTCATGCAACGAATTCTGACCGTTGACGGACGTACGGTAACGGGTGTGTTGCTGAGTGAAGACGATGACAAAGTTACCCTGTTATCAAACCCCGAAGCAAAGGAACCCACTGTCATTCTGCAGGATGATATAGAAGCAATGGTTCCTTCATCAGTTTCGATGATGCCAAAAGCACTTATGGATCAATACACGAAAGATGAGATCTTCGAGGTTTTGGCGTATCTAGAAAGCGTTGCGCCGCAGTCCAAACCCTGAATTGGAAATATCAACTTCTAATTTTTCCATCACACCCAAATATTCCACAAGGCAAACAACTTACGCATGGGACTGTAAGATCCAATTGATTTACATCCACGCCATGGGCTCGGCGGAGCAGGGCAGAGCAGAGCAGGGCAGAGTGCCGTTTACGAACTAGTTGGCAGTCAACCAACGTACTTGAAATGGTCGCATCGGAATTCCTTCTCCGTGCCAGATGCGTTCCAACGCCAGTTCATCATAGGCGAGTATTGAATCGACAAAATCGTCAGGTATCACCCGTGGTTTATCCGTCAAATTAGCGAGAACAGCCAAGCGTTCACCACTGCCAGCTGTCCGGATAAAGCCTAACAACCCGTCACCAGGTAAAGGCAGAATCTCCATTCTGGCATTGGGATGGAAAGCTGGCTGCGCGATACGTACCGACAATAGCCGGCGATAACCTTCAAATACCCTGCGTTGCAGACTCTGCGGTTCAGCGATCACCTCTTCAAGGCTCTGCCTATCATACTTGTGGCGATTGATGCGTCGGTTCTGCCCTGTTTCACTCACCGCCCCAAGATCATTGGGAGATCCCACGAGGCTATGAAAGTAAACAGCAGGAATCCCAGGTAGCGACAGCATGATTGCCTGCGTTGCAAGGAAGCACCTCGAGTGATCCTGTGGCTCAACTTGGCTCGCGTCCGCAACCGCTTCCAAGTAAGTGATATTCAATTCATATGGACTATCCGTACCATCCGATTGGCGACGCGTACTCACTCGCCCACCATGGGCCCTGACAATCGCTGCCAGCTTTTCCACCCTGTCGTGAGAGACAATACCCTCTAGGGGCCTGACTCCTACACCATCATGCGATGCGGTGAAGTTAAAAAATGTCGTTGTTTCACTAGGTGGCCGGATCGTAGAGAGCCAATCTCTTAATACACTCGTATCTGAATTATGAATTGCATCAAGCAACAGCGGCGGCAAGCTGAATTGATACACCATATGCGCTTCATTTTCACCATTGCCGAAATAGCTGACATTCTCCTGATGCGGCACATTTGTTTCAGTGAGCACCAAGGTTCCTGGTACAACTTGATCGAGAACATACCGCATCAACTTGACAGCCGCGTGCGTCTGAGGCAGGTGGATGCATTCCGTGCCAACCTCTTTCCATAGAAAAGCGATCGCATCGAGACGGATGATTCTGGCGCCTCGCCGTGCATATTCGACCAGTGTTTCCAACATCAAACACATGACGCGTGGATTAGCGTAATTCAGATCGACCTGATCAGAGCTAAAGGTCGTCCATATATTGCGTATTCCGTTCTTTGATTCAAACGGTGTCAGCAACGGCAAACTTCTTGGCCGCACCACCGTTGACAGATCTGTGGTTGGATCCTGGTCAATGAAGAAATCTTCAAAGCCCTCCTCACCCTGCAGATATGCCCGAAACCAGGCGTGTTTCTGCGAAGCGTGATTAAGGACCAAATCGAACATCAAGTCGAAGTCCTCTCCAAGTTCAGCGATATCCCCCCACGTTCCTACCTCGGGATCAACAGCGAGATAATCAACGACTGAAAAACCATCATCACTGGTGAAGGGACAGAACGGCAGCAAGTGAACACATCGTATCAATTGCTCTAAACCATGATCCAGCAGAAATTGCCGTTGTGCCTGCAGTGGTGCCAGTTTCGGGGATTGAACCTGATCAGCATACGTGATCAGAACCACATCGCGTTCAGACCAAAGTTCATCATCTACCCGCGGTTCCCGCTGGTCCGAAAGTTGCTCAAGTCCGTGAATCAAAACATCGGGGACTTCGCCGTAGATTTGCTGAATCAGGTCTTTTGCCGTGGAGTCAATTTTCATCGAATCATGCAATTAAGAGGAGGAAGTTTGCGTTGCCCATCGACGACACGAATGCCACGTGCCCGGCAACCATCCATTCAACACTCCAGACATGACGCGAACAGTGACTCTCATCAGATCCACATCCTGAAAGGAACAAAAAAATCAATCTGCATTTAAAGTGCTCTCACCTCACAAATAGTCCTGACCAGTAAAGTTGGTCACGAGAGCCCTCAACTTCCGCCTCAATACGCTGTAACTGAAGAATGCCTTGCCAATTTCATAATTGAAATCAACCATCTCTTCACGATACTCCCGATCATCAATGATTCGCTGAACCTTACTGACCACCTCTTTGGTTAGATAGCCATCCATCGCAATCACCTTGGCTCCTTTAGGTTCGATATCCGCTACGAAAATCGAATAACGATTAACGAGCACTGGCTTTCGAAAATAGAAGGCCTCCAACAATGCATTACCGAATCCCTCGTAGATGCTCGGATAGGTAATAAAATCTGCCTGTGAATATGCGTCAGCAAGGGTATAGATCCTGTGGCCTTGCTCCGTCAAACCACGACGGTCGCCAACGTGGTGATCGCAAAGTCGAAGATCAACTCCGTGGGCGTCAGCCAACTCCCTTAAAACGCTCAGGTACTCATTTCCTTCGTCACCACTCGCGTGGGAAATCACCAACTTGCACTTGTCATTTTTGAGGGCTGATACCAAAGCAATTGCATGCTCTATCCCTTTTCGCGGAACGACTCGGGTAGGCTGAAGGAACAGAACATCATCATCAGCGAGCCCAATGTCCGCGCGAAATCCTCTGGCATAATCATCGGCTGGTTCAGGCTCATTTTCGAAATCCAGCACGTTTGGCACAAGAATCGACGACACACCGCGGCGGTGTGCCAAATCCTCCTGTGCGAATGAATTGATGGTGACGTTTTGGATCTGGGGTAAAGCAGGTGGAAACGACATCCACAACAAATCCGTCACGGCCGAAACACTAAAACGGTCACGCTCCCAATAAAAATCATGATGGTGCGCGATCGTTGGAAAGCCGGTTTCAGCAATGAAGTGCGTCAGCGCAACACCAAGTGGAATGTTCATGGGAATGCACAAGGCATTTTGCACAATCAACAGGTCGAGATCGTATCGACGCGTGAATTCATAAAGAGTGCCTTTGAGATAGTCAGCCAGAGCGTAGATCCGCTGTGTGACATCGGGACTGCGGGTGCGTGTGCCAAACGCTCGGCGATTGATCCATTCAATGTCAGTATGACCAAAATAGGCGTGGGGAACGACCATCGACGTCTCCTCGTCACGGTCACTCAAACCCGAATACCAATGGCTTACATGTCGATGATCCCAGAGCACCTGCGCCCACTTAGCACTCTCGAGTGATACACCATCAGTACCAGAAAATCGTGTACCAACAAACCCAATTTGGACGCCCATGGAGCCAATCAAACCTGTTCTGAAAGTCTATTTTATTCCTGTTATCAACCGCGGTTTTTCGCTCCATCATTGCAAATACACCGCGATTGTTTCGCTTATCGTTACCGTGCTTTTAACTGATCAACAGACATTCTGGCAACTGCATCAAGTTCGTAAGCACGAGATCTGGGGTCACCCCCTGACATCTCGCGTCGTCGTGCCGTGGACGACAACTCCGCTGATCGCCTGCAAACCACGCTGTTCGCAAACCTGCCTCCATTGCAGCCCACATGTCGTTTAGCATGTCATTTCCAACATAAAGCGCTTCTTTGGGAAGAATCCCACGACTCGATAGCCCACGACACAAAACCTCAAACAACCGTGGCCCCGGCTTTGCCTGTCGATAACGATTTGAAAAAACACAGAGATCCAAGTCGAATCCACCTTCTTCCAGATGCGTCTGGCCTAATAAATTACTTACCAAACATGGTGTAAAAACTTGTGCATTACTGACAATTCCCAATAAAAACCGTGACTGCTCCAACTGCCGCAAGACCTCTGCTGCGCCCGGCATGGGCCACGTTGGGTTCGCTAAGGCTTCATATTGCGTTGCGACTTTCACTACCCTTTCGATCTCTGTCGGACATGCCAACCAACCATTCTCTGCCAACAACTGACGCCAAACTTCGACAATGTCAACTTCTGGTTTAGGACAACTTGAATCACATCGCTCACGATTCGCCTGTTGAATTTTCTGCTGCAAAGAGTCAGCGTCAGGTACGGACACCAACTTCCCCATCAGCCCTGATTCTACAAGCGCTTGTCGCATGAAAGAGTTACGGCCGACTGTATCAGCCGACCCCACGTCACCACTGCCACTGATAACCAAAGTGCCATAGATATCGAAGACTACCGCTTTTATGCCTGAGAGCTGCCGTAATCTCGCATGGACTTGCGTCTGCACCGGGCGCATTGCAGTGCGGTGCTGCAAGACACCATCCACCCACGATTCAATTCCCATGGTCAAAGCACCTCTGTTCGGCACGGAAAGAAGGGACGAGACGCATTGACCAGATCTATCACGCTCAGCGACTCGTCAGCCCAGCCATTTCCCGAACCTAGGAATCCATCCTCAGATTTGCAATCAAGACTTTGCCTGCCGTCAGGTTGCGTCTTACTTAGCTGCTGATAAAGCTGAATCAGTGCCTCACCAATACAGATGGAACCATATTTTTCAGTCACAACCTCAGCATTGGACTGCGAGACGGAATCAGAAAAATCCTGGCACAAACGTGTGACAAGTGGTCTCGAAAGTTCTTTGGCAGCAAGTTCAAAGCCACGATCTTGCTCCATTCGCCGCAAGACCTTGACCTGCCGTTGCGGAGTGAGTTTGGCGAAATCAAGCGTTTCAACCGGCTCACTGGGAGACATATCAATCGTGGGACGGAAAGCCTCTGGCAAGTGACTCCATGCTTGCGTTTGAGCATCCCAAATCTCTCGCTGACATTTGCTAATCCATGATCGATTACCTGGAATGGGAATCGAATCATAAAAGCTTTGCAGGTTGACGCCACAGTTTTCAAAGTCATCTGCCACTGTATTCAAGCGTCGGGCGATCACTCCTCGTCGTAGCAGCCACGGTTCAAGAAACGCCATCCCAAACCCCTCTGCAACACTGGTTGAAATGACATAATCTGCCGCCAAAATATTTTGGCGCAAAGTAAAGTCTGGGTGCTCACCTGCATCAAACACTATTCGATTCGAGACCTCAGCGGCCACATGCTTCCAACGATCGTAAGAACGCTGCTCCATGGGGGTTGTCGGCCTCAATGTCAAACCCACGTAACGATTGTCATTCCCCCATCGCCCCAACAGCAACAGTTCACCAATATTTTTCCTACGTATCCCACGAACCGGATAAAGCGACCAACGCGCCTCATCAGGAAGATGCAGGGCTTTAAAAACCTTTCCCCTTGCATCTTCCTTGGACAGAGGTTCCCCTCGAGGCACAGCAACACTGTTTGGAAGACAATGCAGACGTTCACGCGTCACACCAACTCGTCTCAACACCTTCGCATCTGCTCTGGTCAGCGTTGCGTAGTGAAGCCGCTCATGCTCGGGATACAAATACTGATCTAACTGTCGCTTGCTTGATGCCTGCATTGCGGAGACCAAACGCCCATAGTTTTCAGGGCGATTATCTTCGGCAAAATCGTGCACCTGCAAAAGCAACCGCCAACCCTCACTCGCCAGTGCTTGGATTACTCCGGGAACAGCTATATTCTTTCCAAGACTATGGTTATGCCAGTGCAATAAAGCTTGTTCGCAACTCACACTGTGAGTTGCGAACTGCTGTTTTAACTCATGCAGCATTTTTTGCTGACGCAGTGCCAAGTCCTCAACGATCAATCCGTCAGGGTCATAGTCAAAACTCTCGAGGTTAATGAGTTCAACCGACTGAAGAGTTTCTGAAGAAAGGCCACTGTAACGGCCTCCGGAGGCCAGAATGATCCTGTCGCACTGACCATGTTTGCGTAGCGCACGCACATGATTCTCGACCACCTGCGTGACTCCACCACGCTCATAATGACAGTGAAAGATCACGACGATCACACGAACACCACTCTTGGAAACCGGTGTAAGGACTGCCGCTTGCCTGCCAAACGACTGGGAGCGTTAAGACTACTGACTGATGAGATTTCGGCAACCCGATGCCATCATCTATCTTGCTACAGCCTTGCTACAGCAGCAGAGTTACGCCCTTAAGGTGTTAGAAGCCCTTACCATTCTGTGCTCAAGCGAAAGATCCACCCCCAAAAATCCTTTCGAAAATTCAAATGCACCCCTAAAACAAGCGTACTTCCCGGATCTGAGGTGTGTAAGCGAATACTTGCCTTCCTGTTCATGCGAAGGCATCACGCAAAAAACGCGCAATCCGGTGAAAAACCGAGGCTTTCTGAACCTCAACTCGAGCTCGTCCCGTCAGACGAACCGGAAGCGGCGATGTTGTTGGTTCAAGTAGCACTCGCACCTCATAAAAAGGCGTAGTCTCAAGGTCAAGATCAGGAACTTCGATCCTGCCACTGCGACGCAATTCATGAGGAATTTCCCTGCTTGGGGAGGCTGCTAATTCTGACACCCTGCCACGTACTTCACCCTGAGCATGATCATCTAACAACAGATGAACTCGCTGTCCCTTCCGAATCAACTCAATGTCCTGCTGGGCAACAAATAACACCGCTTCACGCGTTAAAGGGTCTCCAATCACGCACACTTTCGTCCCTTCGTCCAGCCAGGCGCCCAAATTGGCAGGATCCAAGGGCGTCCCGAACCAATACCCTTGCTCTCGTTCCCCTGAGGTGGACTTGGCTCGTTTAGCAACGGCAAATACTCGCCCATCATGAGGTGCACTCAATACCAACTGACCTGCCAGGCCTTCACGCAGCTGCTGTTCCTTTTTGGCCTCACCCAAAGACCGCTCGATCACAGGAATTTGCAATCGAGCTTGACGACTCGTCAGTCGGCGTTTTTTCAATCCATCCAACTGCACTTCCAGTTGTTCAGAGCGTCCACGAGCTTGCACCACGTCAAGCTCGACAGACTCGTTGACCAAGGTGACAACCACTTGCCCAGCCTTCACATCAGCTCCATTCACAACCGATCCAACCAATCGTCCCCCGTTCGTCACAAAGACAGGTTCGGCATCCCCAGGCTGAATCGTCATGAATGCAGTTGTGGTGCGTGGCATTGGCACCAACCCAAGCACTGCTACACATCCAACGATCGCAGCCACCATCAAGATGGGTCGTCGTGCTCGGAAAACGTGCTGTCTTCCCCGACTTGCAGGTGGCGTTAAAACAGAGCGAATCATCTTAAAAAAAAACCAAGCGATCGCAGTTAACACGAGAACGCCAACTGCATCGGCCATCTCATAGACCTCTGCGAAGCGATAAACCATAAGCATGATCAAGCAAATAATTGCGATGCGATACAAACCACTCAAAAGCCCATAAACAGCCACAAGAAAATTACGTGTTGAAAAATCGAATCTCTCAATGGTCGGTGATGCCCACAGAAAATACCTCACCCATTCCCTCAAAATTCGGGTCGATTCGGCTGACAGATTCGGAATACCAACCCCATCAGAAAGCACATAGTAGCCGTCATACCTTAAGAGAGGATTCCCATTGAACAGCACGGTTGTGACCGAACACACAACCACAACCGTTGCACAAACATCCCTCACCGGACTATCGACAGTAAAAAACCAGATCAGGGCAGCGATGGCGGCCAAGGTTAATTCAGCTAAAACCCCAGCAGCTGAGATAAGAATTCGCTGCCAGCGACGCGGCAACATCCAAGCATCGGACACATCACAATACAGACACGGCACTCCCACCAGAAACATGAGCCCGATCTCCCGACACTCACCACCAAACCGCTTGCACGCGATCGCATGCGCTAACTCGTGCACAATTTTGGTAAACGACAGCACGCCAAACAATATGACCAAGCCTGTCCCAGATTGCATGCGACCTGTCGCTCCAGCCAGATGCTCGGTCAGTTCGCCAAAGTTCACAACCACACCACACACCGCCACCACCGTCAGCAGACTGGCCATTAGAAGTGCGAACGGCGAAAAGAGCGGAGCAAAATGGGGTGACATTGAATCCAAAACCTGATCTGGATTCACTCCCGGAACTCGAATAGCCAAAGGATTTTTCCACCACGCTCGACGCGCATCTGATTCGGGAATCCCAACTTCTGTACCGCACCGATCAACCAGCAACAGACCTTTTCCCCGGGCATCAGCAAAAAAACGCACAAGCGACTCAACGGACAAATACTGCGGGGCAAAACGCGAATTACATTCAGAAGCAATTTCCGCGACTGACCGACTGCCATCCGCCATGACCAGAATTTCCCTTTCCTGCTCGCTGAAATAGGAAAAGGCACGCGAGAGGGGATCCTTCACCACCCACATACGTTCATTTCCCATCCACACCACTTGCTGGATCAGATCGGGACGCAACATCAATTCGGAAGTCATCGCGTTCACTCGCTAACACTCAAACTCAAACGCATACCTGGCAAGACATCGAGACTGGCATTGTCAAATTCAACCCAAAAACGAATCTCGCCGCTCACTGGCTCCAGTTCGCGGCTGATAAACTTCACGACCCCCTTACGTCGAACCCTACTTTTTTCACTACGTTCGATTGTCAACTGAACTTCTTGGCCGACCGCAAATCGATCCAATTGATCTGCCGTGATAAAACCCTCGGCTCTGAGGCGATCCAAGCGGATTACACGAATCACCGGTTCACCAGCTTTGACCCAGTCGCCCAAATTCCGGTACCTTTCGACGACCACACCATCAATGGGTGACTGGATAACTTGCATTGAAGATGCCAATTCAGCAAGTTTCAACTGGTGCATTTGCAGCTTTGCCTGCAGCTTCTGAATCTGTTGCTCTACTTTTGCCTGAGCCAATTCCAGTGCGTACCTATCAACGCCAAGTTGGTGGCTATTTGCCGCCTCGGCCTCGGCCTCAGCCTGCAAACCGTCAACCACATGCTCGAATTCAGCTTGTTTGGTTTCGAGTACTGTGCGCTCATAGCTCAAACGCAGATTATCGATTTCAGATTGAGAAACACTATCGACGAACTGCCGCCGCGCCTCGGTTGCGCGTTTGAGCTCATTTTCCGCAACCAACTCGGCCTTCTTTGACGCCTGCACCCTGACATCATTCTTTGCCTTTCGATCTGCAATTTGCTTTTTAAATTCATGTTCCTTCGCAAGCTGCAGTTCCTGCGCCAACTTTTTTTCAGCAAGTTCTGCAGACAATCCACTCTGAGCATTCTCATTCGCTATTTCTAATCGCGTCTGAGCAAGATCCTGTTCAATTTTGGTCTTTCGATCATCCAAACGCGCCAACTCATCCCCAACACTTACTGACTTGCCTTCATCAACAGAGAGCACCGCGATCGCACCATCCTGCGAAGCAGGAACATCGACTGAATCGATTAAAACCACCTGCATTTCATTCACAACGATCGGCTCAGCTGCGATCAAGCTTAGTGCTGTCCATGGAACGCAGAACAGTAGCGTTCGACTGATGAAACCTAATTTGGACATGCTGTTTTTCATAAATAACCCATCACGAAATCAAAACCACGGATTGCTCCGATACCACTGAATCAATCCTCGGAAGACCACAAATCCCAATGGGTATTTACCACACTCGACTTGTGCGACCAACGTTGCCCCATCCCTCATGTCGCCAATCTGCTCGTCCGTCAGGGCGAAGGTGGCGGGGACGACTGACCTACCCGACACCTGAAGGTTCGCAACCCCCGCAATCTCATTGATAGTTCCCTGATAGATCCGAGTTGGATCCGAGCGAAGCCGAAACGAACAACGGCATGGCATCACTTGCTGCTGCTGCAGGACGTAGTTGACATGCTGTTCCGGGACATCCAACTCGATGGTCCAGCCATCCGTTTCAGAGATAACATCGAGCAGATACTGGCCATGAGTCACAGGCCTGGACTGCAAGGACTGCGTCAAGTCCCACCGGTCCACCAAACCATCAATTGGACTACGGACAGTCAAGTTCTTCTGCTGGCCTTCCAGCAGAAGCAATTGTGTGTTCAGTCCTTCGATTTCTTTTCGAAGAACCCGCTCTTCGGCAGCAAGTTCGGCCTCGCGTTCGCGATTCGAAACTGCATTACCGCGGGATCGCATCGCCTTTAACGAAACAAGGCGTGTCTCCGCAGTCGCCAGAGAACCTTCCACGGTTCGACGCTGCAAATCCAGTGTTGGACTACGCAACTGCATCAGCACAGCACCTTTACTTACCCTCTCACCGTTCGCTACAGCGATCTCCGAAACGACACCTTCAGCGGGTGAAAAAAGCCGGTTCTGCTCAGTTGCAACAACACGACCTTCCACGGACAAACGCAACTCCATGGGCACCAAAAGAGCGGTGACGACCAGTATGATTAGCGCTATGACTGAACCTGCAATCTTTCTCCGATTCGCAGGACTCCATACTCGAGACGCGATGAAGCCCCATCCTGAGTCCTCTCGCTTCAAAGCATCTCGCACTGCATCCTCCAGCGGAGAAAGCAAAGTCCGCATCTTTGATTGAATTCGCTCGAGTTCATTTGCTGCAGCTTGGAAACGCTCTACCACGATGACCGCAACAGGCTTGTGACTCTGTGAATCACGTACCAAATGGATATAGATTTCACGAAATCCTGACTCGTTACAGTATGGCTCCAATGCATCCAAAACAGCAGCATCCAAGTCTACGGCATTACCCACCTGAAGCTCGAATGAATCTGCTTCAGACAGGACGACCCCAACGAATCTCTCCATCAAACGAATCTGACGTGCCCGTCGAACCACTTTATTCCGGGCAGATGTTGTCACGAGTCGAAAACGTTTTCCGCGATATTGGAAAAGACTCACGCGATCAAACTGACAAGCAGACGCCAGCGTCGTTGCGATCGAACCAAAGGAATCACTTAAACCGATTCCCTGATTCAATCCACGAATTAAATCATCGCGACCGGCTCGCGTGTCCACAAGTTGCTGCAACTCGTCCAACTCATCACGCAAAACGACAGGTGACGTAAGATCAAGTAACACCTCTGCCAACTCACCAATCGGTTCCCGGAGACTCAACTCCAGCACCTCATCAAAACAGAAATCAAGCTGCAGCCAACGGTCAGCCTGCAAGCGTTGACGGACATTCAATTGGGAGCCTAGTTCACCATCAGACCAACGGCGATGCGATATGAAATCGAGTCTCGGCTCAATGGCTGCTACACCAAGTGATTCAGCAGCCCCGTCTGCCCGAGCCGCATGCAACTGAACACCGCTACGGGCCAACAAAACCAGCTCTTCACCTTTTGCAACCGATAGGGTGACAGCACTCGCGCGCGTCGTAAGTCGCAAGCCTTCAACGAGGTCATCGAAAAACAACGCTGCCCCAGAATTGCCGCGGGCAGCCACCTCCACTCGCTCAATCAATACTTCGGCATCTTTCCAAATGCCTTCGTTACGATGACTTGGATCAGGCATGGAAACTCGTTGACAAACTTACATCAGAAAACTGGCGTTGTTGGGGACTCTCTCCCCCAATTTAAAGTGCATCGACTTTAAAGTGCATCGACCATCTCTATCGTGGAACATCATCTGTTTCACGCTGTTCCTTAGAAGTTACCGCATTTCCGATCGTTTTGATTGGACTAGTTGCAACGATTGGTACGAAAAAATCGATAGCGGTGTCTACGCAAGACGGCCGCAGCGAACACCGATGCGCACCCCATACAGCAAAGCACGGCTTGAAATCTCGGTGAACCCAATCCCAACACCACCGAAACCTCGCAAAAAGTGGCAAACGCCAGTTGCTGCTTTTATGTGCGCTGTCGCCTTGGCAGGGCTGCCAGGATGCCGCAGTTACCGCAATCTTCCTGAAACGGTCGGGAACCGTACTGATAAAATTGACAGCTTGATGCGACGAGTCGATGCAGGGGCACCAGCCGAGAGCATCACAGAGCTACCTGCTGCACCCTTCACACTGAAGCGGCCAGAGGATCTCGACGCTGCGACCTACAGGGACATGACGCTGGATAAGGCTATCCGGTTGGCAATCGAAAACGGAGAGGTTCTACGCAAGCTGGGAGGAATGATCCTCACTGACCCCGAACGAATCTACACCGAACAAACGATTCCGCTTCAAGTCACAGACCCACAAACCGGCATCGAAGCAGCCCTATCAGCATTTGATGCGAACCTTTACGCCTTTGGTAGGTGGCAGAATAACGACCGCCGTTACAACAACCAATTCATTAGTGGTGGTGCGAATGCATTTCAGCAAGACACCCATGACTATGTCCTGCAGATGTCGAAATACACCGCGACGGGAGCCCAGCTGGCAGTTCGCAGCATCACCGACTACGACGCCAATAACGCAACCGGCAACATCACGCCGAGTGTTTGGCAGACGCAGTTTCAAGCTGAGGTCCGGCAACCACTCCTACAAGGAGGCGGCCTGACCTTCAACCGCATCGCTGGGCCAAGTTCGGTTCCAGGAAATTACAATGGGGTGTTGATTGCCAAAGTCAACAATGACCTGACCGCAGCGGAATTTCGGCAGCAATTGCGAGATTACATCAGTGACGTAATCACCGCTTATTGGGATCTGTACTTTGCATACCGATCCTTGGACTCGAAACGTGATGCCCTGCAACGCAGCCAAACGACTTGGCAAAGCTTTGCAGCTTTGAAGAACAACAACCGGCGAACCGGTACCGATGAGGCGATGGCACGCGAGCAGTACTACCGATTCAAATCAGAAGTCAATGACGCGATCTCCGGACAGCTTGGTGTGCAAACAATGGAACGGAACCTGCGTTTGTTGATTGGTATCTCGATTACAGACGGCGTTTTGATACGTCCTGCCGATGAGCCCAACGAAGCGCCATTGGTATTTGACTGGGACTCCATTGCAATTGAAGCGGTTCAACTTCGCAGCGAATTGCAACAAACGCGTCTGAAGGTCAAGCGCAGTCAAATGGAAGTTCTCGCTGCAAAGAATTTTCTGATGCCAGAACTGGACCTTGTTTCGACCTATCGTATTCGTGGGCTTGGCAAACATTTAGCCGGTAGTGACAGTGCGTTTGGCGAGCTTGGATCAGGAGATTATCAGGAATACGAAGCAAGCGTTGAATTACGTATGCCCGTTGGATTTCGTCAAGCCCATGCGGCGGTCCGGAATGCACAACTAAAAGTACAACGGCAGAATACCCTGCTTCGAGAGCAGGAGCGACGGATCCTGCGCGACTTGACCAATGACGTTGTTGAATGCGACCGAGCTTACGTTCAAATGCAAACGAACATGAATCGGTACCTGGCAGCAACTGATGCATTAAAGGGCATGGAAACCAATCGCGATAATGGACTGCCCATCAGTCTGGAGCAATTGCTCGACGCCCAACGTCGTGCCAGTGAAGCCCAGACCAAATACTATCTGTCGCTCTCTCAGTACGCAATTGCAACAAAGAATGTGCAATACCAGCAGGGCACGCTGCTACATGCAATTCACCTCATGGTGCTTGAAGAACCGCCTGAAAGCATCTCCATGGAAGACATTCTTCCGGAAACGGTTCCAACTTCTGCCCCAACCAAGCCCTAATATCGGTGTCTGGCACGACGCTGTCGGGGGCTGTGTCAAATTGATGAACGAGTATTCTTCATTGCTGGGCAAGCCGAAACCCATTGATACGGCAGGCAGGGTTCTGGCGTTACAACAAGCTGAGCAAAAATGCTACCAGCGAATCATGGCAAGGTCTCTTGTCCGCTGACTAAACTTGAGTAGCACACGAGGTCCCATACCAACCATCGGCCTTCATGAGAAGTCAATGACACCCGAACAATTCATCCAACGCTGCCATGATCTGATTGGCTCGGTACCAGAAAATGCTGATCAATCTAACGGTGAATCCCTAATTGGTTTTTTTCAATCTTTTCGTCCCGACGGCAGGGCCTTGCAAGGGATTTTTGAAGGCATTCCCGTTGCAACTGAGTTGCAAACCCGTCTCGACAATCTGTTCATCGCCGCAGGCGATGACCGGCGTCCGGAAGGTGGTCGCGATGCATACTTTGTGATTCGCAAACCAGACCCACTTGACCCCACAGTAGCGGGTGAACTTACAAAACAGTGGCTCGACGGAATCCGACAATTCGCCGATACGATGAGTGCATCATCGATCGTTAATGCGTTGCGCCCCGACGTCAAGGTGCGTGTTCTTGAGGGAATTCCACCAAAGCACCCCAAGGACGATGCAGAGAAATCAAATCTGCTCAAGGCGGTGCTGCAAGACTCGTCGCACTTGGTTGAAAAGGTGGATGCAGGACCATTACCCGCCGTCTTGAGGCCTGCCTACTACTACACAGCTTGCGACGCGATGTTACGGGATTACTTGATGTGGCCGCTTTATGCCAAGGCTACTGGACTCGCCGATCCCTTGGCGGCCTACTTTGAATTGTGGCGACACCGTGTCAAATATCGAATCTTTGGGGAAACCCAAATAGATTTGTATCTCCCGTGGCATCCTGCTTGACCTCGACTGCTAAACTTAGAGCTATTCAACAATAGCTTTCTGGTTCGAGGAAACGATGATCCGTTTTTACGCTCTGCTAACTGTCGCAGTTTTTTTCTGCCTTGGCATTCCCCTTGCTTTCGGGAATGACGATCGACCAAACATCGTTTTCATTTTTGCTGATGACCAATGCTTCGAGACGATCCATCAGTTAGGCAATAGCGAGATACAAACGCCGCACCTCGATGCACTCGCAAGACGGGGAACCACTTTCTCACATGCCTTCAATATGGGTTCGTGGAGTGGAGCCGTCTGTGTTGCCAGTCGTACGATGCTGAATACCGGACGTTTTGTATGGAATGCCAACGCCGTTCACTCAAAATCGGAACAAGAGCGACAAGAAGGGCGTTGGTGGAGTGAGTACATGAAACGGGCTGGCTACCGAACTTACATGACCGGCAAGTGGCACTGCAAAGCAAGTGCAGAAAAAGCTTTTGATGTAGCCCGAGATATCCGTCCTGGTATGCCCAAGGCAGCTGCAGCAGGCTACAACCGGCCTGCTGCTGATGGCACAGACCCATGGTCTCCCTCAGATCCAAAATTTGGTGGTTTCTGGGAAGGCGGCACCCATTGGAGCGAAGTGGTAGCGAACCACGCTCAGGACTTCATTCAAGACGCCGCTGCGAACGAATCTCCTTTCTTCATGTATTTGGCATTCAACGCCCCACATGACCCTCGCCAATCACCTGCAGAATATGTGGCCCGATATCCTTCGGATTCCATTTTGATTCCAGACAACTTTCAGCCACTCTATCCCTACGCTAGCGAGATTGGGTGCGGAACCAAATTGCGAGATGAGCGTATCGCGGCCTTTCCTCGCACACCAAAAGCAATTCAAGTCCATCGACAGGAATACTATGCGATCATCACACACATGGATGAAATGATTGGCCGTATCCTCAAGGCTCTGCAGGCATCAGGCAAGGCTGAAAACACATGGATTTTCTTCACGGCAGATCATGGTTTAGCGGTAGGTCAGCACGGTCTGCTCGGAAAACAGAACATGTATGACCACAGTGTGCGCGTCCCTTTCATTGTTGCTGGCCCCGGAGTTGCTTCGGCTAAGAAAATCACTGAGCCAATCTATCTCCAAGATGTCATGCCAACCACCTTGGAACTTGCCGGTATCAAGCAGCCAAAACATGTCGAGTTCAATAGCCTCCTGCCTCTGCTGAATGGTGGCTCCAGTCCCTACGACAGCATTTACGGCTGCTATCTTTCGAAACAACGAAGCATCCGAACAGATCGGTATAAATTGATGGCATACCCTGATGCGAAGGTACTCCGTTTGTATGATCTCCAGCAGGACCCAACCGAAAAGCGCGACCTCGCTCAGCAGGCAAGAATGAAACCTGTCGTTGCCGACATGTTCAGCCGCCTGATTGCCTTACAGGGGAAAATGAACGACGATCTCGACCTCAGTGATCTTGCGCCGCAGTGAATTTCAAACGCTTCATATGGCGGGAGCAATACTTCCTATTGGTCTCGACTGGCCAGATCCTTAAAGTACGATGAATACAGCCTGCCTGTGTCAGAAATCCAACATCTACAGCTGAATCAGATCTCCCCCCATTGATGACTCTCCATGCTGCCATTTGACATACAAAGTCGGACCCGTTTTATATTCGGCGAGGGTACGATCTCCAGACTCGGGGCCCTTGCCTGCGAATACAAGCCTCGCTGCGTGCTGGTTGTCAGCGACCGTGGGATCATGGAGGCAGGTCATGACACTGCCGCTCTGAATTCACTGCGTGAGGCTGGACTTCAAGTAGCATCGTTTCACGACTTCTCAGAAAATCCAACCTCAGCAATGGTCGATGCAGGGGTGCAGCGGGCCAAAGAAGTGCAGCCTGATTTACTGGTGGGCTTGGGAGGGGGCAGCAGCATGGACTGTTGCAAAGGCATCAATTTTGTCTATTCATGTGGTGGTAGCATTCATGATTATCACGGAGTCGGTAAAGCAACCTGCGATATGCTTCCCATGATTGCGATCCCCACGACCGCCGGCACCGGCAGCGAAGCACAGTCGTTTGCCTTGATCAGCGATGCTGAAACTCATACCAAGATGGCCTGTGGTGATCCTCGTGCCGCCTGCCGCGTTGCGATTCTGGATCCTGAGTTGACACTGACCCAACCAACCGCAGTATCAGCTCTGACGGGGATTGATGCGATCTCTCATGCGGTCGAGACCTATGTTACGAAACGACGCAACGCGATTTCAACAACCTATAGCCGACGCTCGTTCGGTATGTTGGCCCAAGGATTTTCTCGCGTTCTTACGCATCCGGATGATTTGGAAGCCCGCAGTTGCATGCAGCTAGGTGCCTGCTTGGCTGGAATGGCGATCGAAACATCGATGTTGGGTGCAGCCCACGCGACGGCCAATCCTCTGACAGCACACCACGGTATTACTCACGGGCAGGCAGTCGGATTGATGTTGCCTGCGGTTGTCCGAATGAATGGAGTCGAACATGCTCCTTGGTACGCAGAGCTGGTCCGAGAAGTCGAGCCCGGTGTGCGTGCAGAAGACGCCCCAGAACGACTCGCGACAATGCTCACGCAATGGCTCAAAGAGGCCAATCTGGCCACCTCGCTGAAGGAATTATCGATTCCGCAGGAGGGGATTGAGCAATTCACCGAGGACGCGTTGAAACAATGGACAGGTACATTCAACCCGATTCCGCTCGATGCGCAACGCGTCAAGAACCTTTATCACTCGGTAGCCTGAGAACGCGAGGGCTCTATGCGAACCGACTGGATGTTTGGGTAAATTTGCGGTTTGAGCAGAATTCAGCCACAATAGAGATGATGACAGGAGGTCCCACACTCATCTTTCAATCCTCTCGAACGAGGTGTTGCTCTGTAATGTCTTACGCCACTGAAGGAACCTCGCCACCCGTCAACACTCCATCCCAAGCCGGGCAAGTTGAGGGTGGTCGTTGGGAACAGGTACGTTTTGAGGAACTAAGCAAGACGCCTATTGGCGTGCCTCGTATCGAAGAGCCGAGGACAACGTCCAAGCCTGCTGAAGGCTCGCATCCAAAACGACGCCTCGAACGGCGTCAGCAACTGGAACACCATCTCAAAGAAAGTCCAACGGATCTTGATGGTTTCATGGAACTGGGCCGCATTTATCGAGCGGATGATCGACCGCTCGAGGCAAAGCGAATCTTTGAAAAGGCCAGGCAAATTTTTCCGGAGGAACAGGAGTTGCTCTGGGAATACGAAGAAGCCGTCCTTGCCAGATCGTTGCAGCAGTACCGTGAAGTCAGTGACCTTGCAGCAAGACTTGATACTCTTGAAACAGAAAGAGAGCTGAAACGTAGCCAGAACGACTGGGCAAGGCGACGCATTGAGGTATGCAGGGCGAGACTTACTCGCGATCCGAGTTTACTACACTTGAAGATCGCGTTGGCTGAAGCCATGTACGATGCAGAGATGCATGAAGATGCCATCACAACTCTGGATCAAATTCTCGATCAAGACGAGTTGTCGCCTATAGCATACTTGATCAAGGGCCGCTGTTTACTCGCATCCGGAAACCACCTGCAGGCGATGGTTGCTTTGCGAGCAGTCGCTATGCGACGAGCGGTCGTAGCACCGCTCAATACTCGAATCATCGCCTTGAAACTTCTGTGCGAAACTGCCGAAAAAGTTGGCGTAGCTCTCACACTGGCAAAATACCAACAACATCTTGCGCAAGCAGAACGTGAACTGGCACAAGACATTGCTACAAGCAAGTAACCCGGTAATCATTTCACCCACCAAGCACAGGAAGCGATCTATGAACCAAGCCATCGCCGATCCCGAACAGCTGCGCCAATTTGCTGCACACCTGAATCGTTTTACAGAAGAGATCAAGAATCTGTCGAACAATTTGTCTGGACACATGAACCAACTGGAACAGACATGGCGAGATGAGCAGCAACGTAAATTCGCTGATGACTTCAATTCACAGATGCAGCAAATGGGACGCTTGATCAAGGCCAGCGAGCAACACGTTCCCTACCTGCTTCGCAAAGCAGAGCAAATCGACGCTTATTTGGGGCGTTGATTCCAGTGGCAAACAGCAACGTCAGGAGCATCGAGTCTTTGGAAGCTTTCCATGCGGGGCTAACCCAGCTGTCGAGTGACTGGGAGAAATCAGTCCAAGAGATACGAATGCTCGTCCAACGGGCAGCATTACACTTTAGCGAAGATCGCCCACGTTACTGGAAGCAACAAATACAACTTGCCGAACGTGCGTTGAACGAAGCAAAAGACAATCTAGCTCAAAAGCGAGCTGCAACTCGCCCCGGTGACCGCCCAGCTGCTACCGAAGCATCGAGGAAGGTACAAAGGATGGAGCTGCGGCTGAGATACTGTGAATTGAAGCAAAAGCGGGCAAAGTCGTGGTCGATTGAAATCTCTCATCAATGCGATCAGCTTCTAGGACCGCTTGCAGACGTGGCGGAACACTGCGAATTGCTGCTACCTGCAGCCGCAAACGAGCTTCGCCAGATGATCACTGAGCTTGAGAAGTACACAGAGCAGGGAAAGCGGGCCACCTGACAGAGATTTGGGTTCATCTACGCTTTTCAGCGGTCGCAAAATGGATCAAACTCATGTCCTCGCGACAGACACTCAGGAATTTCATCCAGTCAACCACTGGAGACTCACACCACGCGTGTGAGGATTCAATACCGTCCCCACAATGAATCTTTCATTCATGACCACTGCAAATCTCAACATCTTTGATCGACTTAGCAAGCACCGCGGATCGCCTACTGAGATGCTAGATGAAATGGTGGGGCATTTCCGAGACTCCCGCAGTCCCATGGAATTGTTCGAAGCGCTGAAAATGCGAATTCGCGACAAATTAGGCCTACCGTTGGTATCCAGCGAAAACGAACCATCACGACCAGAAGATGTTGAGCGGCAACTTGAAATAGGACTGTTGGATGCCTGTCGTGAAGCAGGCACGATGTTAATCGAAGACGGCAGGGTCGGCGAAGGCTGGATGTACCTACGACCAACTGGTGACACACAGTTAGCCAAAGATCTGATTTCTAAACTCGAAATTACCGAACAAAACTATGAAGACATGATCCAAGTGTTGCTGCATGAGGGGATTGATGTCGCACGCGGCTATCAGGCGGTGCTCGATCAGCAGGGCACCTGCAACAGCATCACACTCTACGAGCAGGCCTTAAACAATCGCAGTAAAGCTGATCAACGAGCAGCAGCGCGCTGCCTGCTGAATCATCTCTACAGCGAACTCTGCGAACTGGTACGTGGCGATATCGCGAGACGAGAAAAGCCCGCCGGAGACGATGAGACTCTGGCAGAAATGATTGAAAATCGACGTTGGATACTTTCAGATGGGGGCTACCACCTCGACACCACCCACCTCTCATCAACCGTTCGGATCGCGACAGTGCTGGAAGACGAGGAAAGCCTACGCAAAGCTTGGGAATTGACGCAATATGGTCGTCGTCTGCATCATCAATTCCAGTACCCCGGTGATGAGCCGTTTGTCGATTTTTACCCCGCTTACACTGCCTTCTACGCGATTCTGCTGGGCGAGAATGTTGAAGCTGGCCTCAAGGTATTCGAACGCAAAGCGCGCTCAGTCGATACAGCGGAGCATGGGACGGCAGCGGTGGAAACTTATGTTGATCTGCTTGATCGGATTGGACGCCATCAAGAAGCCATCGACATCGCCATTGAACTGGCCCCCAAAGACGTGCCACCGCAAAGAATTGTTCCAATGTTGATTGAAATTGCTTCTCGAGTCCCTGAATCAACTTCCCAAGATGGCTGGCAATCCATCTTGGAATACTGCCGCAAGCATAACGATGTCCTAGGCTATGCCGCTGTACTTCATGCATCTGGAACTGGGGCAAGCTGACCGCAAAGTCCGTAGGAATCTTACAGATACATGCCCACAAAACCATCCGCTGAGTCACTCTGCGCCTGAATGGCTTTTATGCGAGCCTCCGTCTGAGCCAAATCCCCAGCAGCAATGTAGCGATCAAACTCTACCAAGACGGCGTGCTGAACACTCTCGGATAGAAATCCAACAACAGGGGCGTTCAACCATCCGCAGGTCTCGTCGTCCAACTTAACGCTGACATCCACAGCCTTGGTCTGTTGATCATTTTCCCCCGTCATCACAGTACCCTCGAACTCAAAGCTGACTCGACCGCAACCAGGATCATTGGTGAGATGATAGGTGCATCGACCTCGATGCAGGTAGTAGGTGTTGTGTGATCCATGCTGTGCCATGGCTTCCTTCACACGCAAAACAAACTGCTCATAAACCGGCGAAGCATCCACGGGAACATCTAACCGAGTCACGCTACGGAGCGGCAAGCAGTCAAACTCAATCTCAACCCATTGACCGGCCATTCTCGCCCCCGACTAAAAATTTGAAGAAGAGTTGATTTTCAAAACGCCGAATGCTCTCACCACCAAGCACGTCCAACGTTGTGGTATTTCGCAGTCTACCGCAAACCCTTGACCCTCGCGATGGAGATCTCCAAGAGGCACATCGATTGCAAAGGATGGGTCTTGAACCCGATTAGCATGTTTTAGCTTCAAAACTCACATGCAGTGTGGCTAAAGACGAGTTTCCAAGACTCGCAAACAAGCTAATATGACAGGTTTTCCGCCATAATCCCGTAGGCTAACCTGCACTCAGCTACAAAACCTTGTGGGCTCTGCAAGCACTTTACAGGAACTTCGTCACAATCTCTGTTCAAGCTGAACGGGCAACACACAGCCCAAAATTTTCGAACTGCAGCCAGCAAGAAAATGGCTGAGTTGAATTAAGGACTAGGGAGTCTTTGTAAGAGCATCGATTTGGCGTTCGATTTTTATATGCTTCTGTTCGATCTGCTGCTCAAGCTCGGCATTCTCCTGCTCCAGGCGGTTCAGTTCAGCAACCATTGCCTGTGCTTCCTCCGTGATTTTGCCTTTGTATTCGTTGATCGACTGCTTCTCGACCCGAAACTGCGTGAGGTCCTGCTCCAGCTTTAGTTTGACCTCTTGATTAGCAACCAACAGTTGGTCGGTCTTGCTGATTGCTTCCTTCAAAAGCAACTCCTCGGCAGTAAGTTCTGCCTTCTTGTCTGCGAGTGACATCAGGTTAAGACGAATGCGTCGCAACACAAAACCATAATCATTCAGTGGCCGCAGGAAAAAACTACCCAACTCTTCCGCAACACCCTGGTCAATCAGCTTCTCGGCACCCTCACTCTTGAGCAACAATTTTTCACCCTTTTTGAGGCTAATAAAACCATTGTCAACGCCGTGCTGCAACGCAGCATCAAGTGCCCGACCATTTCCATCAAAGAAACCACCGTCTTCCAAAGTTCGCTCATCTGGACTATCCACCTCGATGCGGTGGTTTTGCGTAAATTGCAATTCCACCCACTTAGTCGCCGGAGGATCGTCGGGCTTTGCTGCTCGTCCGTCTTCTAGATACGCCAACCTTGTCGCATCCGATGCATCTACAAGCAATTCTCTTACGAGTTCCTCATCGACTGCGCCCAGACAATTTTTATCATCTGCCTGACTGAATGGCTTGATAAAGGGAACATGACCGTCAGGAGGCAAAAGCTCACACAACAACCAACTATTTGCCCTGCCATCGTTGATCCAGTCCAACTGGTACTGCTCAAGCGTCCCAGTGGGTACGAGAGTTACTTGATTTGGATCGCTGGCCTGAACAATGAACTCGCCAAGGTAGTAATCCGGCACCATCATCTGATTGTCGTCGTCGGCTTTCTCGGAAAAACCGTAAACCAGCGTTTCAGCCGGGACCAATGGTTGTGCATTCGCTGCAGGGGCCGCTGGTTCACCAGCAAGGTTATTCGCAGGAGGCGGCCCAAGTGAAATCGACACATTACCTTGGAGGTTGGCACCTTTCAACTGTAAGTTCCGCCAACGACGCCCCGCTTCAATTGCGAGAGACGAAAGATCACTTTGCAGATCGATCAAACCTCCGCTGCGGGATGCCTCTGCACCGACTGCTTCACCGAGCGTAATGTCAACCGTCTCGGCTTTGACCTCAGCCAGACGTAGTTCGAGTGATTCCAGAACCTCATGCCAAGCAGATCGACTTCGCAACACACCAGCGGTTGGAAACAGAAAGACGAGTGCGAGCAACATCGTCAGCACGACGGCCACGATATTGAACCAACGCCAGTTAGAGGCGGCTTTCCATACGACGACAGCAAAGCCGACCAGTAATAGGAACAGCACGCTTGCGAGAATTATGTCGGGAAGACTCATGTTCGCTTTGCAATCATCATGGCAAGAGATGGACGTACATCTTCTGAATCGGCATCAGCACACCCGTATCAACGCACTGTTTCTCAGAGGAGTGGCAAAAAGTGCCTATAAGAGATAGTAAGTTGGGCTATTTGTAACGTCAAGGATTTCTCGGTTACCACGGTGAAAGAGCAATATTTTTGCCGCCATGATCCATTCCCCACGCACATTGGTGCCAAAACAGTCTTCTCGGAGCCGTTAAAACCGTTAAGTATCGCCCAAATAGCACCAGCAGATACCCAAAACAGGCCTCGATTGTAACAGGGTGGGCATATTGCTGGATTAATCCATCGAACCGGTCGAACTGATTTTTAAGGCGGATAACACGAATCCGGTTTTAGCAATACTCATTAACCTCACGCATTGCACAGTTTTGGCGGTCATGCGACTCATGAAACTCATCCCGCGAATCCACCCTGGAATTCCCGCCCTACTCGCACTTCTCGCAGTCAATGCGTTGGGATGCCACCGGCAGTATTACCGCGAGCAGGCAGATATGGAGGCATATCACCTGATTGACCAAAAAGCTGCCGCCGTTGCACGGCCGCCTAATGTGCCACTCAGGATTGACGTGGATCGCAGAAGTCGGATGTTCAACCCGTTTGACCTCGATTTTCAACCCATGCCGCTGGATGATCCAGCATCCTACCGCTATATGCAATGTGTCGATGGGCGCCGAGGATATCCACTTTGGGAGGCTGCTGGTCTAACCAACGTAGCGGAGAGCCCCGATTGGTGGCAATTCCTGCCTCTGAACGAAGATGGGGTCTTGGTACTGAATGCGGAAAACGCCACAAAAATCGCCTTATTGGAATCACCAGCCTATCAGGAACAGCTCGAGGCGTTGTACTTTCTCGCCCTCGATGTCAGCGGTGAGCGTTTTCAGTTCGATACCCAGTTCTTTGGAGGTGCTGAGACCGTCCTCGGTACAAGCCGCGGTGGTCCAACGGAACTTGAGTTTGGCGACCGCAATATGAGAATGCGTCGCAACTTTGCAACGGGAGGCAACTTGCTGGTTGGTCTGGCGAATGAGATTGTATGGAACTTGGGTGACTCCAGTACAAATGCGACTGCTAACGTACTGGACTTCACTCTGCTCATGCCACTGCTGCGTAATGCTGGCCGTGACAAGGTGATGGAAGGACTAACACAGTCGGAGCGTGAACTTCTAGCAGGCGTCAGAGCCTTTGAGAGGTTCCGTCGAGGCTTTTATGTGGATATCACCACTGGCAACCGCGCCAACGTGAATGTGCGGACAGCAGCGGGCAACATTTCACTCTCGCCACGAGGGTTCACGAGTGGTTCCGGCTTTATCGGTCTTCTTAAAGCGCAGCTGGAAATTCGCAACCTGCAGGAAAACATTACCCGCCAGCGTGAAATCCTGCTCTTATTCGAAGATTCACTCATCGAACTACTGACAACGATCCCAGACCCGCAATCAATTGTTTCACAGCGAATTCAGGTTGCACAAACACGCCAACAGTTAACTGATTCGCTCACGGGCCTCGTTGGGCAGCAGGCAAGCTTTCAACTTCAGATTGATACCTTTCTTCGGACATTGGGACTGCCACCATACATCTGCGTTGAGTTGGACGACCCGATCCTGAAGCAATTTGAGTTAATTGGTCAACGACTGCTAAAACGACGCGAAGAACTTAGCATCCTTCGGGCCAACGTTGGTGAACTCAATATCGAAATCCTGGAACAAAGCGAGTTCAAAATCAACGAAGATACTGGGCTACCCGTTTCCCAAATCGAATGGACTCCCAGACTGGCTGAATCACTCCGCAACTTGCAGACTGAATTAGAGCCACTGGAATATTTCCTGCGTGACGTGATTAAATCAGACTTGCCAACCGTCGGTAGAGACATCGCGGATTTTGAAGAAGCCATTCCGCAGCGTAACCATCAGTCAGAGACTCTGAAAGCTTTGTTCACTGCGGAGCAAGGCAGCATCTGCGGCTTGTTAAACATATCTGATATAGACGAGTCCATTTTTGATACGTCAAAATTAGCAGGTTTGCTAGTTGACCTAAAAGACGATCACAAGAAACTAGAATTGCGACTCAATACCTATATGGTGAAACTGAACCTACTTCAGAAATCATTCAAAAGCCTTCAGAATGTCGCACCTGGGAATATTGATCCGCGGGAGTTGGCAAGCCGCTTGAGAGATGAGGTGATCCTTGCTTCACAAAACCTGGTTGCCGACCTTGGTGACGATCTTCTGGTCTTGCAATTAATACAAGCTCAAGCACGGACCGAAAGTGTTTTCCTGCCAGAAGTTGACATATCACCTGAGATCGCATTCGAAATTGCAAGACGAAACCGCCGAGACTATGCCAACGCCAGGGCAGCGCTTGTGGATGCGTGGCGGCAGATTGAGGTCGTTGCAGATGATCTGGAAAGTGATTTGAACGTGGATATCCGTGGCGGAATCGGTTCCACAGATGTAAACAACACTGGACTCAATAAGACAGGAAATCTGGATATTGCGTTGCAATGGGATGCACCCATCACAAGGCTAGTCGAGCGCAACAATTACCGCCGAGTCCTCATCAACTACGAACAGAAAAAACGAGATTACTACCAATTTGAAGACGCTATCTGGACAAGCCTACGAGCAGAAATACGACAACTGCTACGTGACAGATTGAGATTCGAATACGGTCGCAAGTCCGTCGGAATCGCCGCCGATCAAATTGAACTCAATGCAGATGCCAGAGATTTGCGGGAAGCAACGCCTCGAGCTAGCACCGGCGCCATTGGCAATGAAGCCAGGAACACGATTCAAGCTCTCAGCGCATTACTCAGAGCACAAAACGCATTACTGGGAATTTATGTAAACTATGAAGCAGTACGGCGAACGCTGGACCTTGACTTAGGAACCATGGAACTGACACCAGAAGGACTATGGATTGATCCTGGAACAATGTCACCAGAAACATTGCTGCAAGATCCAGGAACCACACTGGATGGCTTAATTGATTATGGATGCAATGACTGTGGATTGCGTTATAACCCGCTTCCGCGTGAACCGCAATTCACCGCGCCAGTCTATAAGATTCGCAATGGCCAACCCATCTCTCTCGACGGCATGCCCATAGAAAAGCTGCCAAGCTTGGAGCAGGAAGGCGATAAATTACCGACCGAGGCGATGCCATTGCAAACGCCAGCATCAACTGCCATGCCGTTTCCCGTTGATATGCCGGCACCCAACGAGAATGGTCCAATGCGTAACATCCCCTCTATCGATGGAACAGCTGTGCCCGATACCGAGGAAGCAAAGATTCTGAAGGAAGAACAAGATTCGGCAACGGTACCCCAAGCCGATGCCAACTTGGCGGCCCCAACAACCACGGACGGATCAGCTCTTAGTCTACCAACCATCCCCGAATTGAGTGCATCCGGTGCTAACTAGTGACGGTGCTAACTAGTGACGGTGCTAACTAGTCACAGCGGGCCGTTGACGCTTGGTCAGGTCAATCACTGTCTCAAATTGGAAATCGACCACCTCCAAACGTGCTTTCCACTGGCCAACTTCCAGCCAGAAACCTTGATGGTCCCTCCGCCTAGAACGGTTTGACGTTCCTGTTGTGCCCGTCTAAAGTCGAGCTACCTTTGTTTCCGCTGTGGCACACGAATTGCGGACCCACTCACAATATTCCGACTTTACACTGACCTGCTTTCACGAGACATGGTCAGTGATCCCACCGACCGGAAAGAATACCTGCAAACACTCAGGTAGGAGCCCGATCGTCTGACTCATTTAATCGACAATGTACTACGCCATTCCAAGCTGGAACGAACAGCATGTGTATGAAGTTGTAAATAAGCCCCTTGGTTCATCAAACTCGGCGATTGAATGATGAGAATGGGACGATCCCAACGTAACCGCCCCTGATCGATCTCCCCGAGCAAGATGCGATCGCAAACACCGAAGTTCTTGCTTGTCCTAAGGCTGTATTACTAATCACCACACAAACAACTCGACCAACTGGGCAGTGTCGCTTGCAGTGTTTAGCCCAAAACCTTGGCTCGAAGTGTAGTCAGCAATTCGATTGCCTGTCCAATTTCGGCCATTTGTCTTTCTGGATCTTGTGGAATTTCGCGTTCAATAGTCAACGGGCCTTCGTAACCGATCTCTTGAAGGGTACGAAGATACCGCTCCATCCCAACATCGCCTTCACCCAACGGTACTTCGGCTCCCCAAGTATCGCCAGGTTTGTCGCTCCAAGTACCATCCTTGCAATGGATGCTTCGAACGTGCTTGCCAACGGCCTGCAGGGCTTCGATGGGCTCTCCGGTTCCGTACAAAATCATGTTGGCTGGATCAAAATTGATTTTCAAATTCTCGCGATCAACCTGTTTGATGAACTCAAGTAAACCTTCAGCAGTTTCTTGGCCCGTTTCCAAGTGCAGGAATTGACCATGATCTGCACAATGATCACAGAGTTGACGTGTCACGTCGACAATATCTGAATACCCTTCTACCTGTGGATCATGTGGAATGAATCCCAAATGCAATGCGACGGTGTCGCACCCAAGCCACTTGGCAAAGTTCGATATTTCAAGCATTTCATTAAGTCGTGATTGCCGCGTATCGGCAGGAACCAAACCGACAGTTCGCACGACTGTGGGGATGTCTGCATAACTCTCCCCTTCGAACCCACCAAAGACAGCACTGCACTGAACTCCCATTTCACTCAATTGCGTTCGAAACGCTTCTGCAGATTCCTGATTGCGTTTTTCAGGACTCGGTGCATGCAATTGAATTGTAGGAACTTTTAGCTGTGCAATAACATCCCAAGCAACCCCCAAGCCCGCATCTACGGAAGCAAAGACGCCAATTGGCCAAGTATCCATTTTCATACTCTGGTGTATTAGTTCGAGAATCAATAAACGACTGATAAAGGTAATGGATCAGAAACCCACCAAGCAATCACCGACAGGCTGCAAAATAGCACACAGGGCAGAATTCTTGGGAAAGCATCTCGCAAACACCAAAATCACGTGGTGAATCTAGCTCACCTATCGTGTAGGAAGACGTTCCGAGCAAATCAATGGTGAAGAAAACCTCAATCAGTTTCCCAACGGACGGCTAGAACGCGGGCGGCAAGCAGAAATACCACCCCACTCATCAACAAAACGCCTAGTTGTGGAGCGAGTGCATCCACGGGCAATTCTCGCCAAAACACCTTCGTGTATCCATCTAAAGCCCAAGCATTGAAAGTCCACAGCCCATATTGCTGCAACTCCTCACTCATCAAATATCTTGGCACCATTGATCCACCGAGAGCACTCATGGTCAAAATAAGGATGACTGACAAACCATTCAATTGCCCGCGTGATTTGCACAGCGTGGCAAGGAAGAGGCCAAACGCTGAGGCTGCCAATGCAGTCACCACCGTCATCATCAAAAAACCATCCAAATGGCCTATCAGGTCAACATCAAAAACGAGCTGCGCCCACACGAACATGACACCAACCTGCAATACGCCAATACTACTCATATAAAACCATTTACCCAGCAACAACTGATCCATCGACATCTGAGTAGAAAGCAAGCGATCAAGCGTTTGATTTTCTCGCTCTTCAAGCAGAGCACCTCCGCCACCAGTGGCTCCAAATAATAGAAACATGACAGCAATTCCCGCCGCGTACATGCTAACCACGGGATTTGCTTTCCCTTCACCCATAACATCAATGATCTGCACTTTACGTTGCAGCGATTCCTCAATGCCAAACAGCTCGTTATTTGGATCACTTGCTGCATCATCTGCAAGCTGGTTCCCATCCTCGTCCTGCTCGCTTCCCGCAAGCTGAGAGACTTGATACTCAGCCTCCGACAACATGATTGATCGGTTGACGACAGCAGATACGACCTGAGCTGCAACCTGATCTGAAGCATCCGCCATCAATTCCGCTGCCAATTGTTCACGATCTTCGCGTAAAATGATCGCCATAGTGGCACTTCCAGAGCGTACCAATTCCATCGCTTCGTCGCGTTTCAATCCATCAGCACCCATCTCCCGGACGAACCGCAAACTTTCCTGCTCAGCGAGTGCCGACATGACTTGTGAACTAACGGCTGACTGAATTTCATCCACCGCGACTACCTTGATTCTTGGCGTTGTCCCACGCCCCAAACCGCCGCCAAAAATAATCGCAAAAATGCTGAAGAATGCGATCGGCACAAGAAACGTCAGTAACAACTCCACACGATTGTGGAGCAGTCGACGACAACTGATTTGAAGCACATTCAAAATCATGAGGTCAGTTCTTTCAACTTTGGTACGCTAATCACGTAATTCATAACCCGTTAGATGCAGAAACACATGGTGAAGCGATGGAGCTTCCACCTGCACATCAGCAATTCCGTAGCCTCGCCGACGGACAAGATCAATCAGACCTGGTAGATGATCTGATACATCATCAATACGTGTCGAAATTTCCTCTTCCCCCGTGGCGCCAAAAGAAGCAGCATGCTCGGCTACGCCGGCACGAATCGGTGCCGAAAGAGGGCGATCAATTCGCAGGCGCACGAGCCGTTGCGTGCCGACCGACTGCTCAACTAATTCATCGAGCGAACCATCTGCTACCACCATGCCCTGATCAAGAATCACAATCCGATCGCTGCGTTCCTCAGCTTCATCAAGATGATGCGTGGTTAACAGGATCGAGGTTCCTGTGGCACTCAGTTCATCCAACATCATGAAGATACGTTGTCGGCTTTGCGGATCAACGCCAACGGTTGGCTCATCAAGCAACAGAATTCTCGGTTCATGCATGACTCCACAGGCAAGATTCACACGCCTCTGCATACCACCAGAAAAAGCACCCACCAAGTCGTCAGCACGGTCTTCTAGCCCAGTCCACCGCAATGCCCACGCCAACCGATCCCGAAGAACACGGCGCCGTAAACCATGGAATCGACCGAACGCTTCCAAGTTTTGGCGAGTGGTTAAATCCGCGTACAAGGCGATCTCCTGCGGCACAAAACCAATCTGTTGTCTTGCTTCGCTACTCTTGAAAGGTTGACCCGCTAAGAATATTTCGCCGTGATCAGCACTCGTCAGACCAGCCAGACAACGAATCAACGTGGTTTTCCCCGCCCCGTTGGGACCCAAAAATGCCAAACGCTCCCCTCGGTTGAGGCCAAACGTCACACCTTTTAATGCATGCAAATCTCCATAGGACTTTCGCAAATCGTGGATTGCCAACGCAGGTGTCGGTCGAGCGTAATTCACTGATCTCATCTCATCGCTAGGGTCGCCCGTCTACACAACGGATGCGGTCTACCTCGCCGTTTAGGTTCCTCTTTTTTTACTCCTGAACGCTACCCCGAAAATCATCGACTTACCGAGCACGCAGAATGTCGAAATGCTTCGACGCATGGCGACAGCCGCGAACAACATGCAGACGACGGAGATTTGTGAGAGCTAAAAACCAAAATCGCTGAAAACAGCAGAAATTTACCGCTGAACAAAAAATGAATCCGCAGTTCACCCGTCAAATAGTCGAATTACAGGGATAAGACCGTCGAGTGCTCTACTTACCTAAATCACGACTGCTGAGGGCTTCCCACTGTGACTGATGTTTCGCCAAACCGCTCCCAAGAGAAATGCAAGCAACCGGCAATTCTGGGGATTTGGAGACTTGGGGAAATCATTCATCAGAGCTCTACTACTCAGCTATTGCTAGCACAGCCTGCCGATGCAGCGGGTAGCCCACGTTGGGACTACGTAGTCAAACGAGCCAAGAGTGGTACTGATCAATTGGAAGGCAGCCGACAAATACTGCAGTCGATTGCAGCAGCAAGTTCCGCCAGTCATCCAAACCTGATCGCGATGTTGGATGCTTCTACCACATCCAGTCAACCGTATATGGTCATGCCCCGGTTGGAAGGTGAGCCCATGCAAAGCCACCTTGCATCTCCTGACACAAAGCCGCTTCCAGTCGCCTTGTGGCTTGTACGTCAGATTGCTCAGGCTCTGGACTCACTACACACGACTGGTTGGGTCCACGGCGATGTGAAACCACAGAATTCTGTCGTAGGATCACGTGGGCACGTCACTCTTGTAGATCTTGGCTTTGCCTCACGAATTCACACGCTTCCTAAACACCATTTTCGAGGGAGCCCCGAATACGCTGCACCGGAGGCTTTGGCAGGCAGTTTGGCTGCCATCCCCGCGATGGACATTTTCTCTCTGGGACGCGTACTTTGGCAATGGTTAACGCGCACCGAACAGGTGAGTCCGATGATGCTGGAACCGGTTGCTGACTTGGTGCAGAAAATGGTGTCCAAGGATCCTGATGAACGCCCCACAGCATCCGGAGTGGTGCAACAATTGCTTCAACTTGAAATCGAAACACTCGGTCGACACATCGGACCAGTCAACACCAGCGGTATCACGGCGAATCGCCTAGCTGCTTAGCTGGCTACGCGTTAAAGCGATACTGATGACGGTAATGTGACCCAACAAGTTTGTCGTCAGGTCACTGGAGAAATTGGTCGGTAAAACAATCCTCAGGCTTGACCAACTTGGCCTGCGCCGGGTCCAGTGCATCCATCTGCTCAATCAGCCCGGTCCAACGTGTAAGCGACATATGACCAAACGCCTTGGATTGATCTCCGGGGGGCTTTGCAAGGTTTCGCATCTGCTCGCTCCCATACTTGAGCACTTCGGCCGTCATACCGTGGTCGTTCGCAGCCAGAATGTCAGCATTGCCGTTGGTGGGATCCTCCAAATAGGACTCCCAACCTGCTTGCGTTGCTTTGACAAAAGCACCTACCAGTTCGGGCTGTTCTTTGATTAGCTTGCCGGTTGTGATCAACACGCTGGAGTAAGGGTTCCACCCAAGTTTGCTGACCATCAGCACTCGAACCTTCACACCCTCTTGTTCTGCCAGTAGTGGCTCAGCGCAACTGTAGCCCTGAATTGCAATTTTCGGATCAGCAACAAGTGGAGCCACAGAGCCGAAGTAGGGTACCTCTTTCACTTTATCCAAGAGTCCTTTGGACCGCATGAATTCCAGGTAGGGTCGTCCAGCTTGGCACTGCAGCGTCAAGCCAGCTAGATCATTCAACGATTCCACACCGCTTTTTTCCTGAACAAGGATGCATCGTGGGTTGTCTTGCATGGCGGCCAACACGGCCACGACATCCAATCCTTGCCGACGGTAAACAACCACATCATCCGCGTTGGCAAAACCAAACTGATCCCGCCCCAAGGCCAGTTCCTGCGCGACGGGCGCGCTCCGCCCCCCCGGCCTGATATCGACCTTCAAGCCGGCAGTCTGATAGGCTCCATCGGCCTCTGCCTGGAACACTCCTCCATGCTCAGACTCCGGATACCAATTCAATTGAATTGCCACAGGCGAACCAGCAGATGAAGTCTCCGTAGAACTCTTTCCAGATCCCTCACCCACGGAAGTGGGTGATGTAGGCGAAGAATCACAGCCACTCATGACCAGAATGACGAGCCCGAACGTAAAAGCGATGACACGGATCACGGGAACACAACCTCCGAGTGAGTGAAATACCAACACAGTATCACTCTCAGAGCTTGAACAAGGGAAGCCCCTTACCTTCGGTGACAGAAAAAATTCGGACTCGGGCGTGGACTTCATCGGAAACAGCAGATGCAGCAGAAGCTTGCATCCAGGTTATCAACCAGCTGTCGTTGCGAATTTTGTCCAACGTTGCAGGAAGACAGCCGAGATCAAATGAACTGTGCCAAACAGCAAAACACCCAGCATGGCTGATGCAAAAACAGCGGATACCAAAGCATCAGTTTTCAGCAAGTTGGCCCACCCCGTCATGAGCGTTCCGAGGCCATCATAGGAGGTGCTATTTCCGACGAAAAACTCTGCAACAATCGCACCAATCACAGCCAATCCGCTGCTGGTCTTCGTACCGAGCATCAAATGATTGACCGAAGATGGGATTTGCAGATGCAGCAAACGCTTCCAACGTCCCGCTCCATACAATCGAAACAAATCGTTTGTATCCTGCTTGGTGCTCAGCAACCCCCCCGTGACGCTATTGACGATTGGAAACAGGCATACAATAGCGGTAACAATGAGCACGGTGCGAAATGTGTATCCGCTCCATACGATCAGCAACGGTGCAATGGCCACGATCGGAACCGTCTGCAACAGGATGACGTATGGAAACAAGGCCAGCCGAAGGCTTCGAGATTGGCTAAAGATAACGGCAAGTCCATAACCCACAGCAACAGCCACCAACAAGCCACTGAACGCTGCAAAACCAGTAGAAATGGTGGCTCGAAACAAGGCAACTCGCTCTGACACAGCCGCATCCCAGCATTGTCCAGGCGTCGGCAAGAGTGCCTTCGGCAAATCAAATTTCCAAACAATGAACTCCCAAACGCCAAGCACAACGCACGCGACGGATGTAACCAAACTAATACTCACGAGGACCTCACGCCGCCGCGGTGCAAGAACTTCAGTCATGGATTACTCTCCCCGCAACGCGCGACTGACACGCCCATAAAACTCACCAAATCCGACTGTTGCTCGAATATCTTCATTACGGGGATGCGGAAGTGGATTTTCAAGAACACTCGCCAACGTCCCCTCACGCATGACAGCGATTCGCTGAGACAAGAGCACTGACTCAGCAATATTGTGAGTCACCATTACCACGGTAAATCGCCGTTTCCCCCAAAGTTCCAAGAGCAGCTGCCCCAATTGATTCCGCAGCATGTCATCGAGCGCGGCAAAGGGCTCGTCGAGCAATAGCACATGTGGATCTGTGACCAGAGCCCTAGCGATGGATACACGCATCCTCATTCCACCAGATAACTCAGCTGGAAAGCGTGTGGCCGCATTTTCCAGTCCTACCGTCCTGAGCAACTCGAATGCAAGTTCGCGACGATTTGACGGGGAACCTTTACCAATCAAATCAAGCGGCAGTACCACATTTTGAATGGCTGTTCGCCATGGCAACAAGGAAGGTTGCTGAAAGACAAAAGCAATTCCTCCGGCATCAACTTGTACCGGTGGATCCAAGCCGACTGTTCCTTCGGTGGGCTGTTCGAGCCCAGCCATGAGCCGCAGCAGGGTTGTCTTGCCGCACCCACTTGGGCCGATCAACGATATGATCTCACCGGGATTCACCTTCAGGCTTATCTTATCGACAGCCCGAGTTCCGCCTGGGTATTCAATTGAAAGCGATTGACAGTGAATCGCTGAAACACGGGCAGATTCGATCAACAGATTCTTTCGTGCAACGAGTTCCTGACCTGATCCAGTGACAGGCAGAGTACTGCCCCTTAGGCGGATCAATCAACCTCAGATCGCTTTGCGGCAACTCCCAGATTTCCAGCAGGCCTCAGTTCGAAGCGTCTTCCATCAATTTCAAGGGTCGCGTAGCGAGGATTAACATCAAACACAGTCCCCTTAAGGCTGCCGATTTCAAAACTGTCACCGATCTTCAGCTTAAGGGTCTGGTCACGAGTCCGCACATGCATCCAGGCGGTCCAGTCATCTCTGCCTTGTACCAGTGCGGTCAAGACAGTCTGCGATGCGTCATCGAACGACGGTTTTGCAGGTGGTTCAGCTGGTGGGGGTGGCGGATCGACCACACGAACAGTGATTGTTTGTTCTGTTGACTGCTGCGGGTATCCATTATCAATCGCTCGCACCAAAATTTCGAACTCTTGAGTCACATCAGACTTCACTCGAAGCGTACCGCTTCGAGCATCAAGCCGCACAAACTCAGGTGGCTCCTCAGCCAGTTCAAACCTGACGTTGTGTCCCTCTGGATCCTTGAATGTCAATGGCGTCGGGGAGTCCCGCCCCACGACTGCTTCGATCGAGCGTCCACCGCTGTAACGTGGGGGTTGATTTGGTGGCTCATAAAGATTGCGATTCATAATCGCATCAATGTAGGCATCCGCATCAGCATCAACGCGATAAGACGGTTTTAAGCGTTCAGGCAAATCATCCGGCGCATTTGCCAAGGCGACCACATCAACGTTCATCGTAACCGTGAACCCACCCTTCTTGACCGGCACAATGGACAATTCACGAATCCGATGCAAGTAATCTTTTGCATAAAAATCATGCATCATTCCGATCAGCTCGGGCAGATCTGTCGCACCCGTGATTCGAAAGTCAACCTTCTGATAGATGCCTCCCACGGGTCGAGAACTCGTGAAGTCAACTTGAACATTATCCATTCCTTTATCATGAACCAATTCAAGTAACCACTGCTGGTACTGACTGCGTGCAGCTTCAGGGTTACTCGGAAGCGAGCGTGCCATGTACTCCCCGAACGTTCCGTCAGCAATGGCACCCATCATCACCTTCTCTGACAATTCAGCTTGCTTGCTGGTCAGCTGTGCAATCTGTTTCGTACGTTGCGAGACAGCGGACTGGTAACGCCCGTATCCAGACCAAAGCAGATACAGAACAAACATCGTTCCGATAATTTTGACGAGGTTCTTTTCTCTTTCATTCATGACTTCACCTCAGTTCGAATTTCAGCAACGACTTCATCATCCCCTGGCTCAGGCTCGGGGCTTGTTTCTGGTTCTTTATCTGGCCCACCCTCGATTGGGGTATCACCAGCCTCTGATTTACCTGTGTCCTGTTCCTGTTCCTGTTCCTGTTCCTGTTCCTGGGGAGGATCTTCAGTGTCTGGCAAGTCCTCGCCACCTTCATTTTCATCCCCCTGGGTTGACTCACCTGCGAGTTCACCTGCCCCCTCAACGGCACCTTTTTCAGTATCAAACCTGGGTGACTCTTCACTTTCCGCAACTTCTGCCGCAGGATCATTCGCGGACGTCCCTTGATCTTTGGGGGTCATTTCAGATTCTGCCACACTCTGTTCGGCTTCATCTTGCTTTACATCAACATCAGCCGCTTCAAGAACCTCACTGATCCCGATGTATCGCTGATCGCGGACATGGCTGGGATCAATTTTGATGGTTTCCGTAAAGCTCCAACGATATTGATCAGACGTTCTCAACTCGCTTGCACCATCGCCTTGAACTGTCCGGAAATCATCACGAATCGCACCCTCAAATTCTTCGATGACAGCAGGTTTCGTGACGGCTCCTTCAATGGTCATCGTGCCACCACCATTCCTTGAGTCACTCACGGCGGAAACACTGCGAACAATCAGTTTGTCCGATTCAGGAACTTTTGATGCGAGTCTGCGGATTTCATTCAACCAATTAACATCTCCGTCCAGATATTTGTCGACTAGTTCGGTCCGTGCGATACTCTCATCCGCCGCTTTAACACCTTTCTGTTTATCGTCGTTCACCGCTTTCAGCCCCTCAATTTGCCCATCAAGAGCTCCAAGCTGGCGGTAAATAAAGAAGGCCGCCAAAGCAGCCACGGCAACGGGAACTGCAGCGATCAGGTATTTACGATAGGGGCTCTCGACCACTTCTACCCGCTTTCGCGGATTCAGGAAGTCAAGCAGACGATCGGCCCCTGTTTCATCGGCAACCAAGAGGCCAACCAGTGGCGCCAAACGCCCGACATGCTCGGGCATGCTTCCTTGCGTGTTTCGGTCCACGTCGACGAGAGAGAATGGGTCTAGCACCTCAACTTTGCTGTCAGTGGCTTGCACCAGCATCTCGACGTCCTGCGAGTGCACTGCCGCTCGACCCCACAGAACAACTCGCTCCAGCGTCCCACTGGACCCACAGGCAACCAAGCTGCGTTTAAGTTCACCCGCTAATGCTCGTCCACGTGCATCCTCCGCAGAGGGCATGCGAACAGTACGAACAAAGATCACGCGTCCGTCCCGCGCAACCACAATTTCGGCTTCATCAGAAAGTAAATCTATCAGGACCGTATCGTTGGCACTCGAGCGTTCCTGTTTCAGCAGGTACAGAGCGGCAGCCGAAAGAGGTCTGATGGAGATCCTTTTGGCGACAAGACTTCCCGATTCGCATACACCGCGAAGTCCATTGAGTTCCTCTGCCCCAAGGGCCGCAGCAATCATTTCGACACTGGTTTCAGTTCGACTGGTGACCAGATAGTCAACTGTCGCATTATCGCCAGCGGTCGCAAAACTCTTGCTGGCCTGAAAACGAACCATGTCTGGCAATTCGTCCTCAGGGACAGGCGGTAATTGCAGTTCTCGTAGTTCTGCCTGACCACGTCCGATCGCAATCAAGGTTTCGGTATTGTCCATACCTTGGCCATCGATAGCTGCCTTGAGCGTCTGCAGGACGTTGTCCTCGATTGGTATCACCCGAGCGTCGATGACTTTGACGTTGCTGCCACTGCACTGAGCGGCCACCAACCTCAGCTCACGTTCGTCCCAATCAATTGCTAGTTTTTTTACCATCTGTTTCTCACTTCATTCATGAAGTTGGCTTCATGCGAGATGCTTTCTCTGAACACGAAACCTAATTGCAAACCAAACCCTGTATCACGACTCATCCGGCAACCATGCACGTTCGATCCAGCCAGCCATGACTGAAACTCAATTCCCCTGTCCACTCTCACCGCCCGCATCAGCTTCAAGACCGATAAATGACCTTGAACCTAATACGGAGAGATCAAATCCTCTGCCCAAATGACTCAAATCCCGCCAAAAGACTATTTTGGGATTCACGGTCGTTGCATCAATAATCACCTCTGAGCGACTCGAAACTCCACTTTGCTCAAAATACCCTACGACTTGTGCCCGAAACACATCGCCACCGCAGGTGACCAACGGCGTGAGTAGTCTCATTTCATCCAGTGTCACAAGACCCTCGACCAACGGCCAAGTTTCAAACTGACGATTTGGGTCATCTGAATTCACATCTCGCGTTTCGAGAATTCCCTCAACGGCTTCCTCCGGTAAAAGGGGAATGCCGTAAAGGAGTTCAGCGGGGCACTCATTTAGATTAATCCGACCCGGCATAACTTCGACCTCTTGAGTAGTCAAAGTGTCCATTAAAATTGGCATATAGATACCCATCGAAATGAGGTCCTCTGAGAAAGGAGAGCTGTAGGTTTTAGCGTTGTCACCATTCCCAATCGTTACCGTCGCGCCAACCAAATCAAGAACCTGTGTCAGCGAGGTCCCCCCCCCGCCGCTGAGATCAAGTTCACCCATCAGGTCGGCAGTCCAACGACCTTCAACCTCGGATGATTGACCGCTACCCCCGTTTCCACTGAGCAATGCCATTGTTGAATTTGACTGCCCAGCAATCCGATAAGCAGCAATGAAGGTCGCGTAGTCATCATTCTCAAGAGCTCCTGACAGCTCCTCGTAAAGCAATTCAAGATCATCCTGATTCACATTGACTCGAAAACTGCCATCACGACGTTTGCTCGCCTCAGCACCGTGCACGGTCAAGTAGGCTGCCCACCCCAGTGAACCGGCAGTTTCGACGGTAGCCCCAAAACGTTGTTGCTCGTCGCCATCCAAAACTCCATTGCGATTCGCATCAGCGCCGAATAGCAGCGTTGGAGTGACCCCCCGAACCAGCAATAACTCCTCGACACTCAATACGGGTCCATTCTTGGGGACGTAGGGAGTCGGTAGTGTTGAGTAGTACTCAGCTTCCGCACCGAAGGGCCGCACCTCTTCGTCCTCGTCCAACCAATCGAGAATTGCATCGGCAATGTCCTCAGTCATGCCGGGTAGGGTCAACAGGAGCGAAACCGCGATATTATCACTGGTTGCACCTTCGCTTGATTCTTCGGACTCGTCAGTAGCTGTAAGAACAGAAGCCATCATTCCAGCTGAACTGTTTTCCAGAATCGGAAGTGCGTTGATATTAAGTCTTGCGGACTCATTTTGCAGGCCAAATCTTAATCCTGCCAATCTACCCTCGTCGTTCAATCCGGGCGCAAGAATTGAGAAGTTCGAGGGTGTCGAATTATCATCCCCAAGTGAGACATTCACAGCTTGGAAAAGCTGTGGATTGTTGTATACACCTCCATAGTCAACTCTCAGCTCCGGAGGCTCTGAAAGCAACAGCCGAACTGTTTCAGCACCCGACTCAACGTTGACTCTCGTTTGCACGATGTCTCCGGACAGATAAGCCGAGTCATCGTAGGCCAGCATCAAATCTGTGAACGAATAGACAGCCATGGTGGCGATTGCAACAACAATCAGAACAAGCACGAGGAAAAATCCGTGGCGTGCTGACTTGGTAGACTTTCTCATAATCCAGCCTCCGACAAATCCTCATCTTCCTCAGTCTCGATTGGCACAGCCATGGGCAGCCGGACGATGTGTGAGAAAGTACGCATTGAATCCGGACCCAAAGCAGAGATCGTATCGGCGTTCTCCGTTGCGGCGAGAGCCGGATCAACCATATAAATCCGGACTTGGACAGCGAGTGGTAATTCACCGAACTCGTCGCTACTCCACTCCAATTGCCACGTCAGGCCATCCCAATAGGAAAACTCAATCGACTTGATTTCGGGAGCCAGTAAGTCGCCGGTCTGGTTGAGCGTGCTGACATTCCCCATCGTGGCCGCTTCGACGGTGGCAGCGCGATCGAGCGACCGGCGGACTAACCCCCCTGCAGTCAATTCACTGGCATCCGGATCAAGTTCTGCAAGGGAATCCAAGACGCCACCTGTCGAATCATCAGACTGCACGTAATAAGCAACCGTTTTCAAATCGCTGGGCACATCCTGAAGGTCGGTGATGGTCTCGTCCATCATCTGGACATACTCCTCCAGCCGCGGTAGCCGGCTCAGGTCAAGTTGAATCTGGTATTGATTGCCAACCAATCCTGGAGTCTGCAGAACCGCAACACCACTAGTCAGGTCAAGGCTCGTTGTGTCGATAGCTTCGAGCGGCTCCTCTTCCATTTCCATACTGATACCAGCAGCAGAGAGATCTTCTTCACTCTCGCTGCCACTGCCACCCCGGCCGCCTTCCTCGTCGCCACCGAGACTCGAGGACAAGAGTTCTTCGAGGCCTGACATGTCAGCAGGCTCACTATGCAACGTGGCCCGCAAGTCATCTTCGATCATCTGCATGACAGAGGCCGCCAACTGCGTCTGCTGAATGTCCATGTTACGCACGTTCATATCGACTGCGTAAAACTGAAATGCTGTGCCAATCAGCCCCATCAAGACCACCGACATCGCCAAGGTCAACAAGACCTCCAACAAAGTAAACGCTCGCACTATTTTGCTTCTGATACTCATCACGCCGATCCCTCCACGCCAGCGGCTTCTTCACGAGCAGCCTCTTCCTCGGCTTCCAGTTCTTCGAGCCCGAGGGCAGGATCAATCATCCAACGAACGAGAGAATACCTAGCTAGTGGCTCACCGCCGTCAGGATTCTGTGCCTCCACCACGACGCGGATCAGCAGAATCCCCCCGAGCTGTCCTGGCTGGACCTCCACTGAAAACTCAAAGGGGGTGGTGGACTGCGAGTCGAAAGATTCCACAGGTGTTAACGGCTGCGTCTGCGGTGTCACTCCAGAAGTACTATTCAGCAAGACTTCCGATAATTTAGCTTGGCAAATCATTCGAGCATTTGCGAGGTCACGTGCTTCCCGGGCCGCTGAGATCCCTGTGTCAACAATACGGCTGAGAATCGCCATAGAGCCTCCAAGGATCGCAAGGGCTAGCAATATTTCCAACAACGAAAAGCCTTGCTGCCTTCTCACTCGATGGCAGTTTCGTTGCGTGCTTGGGATAACAAGTGTTGGATGCGTCATGGTGCCAAGACCTCACTAACGGAGGCATCGCCGGTGATCCCCCGAATTTTGACAACAACTCGCCCCATCGTCGGGTGCGCCAAACTGATCAGAGCAGTACTCGTTGACCCATCTGGATAGAAGAGCACCGGGCGGCTCCAACCCTGTCCCTGATCCGAGACAGTCAACTGCTCAATTTCCATCGCGCGAGCAGCAGAGACCACATTCACACTTTTAACCATGATTTCATCAGGCAATTCAATGGTCTCGATTGCCGTTTCATCTTCCTCGATCACGACAACCGAAGCTTGGTCCGCACCAGTAAGAAGTTGTGCACCTGACCCGGTCTGGTCGATAGCCTCAGTCGCGTCCAAGGCCGAGTAAAACGGTTTGGCCCTCAAACTTGATCCTTCGAGCATGCCCTCGAGCATGATAACCCGCCCTGAACGCATCGCTTCGACCCGTAATCTGGCGACGCTGCTACGGACCTGATCGCCAGCTCGGACAAGCCGTCGATCATTCAATAGCATGCCCCACTTTGGCATTGTCATCGTTGCCAAAGCAGCAAGGATGGCAATGACAAGCAAGAGCTCGAGCAAAGTGAAGGCTGATCGACGTGACAATGGATAAATCCCGGGCGGGTCTTAGAGAACTTGAGTTACCGCTCCTTCGGTTAGATTGCCGGTGGAGCAGTCCCGCCCGCAGCATTTGCGAGCGAGATCCGATCAACTGCCTTCAACGGTGATGTCATCATCAGTGTTCATTTGTTGATCTAGTCCCGAACTTCGCAGTTCAAAACTCCCGCCGTTGACGTTGTATTCTAGGTCATTATCCCAAGAATCCTTCGGAATCTCGTCAATGATTGCAGAAACCCACTTGGCTTTCTTAGCTGCATCCGTGGGGCCATCCCTAAGCATTTCGAGGCTCTCAGGGAGTCCGTTCATGCGGATTTTGTACATTTTAACGTTGTCTTTGAGGCCATTCAGTGTGACCTCAGTTGCAGAGACGTTAGCCCCATCCTGCACGCCGCTGAAGTTGGTTACGCCAATCCCGATGATCATGACGAGGATTGCGAGCACCAAAAGCAACTCGAGCAGGGTAAAGCCACTACGGGCTGAGTGGGATGATCGGTGCGATCGAATGTGATTACGATAGTGCATTGCCTTTGCCGGACTTTTCGTGAAGTAAGTTAGTGCTTGAATGACGATAGCAAGATCGTCTCAACAAATATAATAACCACGGTGTCTAGGGATAGTTTCGATTTCCTTCCGGGTAGCGAAAGAGAACCGGATAGCTTCGAGACCGTACAAACTGACACACTTTGGTCAAAATCGAGGCCATGCCGAGTTCGGCACGAAGCGGACAACCGGCAAAAGTCGCAGAAACCTCCGACTTGAGCGGTAATTCTCCGCAATCGGCGGTAGAATAAACGTAGAAAGAAATTAGTGTTAGGGTGGGTCTTCTGAAGACTCGCAACGTCAACTTGATGGCGTGGCCCTCTATTTAGCTCCCTTTATCTCACAAAGAACAAAAATGGTAGCTCGCGACGATTCCGTTATCCGCGGCTCTTTGATTGCCTGCCTGATTTTCCTTGTCCTCTCGTTGTGCCTGAACTTTTTTCTGTGGCGACACGGCAACACGGTCGCGACTCAAGAGCAGAACATGAGCGACAGACTTAGTTCGGTTCAGGCTGAAGTCGAGAAATTAACGACTCAAGCAGACCGCATGAAAGCCATGTTGGGCGTGGGTAGTTTCACACAGGCTCAGATTGATGAGATGAAAGAGAACGTCTCAGATGACGCCGACATGGAGCAGATTGAAAAAGATTATTCAATCGCCATGTCCTACTTTCCAGCTGAAACAGAGGCTTCCGAACGTAACTACCCAAAGTTGCCGGGCTACCTAGCCAGCACCATCCGGAAGCGAAATGGCGAGGTAACAAGTTCACGTACGGAAGAGAAGAAGATCAAGGAGAAAGCAACGGCAGACGTAGCCAATGCTCAAAAGCAGCAAAAACTCGCTGAGACGGAACGTGATAACGCCAACAAAGAGCGTATCAAACTGAGCGATCAATTCGATGAAGATCGAGATCGTATGATCAAAGAGAAGGAAGACACGAAGGATAAGCTTGTCAAGAAAGTAAAAGAATACAATTCTTTCCGCCAACAAGCGGTGAATGAGACGACGAAGCTCACCCAGAAGGCAAGCCAACTGCAAGGCACAATTGACACTCAAAAATTTCAACTCAACGAACTACGCAGTGACCAGTTCGAGACAACACAGGGTGAAGTTCGTTATGTCGCACGTGGTGGAAACATCACGACGATCAATCTCGGATCGGCAGACGCCCTGAGGCCGGGAATCACGTTCGGGATCATCGATGCCGATGAGACTCGACTCAAAGACGCAAAGGTCAAGGCAACGATCCAAGTCACGCAGATTCAAGGCCCGCATCTGGCTCAAGCCCGCGTTGTCGCGTTCCCTGAAATTCGAAATCCAATCATCCCGGGTGATAAAATCTTCTCGCCGTTTTGGGCACCTGGTCGAGTCATCAAAATTGCTTTGGCTGGGGATATCGATATCGATGGGGATGGCCGCCCGGACAACGAAGCCCTGAAGGGGCAAATCAGAGCCGCTGGTGCAACCGTTGCTGCCGAGGTTACGCCAGCCGGTAGCGTCAGCGGAAAACTCGACGCAACCATCCGATTCATGGTGGTTGGCGATGACCCTGAAGTGGGTAATGGAGTCGGAGAGGATGACGACAATAATGTTGCCACCATCGCCGCGATGGGACGCATCAGAGCGAAAGCTTCCGAGCTCGGGCTGACAATCATTCCTGCCTGGAAACTGCAGAGCTATCTGAGAACACTCAACGACACGCTCACGACACCCCTTGGGTCGGCTACCCGCGGTGAGGACTTTCCACCTGATTCGTACTCGAGCGGAAGCCGACTACCGAATACGGGCGCGGAGCTCTACAACGCTCCCGCTAAGAGATTGCAGAAGGGAAACAAGGTCCTGTCGCCCTGAGATACAAAAAGTTTCGCGTGGTCAAGATCGTATCATTCCGCCGTGTCAGATTCGGCAGATCCCACTAGGAGTGCGGGCTGTTTTTCCACGCCGCATCGTTGATCGATTAGCTGGCTTCACTGATAGCTGGCTTTACTGAGTTCCAACGGGTGTTGGGTTCATTCACTAGCGATGTAACACTAAGATGCAATACGCAGGTCAATTCGGAATTATTAATACTGCAGCGTTAACTCATCAAAGCCACTTGGATCATAGACCACATGGCTAGAATCGAAGGAAAGTATTGGGGATACGCTCCGTTAACGCTTGGAATTCTCGCAGGCATTGGATGCATCGCCGGAGGCTTGGGAATGTTGCTGGGCCGAGACGATCTTTTCATGTACGTGTTTCCGCCTGGCCTCGTTTTTGTCATCGTAGCGGTAATTTGGGATCGGGCACGCTACAGCCTGATGGTCTTGACTGTAACCAGTAAGCAAAAGCACGCCAAAACGGTAACAAGTGCCAATCATTATGGGGATGACGACTACAGCATAAGTGAAAGTGTCGTATTCGAATACTGGCTGAGCACCGATATGGGTTCCACGAAGATCGGCAAACAACTGTACGATCAATTTGAAAAGGGTAGTAAATACGAAGTCATGGCGCAAATCATGGATGGAGATTTATTCGTCAGTGGCTTTCCTAGAAAGCCAAAGCTTGTCAGGTAAATCAGCATGACAAAGCTGACATTGTGAGGACGATCGACTTTCCTCGTTGAAGTTCTTTAGAACACACGACCTTGCCATCTTCACAGCAATGCGATTCCAGTTGTGCTTGAGTTTGCAAAGCACTCCGCCAAACTCGCCGTGGCAAGGCCAAAACAACGCTGCTTGATGCCTTGGTAGATCGTTTCACCGCAGCAAGATTCGAGGACCGAATAAAAAATGTCGGCAACGGTTACTTCTGATATGCAAATGACAATGCGGTTTGGGTGGCAACTCGCAGGTGCCGTCCAGAAGCCATCTTCAAGAATCGAACACCTTTTTGCCTGCAGATTTTAACACCATGCTTTCGGGCGTCCTCGTATTTCCTACAACCACTGGCATTGCTCAATTGCCCAAACAACAAATTTAATTTTGCGAGGACTTCATCGCACGTCGTCGTGCTGCTATGCGACGCACGGTTTCATCAAGTGTGACCCCGAGCAAGATTACCAGGCCAATGATTGTGAACTCCAGGCGATCCGGAATTTTCAGAAGCAAGATCAAATTATTCAATAACATCATTACGGCTGTTCCAGCGATTACTCCAAAGATTGAACCTTCCCCTCCGCGAAGGCTGCAACCACCTAGCACGGCTGCTGCAATGGCGTAGAGCTCATAAAAGTTGCCAAAGCTTGAAGGTGAAATCGAACCGGAATCCAGAGCAAACAGGATTCCGCCCGTTGCAGCTGAAACCGTGCAGATCACGTAAGCCAAAATTGTGACCCTCTCAGTACGAATCCCGCTATAACGAGCGGCCTCCTCATTGCTACCCAAGGCCAGCAGGTAGCGTCCCCAAATTGTTAAGTTTAGAAATACTGCGGCAATGATGGCTACGATAAGAAAAACAAAAAGCGGATAGGGGATTCCAAATGCCTGTGCTGCATCTCCGGTCCCCCACTCCAACAAGGACAGTTTTCCTGAACCAAGAGGGCTGAGTGTTTCTTTGTATTCGATCCCAAAACCGACTGGATTGTCATCCACCAGCCACCGAGAAATACCACGATAGATCAATAGACCGCAGAGTGTCACCACAAACGGTTGCAGATGGACGCGAGTTACGAGAAGTCCATGCAACAAACCAAGACACGCGGCAATCCCCAACACAGATATGATCGCAATGGGAATCGCCATGCGTTGTTTTCGGGCGGTTGGCATTGCCATCCATTCTTTTGAAAACCGCTCCCCAAGCGGTTGTTCGAATTCCACCTTTGAAAGCTCGCCCTCACGAGAAGCTGAACGAACCACAAGATCTTTCAAACCCAAACTAGGGTGAAAGAAGGCAATACGATCCCTAGGCGACAGTTCAAAAGGTACTCCCGCTATTTGCACCCAAGCCGGCTGGTCTCCTTGCACACGCCTGAAATCCAAAACATCAAATGCCTTTGCGACCTGTCCTGAGTCCTCATCACGGGTCAGCCCCTGGACTTTGAGTACAGTACCAACGCCTGTTGGCTCACCCTCAGCATCAGCCAATCGCACGGCCTCGACATTCTGAACCGTCAGCAGCGCTGGCTGCCGTCCCCGATACATTCGGAGCCTGTCACCCGCTTCATAAATACCGTTTGCATTTCCATGGACAATCACCGTATCACTTGCCATTTTGGCACGGTGCACTTCAAAAACCGACGCTGGTTGATAATCGACCTGCAAAAATATCCCCAGCAGGCAGCCGGCAAGACACACAATGGAACCGACGGACAGATCAATTCCACCCGTAATGATGACAAACGCCACCCCAATTCCGAGCAGACCATACATCGAAACTCGGCGCAGCAGATTTTCCAAATTATTCGACTGCAAGAAAGTACTGCTAAAAATGTTGGTCAATGAGTCCGAGGTCATCAGGACCATGAACACAAAAAGCATCACCAACAAACCAAAAATACCAAGCGATTTTGCATTCATTAATTCGTTACCGTTGCAAAGTTATTTGCATTACCTGTCGCCAGTTGCATGATCGATTCTTCCGACAATTCAGAACGCTGAAGCTCGCCAGTAATCCGCCCTTCATGCATCACGATCGTACGATCACTCATACCCATGATTTCCTCCATCTCACTTGAGACGAACAAAACGGCGAGCCCCTCTTTGGCAAGTTTCTCCATCAGTTGATAGATTTCCTGTTTCGCTCCAACATCAATCCCTCGTGTTGGCTCATCGAGCAACAAAATCTTTGGCATCATGGAAAGCCACTTCCCCAACACCACTTTCTGTTGATTACCACCCGAGAGGAATCGTGTGATTTGGGCATCATTGGGCGTCTTGATCCGTAGATCACGAACCATTTGGTTTGCGTCACGTTTCTCAATCGCCTGATTCAAAAAACCACCCGCCAATCGATTGCGTGACAAAGCGGCCAGTCCAACGTTGTGCCGCACACTCATATCGATAACCAGCCCGTTTAGTTTCCGATCCTCTGGCACCAGTGCAATCCCTGCATCGATCGCCGCAATTGGCGACTTCAAATCAACGGTTTTACCATCGACGGCTACCGTGCCAGCAACTGGATCATCAACCCCAAATAGCGTTCGCAACATTTCAGTGCGTCCCGCTCCCACCAGACCTGAAATCCCAACAATTTCACCCTGGCGAATTGAAAACGTAATTTCGTGCTCGGGCCAAGTTGGCGTGCGGAGTCGATCAACGGACAACACAACATCACCAATCGGTATTTTCTCACGCGAATATAATTGCGAAACATCGCGTCCCACCATCATCCGCACCATGTTGTCATGGGTGATCTCATCACGCTTTAAAACACCTGCATTCTCGCCATCTCGCAGCACAACCACACGGTCAGACAAGGCCTTGACTTCACCCAAGCGGTGCGAAATGTAGATCACGCTAACACCTCGTTTTCGCAAATCGTTGACCACTTCAAACAACCGTTCCGCCTCAGCGCTGGACAGGCTGGAGGTGGGTTCATCCATGATCAGCACCCTCGCACCAACTGACATTGCCTTGGCAATTTCGACCATCTGCCGCTGACCAATGGAAAGATCACTCAAAGGAGTCGTTGGTTCTACTGCCAAGCCGATCTGCTTCAGAACCTTGCCAGCATCAACGTTGATCTGTTTTCGATCGATGAATCCAAACCGATTCGGTTCTCGCCCCAAGTAGATATTTTCACCAACCTGCAGGTTTTCCGCGAGATTTAATTCCTGATGAATTAGCGCGACACCACTGTCGAGCGATGACTTAACGGAATCCAGCGTAACAGGCTCTCCATCAATC
>DOPG01000169.1 GCA_003513555.1 Rhodopirellula sp. | reverse complement strand
AACTCCAACCGCAGGTCGCCGCACAGCGGGATACACGCTGGTCGAATTGCTAATCGTGATTGCGATCATGGTATTGCTGGCAGCGGTTGACTTGCCTACCGTTAAAGACCTGCTTGCAAACCAACAGATTGCCAAGACAGCTCGGAATATCTCGGCCTTCATTGATAAAGCCCGCAGTCGAGCTATTGCAGAAGGAAAGTTTGTCGGAATCCGCGTGGAGAGACTCAATACACTTGACCCTGTCGGCCGAGCCCAATCGATTCGCATCCGTGAGTTGACCAGCGTGCCACCCTACACGGGGGACGCTTCCAACGCATTTGCAATCCTCAAGACCAACACGGGATACACCAACGCAAACCTTTCGTACCTGACCATTGCCGAGTTCAACCCGTTTGACAATGCGCTGCTCGCGTTGAGTGCCAGCATGGTCGACCCAAACGCTGCCCTGCAAATCAACGATGCAACACAGCCCGGTTACGTTCTGACTCCCAAGTCAGAGCCCACCGATGATGCGAGTGCCCCCATTCGGAGTGGTGACTACATCGAACTTCCTGGCGGACGTCTCGTGCCTTTCAAAATTCAGTATCGGGCATTGAATGCAGGAGCAGGCATTCCTGTGAAACTGTTTTTTGATCTCAGCGAAATGAAGACGGCAGGCACAAAGTCGTTCCCAGCTGGCAATCCAATCTTCCCTGCAGCTGGTCGAAGAATCAAGTACAAGATTCACCGGCGACCAGTGGTTTCGACTGCTGCGCCTTATTCTTTGCCCAGAGGTGTGGCCATTGACCTGAACTACTCAGGCACCGGTACGAAGGGCAATGAATTCGCCCCCTCACCGCTGACCACTGATATCCAGAGCGGAAACAATGCCAAGCCGATTGACATCGTGTTTGGCCCGGACGGTGGTGTCGCATCGATCACCAGCGCCTACAGCGACGTGCCGTCGTTTCCCCAAGGGCAAGTCTTCATCTGCCTTGGGGACTCGGACGGCATTCGGCCAGACAACCTGTTCACCCCCGACAAAAAGGCACCGGCCAATCTGGTGAGCCTTGAATCGAAGTGGATCGTGATCAATCCAGGGACTGGCCGTGTCGTCTCTTCGCCTTTCTCGTCGGTCTCGACGTTGCCAACTGCAGCCGTCGTCGACCCCTATGACGCCTCCCTTGGTCCAGCGATCACCGAGGCACGTCTACTGGCCAACTTCGCTGACACGACGGACATCGAATGAGCAACTCATACTTGAAACAATCGGTCCGTAAGGCGGTCACGCTGGTCGAGGTCATTTTCTCGATCGGTGTCGTGCTCATCGGCTTGCTCGGCCTACTGTCGATCTTGCCTCTGGCAGGTAAGCGAGCGCAGGACTCCATCAGTCTCAGCGTCGCGCCGGTGCTCGCCAACAACGTCCAGGCTGAGTTATTGGCGAGCAAGTATTTGTCTGATGATCGTTTGGGAGCGATCACCTTTGCCGCCATCGATCCATCGGCTGTCGGTGAAAGTAATCCAGACCCGCTGGGAGGTCCAAAATTTCCCGCAACGTTTCCACTTGGATATTACCAACAGGTTATCGCGGGCTTGGATCCACCTGCAGGGGTTACTCCTTCGTTCTGCATTGACCCAATGTGCGCTTCCTTGATGGCAGCTCCCTACAACGCGGCTACTCCCAACAGTTACTACGTTGGTTGTTTCCCCTATTACAAACAGAACCATGATCCGATGAGAGATCCTTCATCGGCTGGTTCCAGCAGTTGGCTGACGCGACAGCCACGCATGTTTCGCGTTGGAGTCAAAGAAAATTCATCATCGACGTTCACTCGCTTCATCAATGTGACGGAAGCACTACGACTCGCCGAGAATCAGGATGACCTGATCATTACTCGTGAGACAGACAAGTCACTACCTGCTACGTTCAAAAGTGGACAGGTCGCTCCGGTGAATGGAGGACTGGAATACGGAAAACGCATTCCCAGTGGGGAATACAGTTGGATCGCGACAGTCAATCCCTTGCCCGGTGGTGTGTATGCATCAGTGTCGGTTGTCGTGATCCGCCGTCGCCTCAGATCCTTCGATGCTTCCAGCAACACGATTCCACCGCCAACAGCGGAAGGCAATGCCTTGGGCGAACGTCTGGCCTATGTCACCTATGCCAGTGGCTTTAAAGGTGGTGCTGGTGGTGTCGTTCACTTGGCATCCAATGCCAACACAGTCCCCAAAATTTTGCCAGGCAGTTGGATCATGCTTTCCCGATTTTCGCAAATCGCGAGCGACAAACTGATTGATTACCACCGCTGGTATCGAGTGGTCAGCGTTGACGGCAAAGAAGAACGATACGCAGCAGGCACGGTGTATGACAATGCATCCGGCAGCGCCTTCACCAACAATGTCTGGCTGCAAAAGCTCACCCTTGAAGGTCCTGACTGGGAATTTAATTACCCCGGCGGTTATGCCACGACACCGGAGGTGAGTCCTTACAGCACCAACGATTCGTCCATGTACAACAACTGGACCCCCTACATCATTGCAGACGCCCTTGGCACCCCAGCCACGATCCCGTTTTCCAGCAACACCTATGCCACGATGGTCGAGGGTGTTGTCTCAGTCACTGAACGCGTTGTCAAACTGAGTGATTTGTAACATTGAACTGACTCAATCTCTCTTTTCTTCTCTTCACCGCACCGAGATTACTGTCATGCATCAACACGAAAAAAGAATGGCCAGCCGCAAGGGTGTGATCCTTTTGGTCGTGCTCAGTTCGCTGACGTTCTTCAGCATTCTTGTCGCTGCCTATCTGGTATTCAGCAATGAGTCGCGTGATGCATCACTGGCATTATCGAAACGCAGCACCCGCGAACCTGACGTGAACTGGATCATGAACGAGGCGTTGATGACCCTGGTGCGGGGCACCGATGACCCCAACAATCCGTTCTATGGTGAAGACCTGCTGAGTGATTTCTATGGACACGATGGCCTTTCCCTGCAGGTCAAACATGTCAATCAGTATGTACTGGGGCCACAATTGCTGGGAGTCTCGGATCCCAACGAGTGGCCCTTGGATGAGTTGACCGATACCGCAGACAAGTTCACCGGTTTCGTGCGTTTTCCAGCTAGCACCGATGGCAACACACGCCCCACCCTACCAGCTCGCAACGACGTGTACGCTGGTCGGCTGGTTACCTTCACCAGTGGCCCTCTTGCCAACCGGACTTACCGGGTCATGAGGTCGGTTTACAATCAGCAAGGCGGTACGGCCTGGGATGACCTGTACATCGACTTGGACGATGTTGGCATGACCAGCGGGGCAACATTACGCAACCTGTTGAGTTACTTCTATGATGATCCGACTGACATCACCAAGGATGGTTACACATTCATCCTGAACGGTGCGCCGAGGAATTCTCCCGGTGTCGGTTTTGATGGAAACAATCTGAACGAAACAATCGCGAACGTTGCCGAACTTGGGCAGAACATACCCGGCACATCGATTCAGGATGCTGGCTTCACCGGGCTGCCAATTTCTCTGCAGCCCAATCATTTGGGGCGTGACGTAGACAAGAGCAAAACCCCCGGTGACTTTGACGAGGACTATGATGCTCCTGATCATAACAATTGGTGGCTCAGCCTTCGACGTGATGACGGCACTGTCATTCCATCGTTCCACCGTCCCGCTGTGCTGAATTATCTAGTCAATGAATTACCCGATTGGTCCAACGCCACCAGCCAGGAATTCAATCAGTTGATGGCAAGCTTGCAACGTGGCACTTTCAGGCCGTTACCAATCGCAAAAGATCAATTGGGAAGCGGCTCACCGGCCGTGAACGAGCGGTTTACGGGTGGCAGTTCAGAATATGCATTGCGAACTGCCCTGCAAATGAACGCTAATCCTGCTCGCATCAACCAGTTGTTGCAAGCCCTCATCAGCGGCGAGTGGGACGTCGACAACGATGGTGACGGAACTGCTGACAGTATCTGGGTTGATGTTGGCTTGCCAACATTCACCACTCGCGACGGTAAACTCATGCGACCGTTGATTGCACCGATGATCGAAGACTTGGGCGGGCGATTGAATCTGAACGCCCACAGCAACGTGCAACTCAACGCACTGATCGGTACCGCGGGTCTGCAAAGCAATCAGCAAGCGAAATGGGCGGCCGCAGTGGGATCCGCGCAGACACCAGCAATCGACCTGTTTCGGGGATTGGGCTGGGGCCCCTCAGAAATCACCATTCCACAATTGTCCAATGTCAGTGCCGCGCACGCAACCGACATGAAAAGTGCAATCAATGCGCGTTACGAATACGGTCACGAGAAACGTGGAAGCACCTTTCAAGTAGGTAGAAATGGCCGCGATGCTATCGATGCCTTGCTGACAGGATTTCGCCCTGCGGCTCACACCTCGATTGGTGGCTTTGGTTATGGCACCGATCCCTTTGGAAGACAGGGCACTGCTATTGGGCGTAGTGGACACTTGCTGGTAGCCGGGCAAGCCAACGCAGCCAGCGTGGACGAATCCTACAACACACCTTACGAGCAGGACCCTACCGGCAACCTGAGTGGCGATACGAATTTCAAAGTCTCTGACCTCGAAGCCCTGCTCCGATCCAACGACTTTGATTCAGAATTGCTGCCGGCAGAACTTCGTGAACGTTTGCAATCACTCATTAGCGGTAACAACGACCCGAGCAACGCCAATCAACTGTGGTACGAACACGCATTCACCGCCAAAAGCACCTCCAGTGATCACCCTACTTTTTCCTTAGAGGATTTGATCGAACGTCTGAACGGCGTAAACCAGTACTCCAGTGCCCAGATGGCCGAACTCGTCGCACCTGAACTTCGACTGGGACGCAAACTGGATGTCAATCGCGCAGTCGGAAATCTGGTTGATGACAACAATAATCTGGTCATTGATGAACCGATGGAAACAGCCAGCACAACAGTGGCGGCCATCGACGGCGTCGACAACGATCTGGATGGAAACGTTGACGGGCAGGATCCTAATGGAGATGTCGGTGAAAAATCTGCATACAAGGTCGCAAATGGAGCAACAGGCTCGATCCCCAACGACTTTGCTAATGCAACACCTTACTACCTCTGGGATGAACCCAGCAACCAAAACAACCAGATTCCCGTCGAAGGCCGACAACTGCTGGCCCGTCATCTTTATGTGCTGATGATGGCACTCAGCCGGGACATTGACGCATCAAACAACCCGCAAGAAGCTTTCTTCCCACCGACAGATCCCAACCGCACTTTTGACGACATCGGTGCTTCTGAAGAAGCCTACAAGGCGAGACGACTGGCGCAGTGGGCCGTGAACGTGGTTGATTACCGCGATCCAGATTCGATCATGACACGTTTTGTCTTTGACGAAGATCCCTTCGATGCCAATGGATGGAATCCCCCAGCAGACTTGGCCGCCAATCCTGCTTCGGCCCAGTTCGTTGTATGGGGCGTGGAAGCACCGGAGTTGTTACTGAGTGAAAGCAAGGCTTTTCATGATGTACGCTTACGTGACGACGACCGCGATGATGGTCCCGGGGAATTCAAAAACGCAAACGGTGGTAACGGCAATCCTGATAATGACTCTGATCAGGTTCGCATGCCCCAAGGGTCATTGTTTCTGGAACTGT
>DOPG01000350.1 GCA_003513555.1 Rhodopirellula sp. | reverse complement strand
GTTGATGCGGAGTGTTTTGTTCTCCCGAACAAGGTTGGCAACGCCTGGCGTCACGTTCAGCACTTCGTACGAGGCACAGCGTCCACCGCCAATTCTCGGTAAGAGCGTTTGAGCAACAACGCCAATGAGCGTGCTGGCAAGTTGTGTTCGAATCTGGTCCTGCAGGTTGCCTGGGAACGCGTCGATGATTCGGTTGACAGTGCCCTGAGCACTGTTGGTGTGAAGCGTGCCGAACACGATGTGGCCTGTCTCAGCCGCACTAATCGCAGCTTCGATTGTCTCAAGGTCTCGAAGTTCACCCACGAGGATCACATCGGGGTCCTGTCGCAGAGCACGTCGGATCGCTTCCGAGAAACTGGGGACATCGACGCCCACCTCACGCTGGTTGATCGTGCTTTCAATGTGATCGTGATAAAACTCGATCGGATCTTCAATGGTGATGATGTGGTGGTCGAGCGTCTCGTTGAGCAGGTTGATAAGACTTGCCAGAGTCGTACTCTTTCCCGATCCTGTCGGTCCGGTCACCAAGAACAAGCCGCGCGGGCGGTGGACCATTTTGACCACCGCCTCCGGCAGGCCGAGTTGCTCGGGTGTCAATTTATCGTTGGGGATCTGACGCAGTACCATCGAAATGAAGCCACGCTGCTTGAAAACCGATACGCGAAATCGAGCTTCCTCGCCAAACGCAAAACCAAAGTCAGTGCTGCCGCTTTCCTGAAGTTCGCGTTGGCAACGCTCTGGCGTGATGCTCTTCATCAGGCCCACGGCGTCTTCCGCCTCCAGCGTCTTGGTTTCCAGTTTTCGCATTCGCCCGTGCAGGCGAAAGACTGGAGGCTGTCCCACCACAATGTGGATGTCACTCACACCTTGCTTGATGGCTGCTTTCAGCAGTTTGTCGATCAGAACGGTAGCCAAGAGTCGCTCCCCAGAGCACCTCGCATAGACTCAACGGACACGCGGTGCGCGTTTCGAGGGTCATCCGCCAGAAATGCAATGTCTTTTAAATGGAATAGGATTTTGAAATTTGATCGCGATCGTTGCAGGCTTGCCGGGAAAAGGCTTTTGGCAGGCTTTGCGGGTCAAGACAGGGTGGATTTCGTATCTCGCCTGTCTGGCTGACCTTATTATTGTCTGTTTGTGCCAAAAAACAAAAAAAGTCGTCCGAATTGTAATGCTTTTGGGCACAGCAATGACCAGTCGTGATACCGAGGGCCGTCGCGTTGGTCGTGATTTCAGTGCTCGCCCGAGGGCAGGGTTGGGATGGGTTTGATTGATTGGATTTCGGAGCCAGGAGTCGGGTTTTTTGAGCCGGGCATCCTGCTCGGGTAATCTGGTGTTTCGCAGCCTCCAAAACGCACGGTCGGAGGTTTAAAGCGAATCGAGGTCGGCCACGATGTGCTTGAATGCGAGGCTCTCTTGCTCTGTTTTCTTCGCCACGCGATAGACTTCTTCAAAGGTTGTGATGCCGCGAATAACCTTAAGCATGCCATCGGTGTAAAGTGTTGACATCCCATTACTTATGGCCTCTTCACGAATGGTCTGTGTGGTTGTGCCCTTAAACATAAGTTCACGCAGTCTGTTGTTGACCAGCATCAGTTCGTAGATGCCGATGCGACCACGGTATCCCGTCCTGCCGCAGTAAGCACATCCCTTACCGCGAGAGAACTCCGCCTGCTTCACCATTTCGGGTGGTAGTCCTGATTCTACGACCGCGCTTTCGGGGGGTGTGTATCGGACTTTGCAGCGTGGGCAGATGGTTCTGACCAGGCGTTGCGCAAGCACTGCAATCACGCTACTCGCCACCATGTAGGATGGTACACCGATGTCCACCATTCGTGATATGGCGCTGGGCGCATCGTTCGTGTGGAGTGTACTGAATACCAAGTGTCCAGTCAGTGAGGCCTGAATTCCCATCGAAGCGGTCTCGTGATCTCGCATTTCACCCACCAGGATGATGTTGGGAGCTTGTCGCAACATGGCGCGAATGATGAGTGCGAAGTCGAGCCCAATATTGTGCCGAACCTCGACCTGATTGATGCCCGGCAAGTAGTATTCGACCGGATCCTCGGCAGTGATCACTTTTCGGTCAGGTCGATTCAATGCGTTGAGCGCGGCGTACAGGGTCGTTGTCTTTCCAGAACCCGTCGGGCCGGTGACGAGAATGATGCCATTGGGCCGCCGGATCAGAGAGTTGAAGTTTCGGAAGTCTCTTTCGGACAGCCCGAGTTGGCGAACGCCCACTTTGATGTTGTCTTTGTCCAGCAGTCGCATCACGCAGGACTGCCCGTGGTTGGTTGGAATGATGCTGACGCGTAGGTCAAGCTGTTTGTCGCCGACGGTGATTTTGATTCGTCCATCGGTGGGCCGCCGCTTTTCCGAGATGTCGATTTTGGACAGGATTTTGATCCTGGCAATGATTGCTGAGAGCATCCTTCGGGGGGCATTTTCGCGTTCCACGCAAACGCCATCGATGCGGTACCGAATCCGCACGCGATCCTCGAAAGGTTCGACGTGAATGTCGCTGGCTCGCAGTTGGACCGCTTCCTGAATCATCAGGTTGACCAAGCGGATCACTGGTGCGGAGCTATCATCGACATCCTCTTCGGCCTGTTCGCTGTCGGCGTCTGTTTCGGTAAAGTCGATCGCCGTGTCGGTGAATTCTTGCAACATCGAGTCAGCTGATTCACCTTCGACCTGCCCGTAATAGCGGTTGATGGCACCGATGATTGCCCCTTTCGAGGCGAGCGCTGTTTCGATCTTGCGATTCAAAATAAAACGCAGCTTTTCGATGGTTTCGAGGTCAAATGGGTCCGCAATCAGAATACGCAGAGCTCCGTCTTCCTCGCTGAAAGGCAGAACGGTGTTTTCACGAGCGACGGATTCGGGAACCAATTCGACCACTTCATCGCTGATTTGAGCGGATCGGAGGTCCACATAGGGGATTTTGTGATGCTTGGCTAACGCTTCGGCCACCTCTTCAGGGGTGGCATATTCCATTTGCACCAAAACATCACCAACGTTTGCATTGGTCGTCTTGGCAACCTCCTCTGCTTCCGTCAGCTGGTCGAGGCTGATCACGCCAGTCTTAAGCAGTAAGTCGGTAAAGTCCTGAACCACTCGGCTCATAACGGCGTTCCTGAAAGCATGCGGATGAGAGAATAGTACGAGGTTCGAACCACGTTGGTGCCTCGCCTATTTGGCCCTAGGATACCAAACGGACCGCTTATTCGCATTACAAATTAGGCGTTCTGTGCCTTCAACCCATGCGAAAAATATGGGCGGAGGTACGGGGCATGTTGTTAATACCTGCCATCCGCCTTGGATCTGATCGGGAGATTTCGCTCGGCTCGCCATTCTCATTGTGAATTTGGCCCGAGCAGATTGATTGTATCTGCCCACTCGCAGCAAGCCGCGGGCGGGTGAGATGACAATGAACAAATGTCCCGCAAAAGAGGTTCTGCGACCTTTCGCTCAGGCATTTTGCGTCCAGTGGCCTCGTGTACGCTGAAGAGATGGTCAAGACGCGGTCAGGATCGGGTTTGAAAGGTCGCTTTGCCCCTGCAAGCCAGTTACGAGTGAGCCAGTTCCTTGGGCAAGCAAGCTACTCACCAGCTTGTCGCGGCTGGGACCCGTTCGGGGCCGCCCGCTTGGGTGCCTGTTGTTGCGTGCGGGAACTGCCTAGAGGCCAGCACGCACGACACCAACAGCAATTCCCATTACTTTCGCTTCGCGTACATAAATTGGGGCCATCGAATCGTTTGCTGGTTGCAAACGGATTCTGTCTCCTTCGGGATGCCAAAACTTGAGTGTTGCTTCACCCTCAGGGGTCTGGGCGACGACCATATCACCAGCGGCAGCCGTTTCTTGCTTTTGAATCACGACATAATCACCGTCTGCGATGTGGGCATTGATCATCGAGTCGCCTGAGACTCGGAGGATGAACCGGTCATCCTTGAACAGCATTTCGCTAAAGTCGATGCGTTCGTTTTGTTCGAATGCGAGAGTGGTAGGGCCTGCTGCCACCATGCCAGCCATCGGTAAAGCGTGCCCGCTGCGATCGGCTGCCTGTGTGAGTTCAATGGCCCGGGACTTATTCGGGCTGCGTGTGATGAGACCCTTTCTCTCGAGCGCTCGAAGATGGCACATCACACCGTTTGGACTCTTGATTCCGAATTGTTCGCCAATTTCCCGGACCGTGGGGCCGTAGCCGCGTTGCACGATGAGGTCACGAATCATGTTGTAGACATTTTGCTGTCTCTCGGTGAGTTGTTTGGCCATCGTGGGGCGTCCTTCTCTTTCAGGTGGGGTGCGACCTTCTTTAGGTGGGTTTCTTTAGTATACTACCTACTAAACGCGTGTCCACAGCAAATGTGGGGGGGCTACAGTATCCCGTTGAAGTGGCAAACCGCCCAGAGTCCTGCCGGAAAGCACCACCAAGCGAACCAGTGCAGCCGGTCTTTTCTGCTCCAACCGATTAGCCAAGTCAGGGCTACAAGGCCGACTAGAAAAGAAACAAATGCGCCAATCGCGAGCTCTGTGATCGAAAACTCGAGGGCTTCACCGGCGTTGACCTGCTGCCAAATGTCTTTGATGGCAAGCAGGCTGGCCCCAATGATGGCGGGTATGGCCAGTAAGAAGGAGAAAGTGACTGAGTCCTCGTTTTTCAGTCCAAGTAGCCTTCCACCCAGAATGGTCGAGCCACTGCGGCTGACACCGGGTAGGACCGCGAATGCTTGAAAGCATCCGATCACCACCGCAGCTCGCCAGTTCAATTCGGTGTAGCAACCGTCCCGTGGGGCTAGTCGGCCAAGTAACACCAGCATGCAACCGGTTACCAGCAGCATCGCGGCTGCCAACGTTGGGTTCGTCAGCCATGTCGAAAATTGGCTCTTGATTGTCAGCCCTAAGATTGCGGCGGGAACCGTACCAATCACCAATAATGGCAAGACTCTGCGGTCGCTTTTCAGAAGGTTGAGGATTCGTTTCCAGAACACCACCAGAATCGATCCCAAGGTGCCCGCGTGCAGGATAATCTCAAGGGTTGGAGATTCGCCCAGTTCGCCTACGGATGAACTGAGTTCTTCCAGTAGTGCCCCGAGGATGATGAGATGCCCCGACGAGCTGATGGGAAGAAATTCAGCAATTCCTTGAACAGCGGCAAGAATCAGGAGTTTGTACACGGACGCGGGTGATCCAATTTCAAGGTTCTGCTAGCGTGGTAGCCGAGTCAGTCAGGGTGATTTGTGTTTTTGAAGCCAAAGAACAATACAGACTAATTAAACTTGGGCTCGAAGATGACTTTCGCGGTGGAAATAGTGTCAACTTCTATGCGACGACTGATTCGCAAATCGAATCAATGCTGACGGGTGTCAAGTGGTGATGTTGAGTTGGTATCGCTGCAAGTGCATGAATTACCCCATACGCTGCAACCATGTTACCCGTCCGGTGCGACGTTGCGGTTCGCTTCCAAGGGGCGCAAGTCTACCTTCACCTTGAAGGCAGTGTGCTGGGGCAGCATTGTGGCTCGCGAGGTGATTGCCAAGCATGAGAGTATTACGAAGCGTGACAAAGCTATCCAAGTGCATGTGGTTCGGATTGGAGGAGGAAGAAAATGGAACGTAGTGATTCAGATTCCGAATCCAAAGGCGGGAAGGAAACCTCGTTTGTCAGCCCTGCTGCCAGCGGTGATCTTTCAAAAGGTAGCTTTTCAAGTGGTAAGGGCATTGGCAGTGATCTGATCAACTGCCTGCGAGGCTGCTGTATGGGCGCGGCCGATGCTGTGCCCGGGGTCAGTGGCGGAACCATTGCCTTGATCATGGGGCACTATCAGCGTTTGATCGCAGCGATCAGCCACTTTGATGTGTCGCTGTTGGGCATGCTTCGCAAGCGTCAGGTTGCACTCGCTTACAACCACGTCGATGGTCGTTTTCTCACAATGCTTGCCGTTGGGATTGTGATTGGTGCGGTCACGTTTCTGCGTCTCATGGGTTGGTTGCTTGAAAGTCATTTACCTGAGACTTTATCGGTGTTTTTAGGGTTATTGCTGGCGAGCGTGTGGATTGTCCAATCGCACGTTGAGCGCTGGACTGTGGCTCGAGTTCTTGGATTCCTTGGTGGATCTGTAGCCGCTGTGCTCATTTCCCGTTTGCCTGCGGGTGAGGGGAATGGCAGCTTGCTTTTTCTTTTTGGTACTGCAGCGATTGCAATCTGCGCAATGATTCTGCCAGGTATCAGTGGCGCGTTGGTGCTTGTCATGTTTGGCTCCTATCACATGGTCACTGGCCTGATCAAAGATTTCCTGAAGTTGAAGATTACTGTCGACGGCTTTTTGCAACTGGTTGCGTTCGGAAGTGGCTGTGTTGTTGGATTGCTCGCTTTCTCGCGAATCTTGAATTGGTTGCTGCAGCATTTCCGAAGTACAACGATGGCGGTCTTGATGGGCCTGATGGTAGGCAGCATTGTGAAGCTCTGGCCGCTCCAACGGCCAACTGATGAAACTGCTAGCCTTGTTTTTAAGAATCGAGTGATGGTGTACGTGTGGCCCAGTGAATGGAGTAGCAGTCTCTGGCCGCTGTTCCTGTTGGCTGTGGGATCGTTCGCAGTCGTGCTGGCTATGGAATGGTATGGCAAGAAACGAGCTGAGCAGCTGAACGCACGCTAGGGGCTGGCTGCGGGATTTTCAGCAACCTGTATGGAAGCGGATGGTCGAAGCTTCGCAGCAGCTTATCGACAATCGCCGCTCGCCTGAAACGCAAAAAAAGAGAACGCCAGCAACTCGCGCGAGTGCTGACGTTCAAACTCCGTGCATCGATGTTTCGTATTCAGCTCGCAGGAAAACTGCTGCCTTGAATAGCATTCACTCCGGGCCGGTGCTTGCGCCGTGAACCGAATGGTGACTCTTGTTTATTTGCTTGCCAGCTCTTCGTTGTCATCCGTCACAAAAGGGTTGAGCTTTATAGTGCCCACCGCGTTCGTCTGAACCTCATCGATGGCTGGTGCAATTACGTCATGGCCCATGATGCTGCCTCGCTGTTCTAGGCAAGGGTTACATCTGATGTCGCCACGTGAAGCGGGCCCAGGAGTCGGAACTCGAGGCTGTTGGAACTGAACACGCAGTCGGCTCTGGTAGTTTTCGCCTGCTGTTACCATGGGTGGCGATGCAAAGGGACTCAGACCATAGGGGCGAGCGTGTCGGGTGCCGTAGTAAACTGGAGGATTGAGTGCGAAATACGGCGGCGTTTTCAGGGAAGTACCGTAATTCGCGCCATAGGGCTGGTAGAATCCGAACGGTAGAAAACCATACTGTGCTGGATTCTGGGCTGAAGCGGTGCTGTGGGCACTGAAAAAAGCCAAAGCCAATAGGCAGAGAGGAGCCGATAACCGCTTCATGGAAGACCTCTGTCGAACACGTTGAACAGGAATGTGCATCGTTTGATGCGTGAAGTCATGTAATGCGTTCCAAGGTTCTCCGAGCACGTGCGTGATATCGAGCACGTGGACAATCCACTCGAGAGACAGTTTGGAAAGCGCCCCGTACTTCCCACTACGAACGCTAGTTGGTCCCACGGACTCGTTCAACCATTAAAATCAAAAAATGAGTTGCTTTCCTTATAGACGTTGCAACCAGCCAAATTGGGATACGCCAAATTGAACATAGCCTGCATCATTCATTCGCTCGATGGCGGCGGAGCCGAACGTGTGATGGCCGCATTGGCGTCTCGTTTGTCACGGCGCTCCCATGAGGTCACCCTGCTGACTCTTGGAGATGGGAGGGGAGATCGCCACAAGTTGGACGCGTCGGTTCAGCGTCACCGATTGAACTTGCTCTTTCAGCACCAAGGTTGGTTGGGGAAAGTGGTCGGTAACCGACGTCGTGTTATCGAGTTGCGAAGTGCGTTAAACAAAATTTCGCCGGATGTCGTTCTGTCCTTTTGCGATCGAACCAATGTTCTGGCTGGGTTTGCCTGTCCCAAGGAGGTGCCTTTGGTCCTCAGTGAACGTAGTGATCCTGCGCAGCAAAATCTGGGGCGAATCTGGGAGTGGCTGCGTGATCGATCCTACCGCCGTGCCGAACATCTGATTGCTCTGTCTGAGACGTCGGCGAATCATCTCCAACGACGATTCACGGTTCCAGTGAGTGTGATTCCATCCGCGGTCGACCTGCCACCACTCCGATCTGATCGAGTGATCGCGGAAGCAAATCAGTTGGTGATGGGCATTGGCAGGCTGGAACCTGAAAAAGGTTTTGATCGATTGATACACGCATTTGCACAAGCTGACTATCAGTCAGCAGGCTGGCGTTTGCGAATCCTTGGTGAGGGATCCTGCCGAGGAGCTCTGCAAGAATTGAGTGTGCAACTGGGAATACAAGATTGTGTTGAA
>DOPG01000471.1 GCA_003513555.1 Rhodopirellula sp. | reverse complement strand
TTCGAGCAGTGGCGAGCAACCCCTGCCCTCGATAGCCCGTTGGAGAAAAACGAAGACCTCAAATCTTTGATGATTGAAGAAACCCCATGGTTTCGACAGGCACAAAGTGAGAGCCAGGCACGTCGGAATGTTGGGATCCTATTCGATGACAATCGACTCAACAGTGAGACGGGAAGAGCATTCCGAAAAGTTGCGGAAATGCAACTGCAAGATGGTTCGTGGCCCTGGTTTGCAGGTGGCCGGTCGAACAGCTACATCACTCTCTACATCACCACCGGCTTTGGACGCATGCGGCATCTTGGTGTTGATGTGGATGTTTCGGCGGCAGTCAAATCACTCAAACATCTCGATGATTGGGCGACAAAGCGATACAACAATATCAAGCCTGAACATCGCGATAAGAATCATCTCGATTCCACCATTGCACTTTACCTTTACGGTCGAAGTTTCTTTTTGAAAGATCAAGCAATCGCTCCGCGGCACAAGGTCGCCTTCAACTACTGGATCTCGCAGGCCAAACAACATTGGCTGAAACTTGGTTATCGCCAATCTCAGGCCCATCTCTCCATCGCACTCAAACGTATTGATGAACTGGAAACGGCCAAAGCGATCATGGCATCTATCAAGGAACATTCCGTGACAGATGATGAGATGGGGATGTTTTGGCGTGACACGGAACTTTCATGGTGGTGGTACCGCGCCCCGATTGAAACTCAAGCCATGATGATTGAGGCTTTTGATGAGGTAATGAACGACCAGAAATCAGTCGAGGACTGCAAAGTATGGATGTTGAAACAGAAGCAGACTCAAGACTGGAAAACCACCAAGGCAACTGCCGATGCGGTCTACTCGCTGCTGCTACGTGGCAGCGATCTACTTGCCTCCAACGAAATCGTTCAGATTGCGCTGGCAGGTGAAGTGATCAAGCCAAAAGACATCGAGGCGGGAACAGGATTCTACGAAGCACGAGTTGTCGGTTCGGATGTGAAACCCGATCAAGGCAATATCGTTGTCAAGAAAATCGACAAAGGCGTTGCCTGGGGAAGTGTTCACTGGCAATACATGGAGGACATGTCCAAAGTAACCGCCTACGAAGGCACTCCCCTGAAGCTAAAAAAACAGCTATTCACCAAGAAGAATACGCCCAGTGGACCCACGCTCGAACCGGTCACAGGCCCGGTTGCAGTCGGTGATGAATTAGTCGTCCGTGTCGTTTTAACCACCGACCGGGATATGGAATACATCCACCTCAAAGATTACCGCGGCAGTGGAACTGAACCAGTGAATGTGCTGTCTCGATACAAGTTTCAGGATGGACTCGCCTATTACGAATCGACCCGTGACACAGCCAGTCACTTCTTCATTGACTACCTTCCCAAGGGTACCTATGTCTTTGAATATTCGACACGTGTCCAACTTCGAGGCCAGTATCAGACAGGCGTAGCAGAGATCCAATGCATGTATGCACCGGAATTCAATAGTCACTCTGAAAGCCTGCCAATCACCGTGAAGTAATTAACCGAAGCCGACACAGGGACGTCTGCAGCCTGAAAGCGAGGCTGCAGACACCGCGATGCGGCAGCCTGTATCAGCGACACGTTTTCAACATGCTGCAGTTCCTTGCCTGAGAGATCATCAGACCGCGTCTGACAGCGAAACAAGCCAGAAGACTACTGTGGCAAGAATGGCCCCGGCAATCGGTCCTGCTACTGGTACCCAAGCGTAACCCCAATCGCTATCCCGCTTGCCATGGATTGGCAGGAGAGCGTGGACTAATCGTGGGCCGAGATCTCGCGCAGGATTGATGGCGTACCCCGTCGTGCCTCCCAATGACATACCAATTCCGAACACTAACAAACCCACTGGAAGTAACCCAAGAGATCCCAATCCCAAAGTGGGATCAGATTCTGCAGGTGCATCTCCATGAACCAGAGAGGGTGCAGCAATCAAAAAGATGGGCAGAATCAATGCGAAGGTTCCAATCATCTCGCAAAAGAACGCCTGTCCCAATTTTCGAATATTGGGTGCTGTTGAAAAACATGCCAACTTTGCATCCGGGTCCTGCGTGACCTCGAAGTGTTCCCTGTAAAACAGAAAAACAAGCAACGCGCCGAACATGGCCCCAAGAACCTGTGCCAGAATGTAAACGGCACCCTCCTGATAAGACAAATCACCATTGAGCATCGTTGCAACGGTCACCGCGGGATTAAGTTGAGCGCCGCTGTACGCGTTGCTACAAAATGCACCCACATAAACTGCCACACCCCAACCCGCCGATATCACGATCCAGCCGGCGTCGTTGCCGTTGGTACGCTTCAAAAGCACATTGGCAACGACTCCATTGCCAAACAGAATTAGCAGCATGGTTCCGATAAATTCGGCGACGTAGGGACTCATTTTTGCCTCGATGAAATTTGGTTTTGGGTACCAGGCGTCAAATCAAGACGCCGGAAGATAGTTTTTTGCAACCTCTTTGAATTCTGCCACTTGCGTTTGGCACCACTCTGCATCATGCCCCAACTCGTCAGCCAGTATTGCTGCTACTGCGGGAGCCATTGCAACAGCGGCTCGCGAGTCAAGAAACAATGCGCGAGACCGTCGCGCAAGCACATCTTCAACAGTCCGCGCCATCTCCTGCCGCGCCGCCCAAATGACTTGCGCTGCGGTGAGACCGAAGGTAGTGGACAATGATTCAGCCAAGATTGGCTGCTCCCGTTCCAATTGCTGCACGCCACTAATATCGGTCCCATAGACAGCACGTTCATCAGTCACATCAACTTTATCCGTTGCGCCCCGCAATCTGTGATTTTTTGTACTGCAGGGCTGGGCGGTCAACTTGTGCAATTGGACCGCTTTATCGACGCAATCCTCGGCCATTTTACGGGCAGTCGTCCACTTGCCACCAGCAATCGTAATCAAGCCATCCTCGGATAACCGAATGATATGATCGCGGGATAGCGAAGCTGTTCGCGCTGATTTATCACCCTTGACCAGAGGCCGAACCCCAGTGAAATACCCAAGCACATCCTGGGGCTCCGGTGGCCGTTCAAGATAATCGGCTACGGTTGCCAACAGAAACTCGATTTCCGCGATCTGTGGCTGGGGTTCAAGACAAGCCTCATCAATCGGAGTGTCGGTCGTTCCGACGATCGCATGTTGATGCCAAGGGATCACGAAGATCACTCGGCCATCAGACGTTTTCGGTACGATGATTGCTGCATTACCCGGGAACAAATCACGAGGCAAAACCAAATGAACACCCTGACTCGGTGCAATCATCGGCTCCTGATTGGCGTCATCGAGAGAACGAATTGCGTCGCTAAACGGGCCAGTAGCATTGATCACAGCACGCCCACGGATACTGAACTGCTGTCCTGACTCGGCATCACTAACACCAACGCCCGAAATACGTTGTTCTTCATCGCGGATCAAACTTGTAACTCGCATGTAATTCAGCAAACAAGCTCCCGCGTCATACCCTGTCTGCACCATGCTGATCAGTAAACGAGCATCATCGAATTGCCCGTCGTGATAGAGCACCCCTCCCTTGATTCGATCATTACTGAGCGCAGGTACAGCTTTCATGGTTTCAGAAACGGAAAGACTTCTTGATCTGCCGAAGCTATTACCTACAGCAAGGAAATCATAAACCTTCAACCCAATTGCATAAACAAAACGCTGCCACCAACTTCGGCAGGGAATCACAACTGGCAGGTCGTGTACCAGATGAGGTGCATTGGCCCTGAGCAAGGTACGCTCTCGCAGTGCGTCACGTACAAGTGCAATGTTGCCTTGTTGCAAGTAGCGAACCCCACCATGCACCAACTTGGTACTGCGACTAGAAGTGCCTTTACCAAAATCCGCTTGCTCGACGAGAACCACAGCCAAGCCACGAAGCGCTGCATCCATGGCGATCGCTACACCAGTCGCTCCTCCTCCAATCACGACTAGGTCCCACAAACCATCATGAACATGAAATCGTCGTAATGCATCCTCGCGATTCATCGTTGATTGAATCACGAAGCAGGCTCCCAGTGACGAGAACGCCCCAAAGCGTCTTGCCAGCGAGTGCGGCGATGCGTGACTTCGTCTACCGACATCTTTGGCTCAAATACCCGATCCGTTTGCCACACCCCAGTGATTTCTTCAGGGCTATTCCAGAAACCAACCGCCAAGCCCGCCAGAAATGCTGCCCCCAAAGCAGTTGTCTCAATAACTTTGGGACGAATCACGGGGACTTGAGATATGTCGGACTGAAATTGCATCAGTAAATCATTGGCTGACGCGCCACCATCAACTCGCAATTCTGTCATTGGCATTCCTGAATCAGTCTTCATGGCATCCAGCACATCGGCGACCTGAAATGCGATTCCCTCTAATGCCGCTCTCGCAATATGTGCTCGCGTCGTTCCACGGTTAATCCCGACAATGGCCCCGCGTGCATAAGCATCCCAATAAGGGGCCCCAAGTCCCGCAAACGCAGGGACCATGTAGACGCCGTCGCTATCAGGCACACTTGCTGCCAATCCCTCCACTTCGGGTGCTGAATCGATCATTTGCACGCCATCCCTAAGCCACTGAATCGCAGCTCCAGCGATAAACACACTGCCTTCGAGGGCGTACTGACTAGCCTGTTCCAACCCGCAGGCGACGGTTGTCAACAGTTTGCATTTGGATGGCACGGGTGTATCACCCACATTCATCAGCATAAAACAGCCGGTTCCATAGGTGTTCTTGGCCATACCGTGTTCCGTGCAGTTTTGACCGAATAGAGCTGACTGTTGATCACCTGCAGCGCCCCCCAACTTAATCGCCGCCCCCAACAACTCTGCGTTCGACTCGCCGTACACATGACTCGATGGTAGAACTTCCGGCAACATCGACCTGGGAATTTCAAACAAGTCCAGCAAATCATCATCCCACTGGCAACTTTCGATATTTAGGAGCATAGTCCGAGATGCGTTGGTGACATCCGTCGCATGAACCCTGCCAGCCGTCAAGTTCCAAAGCAACCAACTATCAATGGTTCCGAACGCCAATTCACCCCGCTCTGCCCTGCCCTTCGCATCCGGCACATTCTCGAGAATCCAGCGAATCTTGGTGGCACAAAAGTAGGCATCAATCACCAAGCCTGTCTTAGCCTGCACCTGATCTGCATGCCCCGCCTCCCGCAGTTTGTCACAATACTCTGCCGTACGACGATCTTGCCAGACAATTGCGTTCGCGATGGGCTGCCCTGTCGTGCGATCCCAAACAACAGTTGTCTCTCTTTGATTGGTAATCCCAATGGCCACCACGTCTTGGCCTGATACACCAGTCTGCTCCAACACTTCGCGGCCCACCGCCAATTGAGTTTTCCAGATTTCATTGGCATCATGCTCAACCCAGCCGGACTGTGGATAATGTTGTTCGAATTCGCGCTGTGCAACACCAACAATCGACCCACTGTGGTCAAAGAGAATTGCACGGGAACTGGTCGTTCCTTGATCAAACGCCATCACAACTTGCATGATCTCTACTCACTTTTCTGCCGGTGTGGCCGTAATGGTTCATGTCCCATTCGGCCCTGAATACATCTTTGCTGATGCAATGAATAAGGCCCCACCTCAAACTGAAAAAATCGCCACCACCAAGCACCACTCCAACTGGTGTAAACGAGTTGGCAATCAGACTAACATTTATCAATTCCTCCATGTCCTCCAATCGCATGAAAGTCATGAGATCTGTCTTTTTCACGCTCACTTTCGTTCTTTGCCCCCTGACAATGGTGCACGCCAAAACAATCCAGCCAAATGTACTGTTCATTTCCATTGATGATCTGAACGATTGGCTGGGCTGTTACGAGGGTCACCCACAAGCGAGAACACCAAACATCGATTTACTCTCGAAACAAGGAGTATTGTTCTCCAATGCGCACTGCCAAGCCCCCATTTGTAATCCATCCCGGGTCAGCATGTTTCTGGGTAAATTGCCATCGACGACAGGAATGTATTTTTTAGGCCCAAACTTCCGAACCGTGGATCCGACCCGCAATGACCGCACTCTGTTTCAAACTTTTCGCGAGCATGGCTACTATGTCTCGACTCGCGGAAAGATCTTTCATGGAAAAGCTGACCAAGCATCATTTGACCACATCGAAAAAGTGACAGGTTGGAGGCGCAGTCCTGAAAAGCTCAGCTATACACTCAAGGATACACATCCGCTTTGGGACTGGGGGCAAGTTGATGTGCCAGATGAACAACAACGTGATTACCAGACAGCCGCATGGGCTGCCGAGGAGTTGCCCAAACTGGCGGAATGTGAGAAACCGTTCTTTCTTGCTGTAGGCTTCAGCCTACCACACGTCCCGATCTATACCTCGAAACGCTGGTTTGATCTCTACCCATTGGAAACATTACAGCTACCCGAAACCATTAGCGTTGATCGTGAAGATCTTCCCGAGATATCAAAGAAATTGACACTGAATCCCACTGCTCCTCGGCACGACTGGATGGTGGAAAGTGGTGAATGGAAACACGCGGTTCAGGCATATCTTGCAGCCAACAGTTTTGTTGACGAATTAGTGGGCATGTTGCTCGAAAGTCTCGAGAATAGCAGCGCTGCAGAGGACACAATCATTGTTTTATGGAGTGATCACGGCTTTCATCTTGGTGAAAAACTTCGTTGGGCCAAACGCTCACTGTGGGAGGAAACGACCCGGGTCCCGCTCATTTTTGCGGGTCCGGGGATCGTCGCAGATCAAAATTGCTCAAGATCAGTTGGACTTATCGACGTATTCCCGACTCTTCTCGATTTAGCTCACCTGCCCAAACGTACCGATCTGGAGGGACAAAGCCTGAAACCGCTTCTAGAGAATCCAAAAACTAAATGGAATCGTCCTGCTCTCTGCACCTTTGGCCCAAACAACCATTCGCTACGGGATAATCGGTACCGATACTCACGCTATGCCGATGGAAGCGAAGAACTATACGACCACCAAAATGATGCGAACGAATGGAACAATCTCATCGCAGACCAAGCGACTAACGGCAAATATCGCCAGATCGCTGACCGAATGAAACAATGGCTGCCCAATAACAACGCTGAACCAGTACTGGGCAGCGCCGGTTCTGACTCTCCACTCTACGGCGAAGGGACAATTTCACTGGGGGAGGCCATGAAGCGAGGAGCAGCCAAACAAAAATCCGAATAGGTCAATGTCTGTTACAACGGCTCCGCTACGAAGAGACTCAGCTCTCGTCCTCCATCCTACTCTGAGTCTGCACTTTTGATGGAATTGACCGGCACCGAGTAATGAAAGAAACCAATCATCATCTCGTCCCAAGTTTGGTCACCAAATCGCACATCTTTCATCGGATCTGGATTGCTGAGATTGCGCAGACTGTTGTCGTAAACCGCTTTACAACGGAGCCTGCTCCCAGCAGGTACCTCAAGCGGTTTATCCAAAACGTAGGTCGTCTGCCAATTGAAATCGTAATTTGGGACGTTGAGCAACATACGAGATTCGCCATCAGGTGTATTTAATTCATAATTGAATGATTTACCCCTGAGGTGCATGTGAGGGCTGAATGCGAGCAAAGTAGCATTAGCTGGCAAGAGTCCGCTTGTTGCTTCAACAGGGTAGCTGGACGGACCCTCGTCTTCGCCCAAACTGCGGCCACCGGGTATAAATAAACGCCTTTCCCTGGCGCTACTGGTTTTCACTTCGTGTGTCACATCTTCGGGATCAGCAAAGACCAAACCCATGTGACTTTGAACTTTTTGGGGCGTCCCGTTCGGTGTGTAGTGAACCTGAAAGTAGATGTTGTGACCTGCAGGTATTTTCTTTGCATGCCCTGCTGGTAATGGTTCAACTCTTGCTCCGGGAACATAACCGAACAAGTAAGAGACATCCGCTTGGGCAAGCGTCACACGCTCTTGGCCAGGCTTGACGGCGAAAGCAAGAATGTGGTGTACGACCTCATGATTTCCCGGACGCAATTCTGCAGCTGTCACCCATTTGTCCTCCGTGAATCCCGGCGCTTGCATGTACCACTGGTATCGCACACCACGAGGGCCAGCCTCCGCAGGCACTGCAACGGGAGTGAATGTTACAGGCAGAACCAAATCAGGTTCTTTTGGCAGTTGCCACCCTGCTGGCTTGGGCGTCAGTGGTGGCAGGTTTGGTTCCGGTCCGATTGGAGCGCCAGCCTCAGCCCATCTAAAGACCAGCTCTTTTTCTTCTTCAGTCAATCTTCGTTCGTTGGAAAACTTCTCGTGCTGCTCGTCGGCGTGCCATGGTGGCATACGTTCCTCGCGAATAACCTCCACCATCATGTCGGCCCAATGAGAGGCTTCTTCGCCATCGGTAAGAGAAAAAGGAGCCAGCTCATCCTCGCGATGACAGCCGACACAATTCTTCCTCAAAATACTGGCGATGTGAGTACCGTAGGTAACCGTACTCTTTAAATCTACTTGCTTGGTCCGACTAATGATGCATCCTGAGGGCTCAGTCCTTGGCACACTCACTTCTCTACCCTCGATCAATTCATCGATAGCCAGCTGAAGATCACGACGACGCGGTTCCAACAAATCATGCGCAACACCGCGCTGATCATCGATTCGACCACGGTAACGCAATTTTCTTTCAGAGTCATAAACAAAGACTTCCGGGGTCCGTTCGGCACCAATCTGATCAGCGAAACGGTTTGCCGGGTCCTTGGCAACGGGATAGCTCAAGTTTCTACGCGTAGCAAAGGCAGCGATTTCTTCAAGCGAATCCTGTCGGTTGCTAATCACGGCGATTACTTGTACAGATTCGTCACTGTATTGCTGCACAATCCGATTCAGGCGAGTTGCATAAAACTGCGCCAACGGACATTCCGTCCCAAAGAACGCGACAACTAATATGGAATCGTCTTCAAAATCCTCCAGCGTCCAATTCCGACCACGAAAATCAGTGAGTTCCAGGGCTTCTAACTTTGCAGGCTCAAGGCTGGGTGAGGCAGCATGAAGGCCCCCCCCCGGCGCAAACAGGGAACAGCAAACCAGCAGTATCCAATAGTACTTTACAAACATGGCGGTCAATCACTCGCGAACTTACTACCGATGATCTCATAAAACGATGAGAAAACTTCCCAAACGTAATCGCCATCCTAACCATTTCACTCACAAATGAGAGGCCCAATTTACTGTAACACTGTGTCACGGAATTGACGCCTTGAATGTCCTACAATCATCGTTTTGGGATTCCACTCGCGTAGTGTAGGACGATAACAAGGCCCACCGGAAAATGAGATCGTATGGAATACGGGGATTTGTCTTCAAAAACCGAGCAAAAGCCCGGTCGCAGGTAGCTCTGACCGCCTATGGACACACTCTGAAATACCCAAGCAATGGCCTTAACATTTTAATACAAATACCATTTCCCGCGCGCCAATAACGCAAATCGTGGATTTAAGTCATCCAGCAGCGATCAACCGACATGACAGATAGAATTGAATTTCAACCAACTGACAAAGCGTGGACATGCATTCTCAACGACCTCTGCCTGTCCGACATGCAGATTGCGATGGTAGTCACGGGTGGAGGTACAGGCGCAATCTCTCGCTGCCTTCGTCGCTCGGGTGCGTCGCTCAACTTTGTAGAGGCTGTCGTGCCTTACTCCCGCATGGCAACTCAACAATACCTCGGCTTCGAACCCACCGAAGGCTACGCATCCCAACCGACTGCGAAAGTACTTGCACAAACAGCCTATCGCAGGGCAACCTCATATATTAATACACCCCAACTAGCATTCGGTATCGCATTAACAGCAACCTTGCCCACAACACCTCTCAGTTCCGATGCAAGATTAACTCAGACTTGCTGCATCCATGTTGCTTCCCAGGGTGAAGACCTTGGGCGAGGTTGGTCACTTTGCTTTGCAGCAAAACCAAGCGAACGCGAGATATCCGAATCAATCGCGGAACAGATGTTTTTAATCGCTCTCCAAGATTCACTACATCAACATGGTTGCCCGATTAAATCGGAACTGGTGCAGCCTTTGAATGCTGCCGGTCTATCAGTGACCATGACTCATTCCGAAAGCGGCTAAACCATTAGCGTACGCTCATGGGATATTACATCTCACTCTTGGAACACCTCGCTAGCGGACTGGGCTCATGATCATGGGAGCAAGCCGAGCGGCGCTATCGACTACCCAGCACCTCGATCACGCTTCAGATAAAGCTGCAGCAAGTTGTTCATACGTTCGTTTGCTATCCATCTTGGCCCCCCGATTATCAAGAGCAATCTGATAAAGATGCTGACCACAAGTTGTTGGATAGGTTCCCGTCACACATGCCTGACACAAATGGTCTGCCGGTTTTCCAATGGCACGTGAAATCGCCTCGACCGGCAGATACCTCAACGAATCTGCTCCAAGGTCGTCAGCCAGTCGCTGCTGGTTGGCCTCGGTCAAAGCACCATTCGGTGTGAAGTATTTGGGGGCAATCAACTGATCGACCGTACTCATGTCGATCCCATAAAAACAGGGTGCGATGATTGGCGGACAGGCTACGCGCACGTGAATTTCCTTAGCGCCGCCGACTTCCCGAATTCGATCGAGCAAAACATTCATTGTGGTACTACGAACAATTGAATCTTCGACCAGAATGACACGCTTGTCTTTCAGTACTTCTCTGAGTGGTGTGTACTTGGTAGCAGCCTTGGCTTTGCGTGCCCGACCTGCTTCGATGAAAGTACGGCCCGCATAACGATTGCGGATCAAACCTTCACGACTGGGAATCGATAATTCATAGGCCATCGAATCCGCAGCAGCTTTACTGGTATCAGGTACCGGAACAATGATGGTGTCATCAGGATTTAGATCGACTCCACCAAATTCGCGTTCAGCATTCGCAAGTTCAACCCCAAGTTTGGTTCGGCTCAGATAGACACTTCGATCATCAAGTGTGCTGGCGACATTTGCGAAATAGATCCATTCAAAAAAGCAATGTGCTGGCTTTTGCTCTGGCGCAAAACGCTCCATTCTGAATCCAGTTTTCGGATCAATGACGATTGCATGCCCCGGCGGCAAGGATTTGATCTGCTCATTCTCAAAGCCAAGATTAAGCAGCGCAACGCTCTCACTGGCAGCGGCAAACAAGGGTCCCTCGTGGACGTAACACATCGGTTTGATACCCAGTGGATCACGAGCGACTATCATCTCGCCTTCCGCAGTCAACAAGGCGAGGCTGTACGCACCATCGAATCCGGCAGTCGTTTTTCGCAACACATCGATCCAGTCGATGCGGGATTGCGACTTACTTAGCAAACGACCGAATTCGTGAAGAATGATTTCTGTATCGGTATCGAGTGCCAGATGATGGTCCCCATCAGCCAACAGCCGTTCTTTCAAAATTCCGTAGTTTGAGAGTTGGCCATTGAAACAAAAGCTGAACCACTTCCGCTTGTGGATGTGCTTTCGTTCGAAGGGCTGCGCATAATTACGATCATCCTGACCACAGGTGGCGTAGCGAACATGCCCGATCGCTGCGCGACCCGCCAGCGACTTCATAAGAGCCTCTGCCTTAGCGCGATGATTCAGCCGAAAGACTTCCGTGACCGTTCCAACATCTTTCCGGTTTTTCAGCAATGAAGCACAATCCGGATTGAACGTCGTCATCCCAGCAGCAAGCTGCCCACGGTTCTGAATGTCCAGCAACATTCGAGGCAGCAGCCGGGAAATGTGCCGTGGCCCGTCATCCGTACAAAGCGGACTGCGACCACGACCGGATAAGTGGTAAATGGCTGCAACACCACACTCGTGATGTATTTCGCTCATATCGAAGGTATTCCGTTGAAGTCGGAACCGACATTTGGAACGCCGGCAGAAGCTAGGTAAATCGCTATCGTGCATCGCACAGCGTCCCAAAGTACAGCGGGCTTCCAAGCTCGTCGATTCCCCATGACAATGGATCTGCCGCAGGCAATGCATTTTGCACGCAACAGGCGGTAAAATCACTAAAAAGTTCAGAAAAAATCATTTCCCCCAGTCGATTCATGGACTCACCCACTACCGAGGCACTGCGGCTTGCCGCGATCGAAAACGCCCGCAGCGTGGTCGTAAAAGTGGGCACTCGTGTGATCACGACCGCTGATGGCAAGTTGGATCGTCGGCGAATTGACCTACTGGCTGAACAACTCTGCCGCATTGCCGACACAGGCCGTCAAACGGTCATGGTCAGCAGTGGTGCCGTGGGCGCTGGAATGGGCAAACTGGGTCTCGAGCAGCGTCCAAGCGGTTTGGCACAACTACAGGCGATAGCAGCAATCGGACAAACCGATCTGATGCAGGCCTATGAAGCATCTCTGGCCAACATGGGCCGGCACGCATCGCAAGTACTGTTAACGGCGGAAGACCTGCGACGACGAAACGCCTACCTGAATGTTCGGAATGCCCTCATTCAGATTCATGCCTACAACTCCATTGCCATTGTCAACGAAAACGATTCTGTTGCTGTTTCCGAATTGATGACCACTTTTGGTGACAATGACCGTCTGGCAGCGCAAGTAGCAGGCTTGCTACCTGAGGCAATTCTGATCATTTTGTCTGACATCGATGGTCTTTATGACGGGCCACCCAATCACCCAGACAGCAAGCGAATCGATTTGGTAAAAACCATTGATGAAAAAGTTCTCGCCTTGGCGCAGGATCAGCAAAGCAACCATAGCAAGGGTGGGATGTCGAGTAAGCTGGAAGCTGCCCAAGTGGCAACTTCACACGGCCAGAGCATGATCATTGCTCCGGGTCGAGATGATCGGGTTCTGGACAAAATCTTTTCAGACACACCGATTGGAACTTTATTCCTTCCCCCTGAAAAATCGATCCGTGGACGACGGCGTTGGATCAGCAGCGCCGCGCGTGTCACCGGCACATTAGTTCTGGACGATGGCGCCGTTGATGCTGTCTGCCAACATGGTGGTAGCCTGCTTGCCATCGGTATCACTGACAGCAAGGGATCTTATGAACAAGGCAGTGTTGTTTCCATTCAGGATCGCCACAACAGAGAAATCGCTCGCGGACTCATCAATTACCCATCCACAGAAGTCGATCAAATCATCGGCCAGTCAAGCGAGAACATTTCAGATATCCTCGGCCATCGTCCCTATGAAAATGTTGTTCATCGGGACAATCTGGTACTAACACATCAACCCGAACCCTGATCTCGCAATTCGCAAACCACTCGTGATACGAAAACGCATTCACAAATCCACCCAGTTGCTACAAAAGAAACCTACACCGACATCGATGTTCGACTCCGAGCAGTCAGGGAACTGTTCGTATCTGACTTACGGCTTACGCCAAACCACCGGTGTTCGTCGCCTCGGATAAAGCTCACGACACAAAGGGCACTTGGTTCCATCACAACCACGTGCTGTGCAATACTCACGACCATAGAAAATGATTTGCAAATGCAAGTCATTCCAATCAGACCTGGGAAATAACTTTTTTAGGTCCTTCTCGGTTTGCAACACATTTTTCCCACTGGAAAGTCCCCATCTCTGGGCCAGACGATGAATGTGCGTATCGACGGGAAATGCGGGGACCGCGAATGCCTGTGCCATGACTACACTTGCAGTTTTGTGACCAACTCCAGGTAAGCTCTCAAGTCCTTCAAACGACCGTGGCACTTCCCCGTCAAATTCTTCAATAAGCATCGCAGCAAGGCCTGCCAAACTTTTGGCTTTCTGCTTTGACAAACCAAGTGGTCGAATTATCGACAGAATCTTTTTTTCGCCCAACTCACGCATTGAATGAGGGTCCGGCGCGCGTCGAAACAACTCAGGTGTAACTTCATTCACCTTCCTATCAGTACATTGCGCGCTCAGCAGAACAGCAACTAACAACGTAAATTCGTCTTGATGATCCAAAGGAACCGGTGGGTCAGGATACAATTCACCCAACCGTTCACGTACCACTGCTGCTCGTTCCTGCTTTTTCATTCGCCCACTGCTCTCCATTTATCGTCTCGATGCACAAATATAACCTGACTACTGCCATGCACACTACGCACCAAACAAAATCGGCAGCAATTACAAACTGGTTGGCAGTGCTATTTTGCATCCTTACACAGCACAGTTTTTGTTGCCGAAGCGTTTTGAAAGCAGACCAGCCCAAATCGATTACGTTTCCAGATGAACCTGTGCGGACTAACCACATTACTTTCGGCACGCGAGACGGCAACCTCAGCATTACCACAACAGGAAATGACCCATTCATCGTATGGGAGTGGGGCACACCCCTACTCCTCAGTGAGTCAGTATTGTCGTTTGAATACTTCTGCCCAGACGGCATCGAGAATGTCTCGATGTTCATTGGACCACCCATCAGTCCCAACATGCAGTTGAGTCTGCCCAACCTTCCTGTCGCGGAGGGATGGCGAGAATATGCCGCTCCTATTAACCCTCGCTATGGAAAACAATTACCCGACCCCATCACGCAGGTCAGATTGGATCTCGGTCTTCAAACCAATCGAACACTTTTAATTCGAAACATCAAAATACGTCCACCCACCCAACGAGAACGCGATTTTGCTGCGGATCAAATCAAACGAGAAGAACAGAAAAAGGTTTCAGCAAAAGCCATTCGAGAATATAGGACAACTTCATTTCCGGCCAAGTTCAGCAAGGTGCTGATTGAGAAGGATACGATCACGCTGGCTGGACGGATTCCACCAACATCCGGTGACAGAACTCACACATCGGTTCGGCTCGTCGAATTTCCACCTGATGTGCAAATCGATGACAATGGCACAACGTTACCCTCTCCTCTGAAATTAGAACAAAATCAGTTTTCTTTGGTCCTACCAAGAATGGTGGGCAGCCGAGATCGGCTTTTTAGCGGCTGGCGAATTAAGGCTACCGAACAAAAAGACCAACGGGATGTCTTCTTGTCTGCACGACACTACGCGAATGAGTTCAAGATAACCAACCTCACTGCAAACGCCCCGTTGCGCCCCGGGAACCAAAAGGGCCTAAGTGGTTTCAGTTCTCGGGGTCCAAAATCGGACCTGCATGCACTGGGCATCAAAGCGGTGACCATCAATCTGGTACTCAATCGCTTCATTAGCGATTCTGGCGGTCACGGACGAGAAGCGATTCCTTCGCCTGGTCCACCGACCTATTTCAACTCTTCTGCATTCACCGCTCTAGACCAACTCGTCGGTCATTGTAGACAGCACAACATCATCGTGACCGCAATTGTTCTGATTCCAAGAACAACTCAAGGTCAGATACAGTCTGTCCTGCAACATCCAGAATCTGAGGGTGGCGTGTATACCATGCCCAACATGAGTACCCCTCGAGGAACCACTATTTATGGTTATGTGCTAAGTCGCATCGCCGAACGTTACAGCACGCAAGATCAAGCACCAGGTGTGATCACCAATTGGATTGCTCACAATGAAGTGGATTATCATCCTGTCTGGACCAACATGGGAAAACAACCCGACGAGATCTATCTGGAAACATATTATCGATCCATGCGAATGATCCACAACTCAGCTCGCGCCTTTAATCCACATGCCCGCGTTTTTATTTCACTGACGCACAATTGGAATGTGATCAAACCAAATCGTTGGGAACAACTGTCTCCCAAACAAACATTGCTTGCGTTGCAACGATACAGCAACCAGGAGGGTGACTTTGCTTGGGGAGTTGCCTATCACCCTTACCCGCAAAGCCTCTTCGCAAAAACAGCGTGGCAGGACACAAACATCGAGAACCACTTCGATAGCCCTTTGATCACCATTCAGAACCTGCATGTGTTGGGCGATTTTCTGAACCAGAGTGCAATGCGACAGAACAATGGAAAAATAAGGGGTGTATTGCTGAGTGAGCAGGGATTCCACACGCCCACTTATGAGGCTACGGATCAGAACCGACAAGCAGGCTCACTACACTATGCAATGCAAAAGATACGCAACTATCCATGGATCGAATCTTTTCATTACCACCGATGGGTCGATCATCCCGACGAAGGCGGCTTGAAGCTCGGGCTTCGAACGCTACCAACCAAGGAGCACCCACACGGTCAACGCAAGCGTGCATGGACTGTCTACCAGGCAATCAACACTGATGCAGAAGCGAAGGCCACGACGGGGCTACCTAAACCATAGCGAACGCGGCGTTTGGCGTCTGAAGACCCGTTTACCAGGTTTGCCACGCCGCGTCGGCCTCCATGCTCTCCAAGCATAGCTGCATGAAGTGAACGCCGTTTGCTCCATCGTAGACTGAGGGGTACAGAACTGGTTCGGTACCCAATTTTTCACCTCGCATGATTCGCCGCATGTCTGAAAAGGCATCGCGATAAACATTTGCGAATGCCTCAAAAAATGCCTCCGGGTGCCCGCCTGGCAGACGACACGCGGCGACCGCTGAGGGTAAAGTGTAACCAGCATTTGGATTTCTTTCGTAAATCCTTGTCGGTTCCCCCAAAGCACGCAGCAAGAGTTGGTTCGGTTCCTCCTGACGCCATGCCAAAGATGCTTTACTACCATCCACTTCGATGGATAAATCATTCAAACGCCCATGTGACACCTGACTCCATGTGACCATACCCGTTGCACCTTGAGCGAACTGCAGCATCGCATGTCCATAATCATCTAACTCATGGTGAGATGAATAGGACCGCATATGACTAAGCACCTTGGTCGGGGTCATGCCTGAAATGAACTGGAGCAAATGAAAAGCATGTGTCCCCACATCACCAAGCGAACCCGCGCGGCCATTCTTATTTGGATCTGACTTCCATGCTCCCCGCGCAGGAATTTCATCCGGACGCATTCCATGCATCCACCCCTGCACGTAATTGGTTCGAATCGCGATCAAATCACCCAAATCGCCATTGGCAATCAACTCACGTGCTTGACGCACCAATGGATAACCTGAGTAATTGTGGGTGAGCGCAAACACACGATCGGTATCACGCACGGCAGACACCATCGCATCTGCATCGTTCATGGTGATTGTCATCGGTTTATCACACACCACATGAAATCCTGCTTCGAGTGCAGCGCAGGCTATTTCTCGGTGTGTGTGATTTGGCGTCGCAATCGAAACAAAATCAATTCGATCCTCTGCGGGCCGTGATTTTTCTGCACTGATCAATTCACGAAATGATCCATAGGCGCGGTCGGGTCCAATTCCCATAGCTGACGCCGACTCACGAGATCTTTTGAGATCTGACGAAAGAGCTCCAGCAATGAGTACTGCCTCACGATCAAGTGTTGCTGCAGTGACATGCACCTTACCAATGAAGCCATTACCTCCCCCGCCAATGAGCCCCATCCTAAGGGGACGATCACGCTGCTGTTCAATCATCGTTTCTCGCTTCTCATTTTATATTTCTGCCGAATCAGCTTTGGTTAGGTACCGCTGACAAGGCGCTGGTCACATGGCGTCACTTGGCAGCAGCAGAACAGTCTGTCATACCAACGCTACGCCTGCTTTCAGATAACTCAATTTCGGCCGGGGATGTCCCCGGGTATTGAGCCGTCTAAATACCGCCAATTTTTAAGATAAGAGAGCAAATCAGACATCTTGCCGGGGCTAAGGGTCTCTTCGAATCCCTCCGGCATTAACGATACACCGGGTGCCTGCAATCGCTCAATCTCATCACGTGGAATCGCCACCCGCTTTCCTCCCTTTTGCTGAAGGATCACAGTGTTGTTTGCGTCTCCTACCAACAAGCCATCCAGCACTCGTCCATCCAACGTCAGAACGCGATGTTGAATGAATGCGGCATCGATAGCTGCATTTGGATCTAAAATTGAAGTCAGAAGCGCAAGGGGAGTTTTTGTACGCGAATCACTAATGTCCGGCCCAACATTGGTTCCCACCCCGCCGACCTGATGACAGGCTGAGCAATGCTCTTTGAATAGACGCTTTCCAAGTGCGGCATTACCCAGCGAAGTGGCCGAACCCTCGTACCGTTTCAATACTTTTGCCCGATTGGGGTCGGTGGCTAGCAGCCGGCCAGCAGCGGCCTTGACCACTGCGTCAGGGTGCTGTCGCAATTTTTTTGCCGTTGCTGGATCAACGACCGTTCGAGGTATCTCACCCGCTTCAATTTCCTGCAAGAACCACTTCACATCTTCGACACGTCTGATGCATGCTGCTATCGCTGCCGAACGCACAGTCATGGTCATCCCGGTGAGATTCTGAACCAGATAGTCTCGCGTCCATTCCGAGTCGTTCCGCAAATTCAATGGTAAAGCAGCAGCTCGCAAATCTGGCGAGGATGTATCCCTCACCAATTCTCGAAGCGGTGATTTAACTTCACCAAAATCTGACGCAAGCAACAGACTAGCGGCACGCAGATCAGCAGGAACAGCCGACGTCTGTGCTGTTTTCAAAGCATTAGACGCAAGCTCCCGCAGCTCAACTCGCTGATTCTCAGGCAAGGTCGCTAGCACTTTCGAAACCGTCTGCCGAGACCTCCGTACCCCCCGCATCCATGCCCTCAACAGCTCCACTTGCCGCCGATTCAAAATAGAATCCGGATTCGCCCGGGGACCTGCAGCAATAACAATCGCGGCCGCAGCCACAGGCGAATCGATGCCTACTCGTTCGACCAAATGCGTGAGTAAACGTACATCCACCTGCGCCCGGCTAGCCAACTGCCGAGACAGGTCCCTCAGCAGTGAGGAATCTACGCTCGCCACCGTCAACCGAATCCATTCATCTTTGGATGCCCATCGGGCGGCAATATTGACCAAAGCTCGTATACGGGAGGATGCAAAATCCGGTGCCGCACCAGCCACTACAGCCACTCGCCTCACCACCAAGGAATCGGCGTCAGCGTGCATCGCCAGAACATTTTCCAACAACTCAGGTCGTCCCTGTGATAAGTGAATGCCAAGTGCCCGGACTCGCGCATCGCCAGATTTCATCAGAGAAACAGCATGACGCTTACTAAGACTGCCATGTTTATTGAGTATCCATGCCGCGCGAGCTCGCGCGGCAGGGATACCTTGCGAGTCCAGTACTAAGTCACCGAGAGGCAGCAGCACCTCCTCTCCTTTTTCCTGCAAAAACTGTGACGCTGACGTTCGCTGCCAAACTGAATCTGACTTCAACCAGTTGATCGCGTCATCGATCGTGTTGAGACTAGCAACGCGGGGTAGGACTGACTCCTTTGCCACTTTCCAGATTCTTCCCAACGCCGTGCCATCACGTTGATCAGGACGCGACTTCAGCTCACTTGGCATGAAGTCGGGATGCTCAATCACTGCTCGGGCCATGTCGACAATCAGAACCGACTGCTGAGGGCCAGCGGTGATATCAACGGGCCGAAACCAATCATCGGTTGAAGATAAAAACTCGCTAGAACGTGCCTCACGTCGAGATTTCCAAACACTACCGTCTCGCGACAATTTTTGACGTTGCACGATGTATGCCGTTGGTTCGCAGGCAAGCAACCATTCATGATCACCAGACCGCCAGCCCGGAGCAAAAACGCCACAAGCAGCACTGAATTGCCCAGAGTGCAGATTACTTGTGGTCCAAGCTTGGCCCTGCGCCACAACCTGTGACTTCTCCGCAGAATAGGCAACATCGTGAATCGCATCACGTCCTACCAGGAGTGGATCACGCAGAACAGCGTCTAATGTCAATACAGACATCATCGCCGGGTTCCTGTTACTGCAACCAAATCTCCGGCCAAAGTCATCAATCGAAACCCCAAACTGACTCTTTCCCGGAACGGATCCCCACCATCCACCTTCGGGATCAAAGCAGAAATCCCTGTCACGTAGATCCACTGGCTCGGCCTTGCGTTCATAACGAGGATCGCTTGCTTGGACGGATCCCCCCCGCAGACCACCTGCTACGTAGATTAGCCCGTCCGGCCCCAACGTCGGATGATTCGCTCGCAATTGCTGATTCTGTTCTGCAAAACCTTCAAAAAGGACGACGCTTTCATCGGCCTGTCCATCACCATCATGGTCTCTCAAAAACACTATTTTTCCCGCCAGTGTCACAAACGCCCCATTGCGATACGGCTGAACGCCCGTTGCAAATAACAGTCCGTCAGCAAAGAGGGTGGACTGATCAAACACACCATCCTGATCGGTGTCTTGGAGGATTTTGATTCTCCCACTTGGAGCTTCACCTTCATCGGGCCCCATCGGGTAATCAGGCATCTCAACCACCCACAGCCTGCCCTTATGATCAAGCCGTGCCGTTACCGGATCTGCAATCAAAGGCTCTGACGCAATCACCTGAACCGCGTACCCTGAGCGCACCTGCAGGGAATCTTGGATTTTTTCAACTGTGTGTGCTAGGTTCACTCGGTTGCCAATCAAGTTTGGCCCTGCTGCATCACCAGACCTCTGTTTTCCACTCCTGCTCTGGGCATGCACAGAACTCAGGCCAACGCCCAGCCACACACATGCAACAACGAACAATGCCTGAATACAAGATTTGAAGAGTTGATGATTCATTACCACTGTATTTCCATTCATAACAATGTGATTGGCGGCGGTTCCTGACTGCTGCAGTCGGTTGCTGCAGTGCTAAACGCCGCACTGTAAACATCGACTCTGCCCAGCATCAATCGAACACGTCAAGTTATCCGCGAGCACGCCAATATTTTAACGCATTCATCGGGCCGGTGACGATCGCCGTGAAGGAAACACCGGTAGGGAAATCGCGACGAGAAGGATAGCCCCTGCCACAGGTACCGGTGCCACAGCAAACCCAAAGATACCGACGAGTGCGAGCCAGAATGCAGGGTGTCTGACCACGGGAACCACGTAGTGTTGCAGAGGACCAACACAACTAAGCAATGCAATGATCATAGCCAACGTAATGCTATTGACGATCAGATTCCTAAGTCCACTATCGCTTTCGGATGCAACCTGAACAGTAGGTACAGAATCGCTGGCTCCCAAATCAACGACCGTCCGCGGATAAAAACCCTCAAAACCACCGACATCAAAGAGAAAGAACTTGGCTTCCCGAGTTTCAGCAATCTCCTTCTTGCTCAAGAATCGTTCAACAAATACTCCCATCCTCGCATCAAGTTCTTTCCAACGTTTTTGGTCAGCGAGGGTGACCGTTACACCAAACTGTAGGTCATCGTTATTCAGCAGTAGGGAATCAGTCGACCCCGTCTCACCTGCAAGCCGAAGTACATGCCCAGATGACTCCGCTATCATCCAATAGCGTTTCAGCCACAACTGCAACCACGCAGCAATTTCAGCAGCTGGTCTCTGTGAAAGACGGTCCAGTGATTCAACAGATTCGACCACAGCACGGGCGAGGGACAGACCACGTTCGGATAATAAATCTGGTTGCCTGTCATTCAAATCCAATCGATCGCCAGCACCGTAGTGAGTTAACCAAAGTCCAGTCTTGGGAATATCTTTCAACTCTGGCAGGTACTCACCTCGCCTTGCGACTGACGCAGAAGCATCTAACAACAATTCAATTGGCTGCACCAACCGGGTCAAGGCGAGCGGGACCCGTACCAACGTTGCCTGCTCATCACTCCTCGGCAATTCGATCGATTCAGCAACGACCGCTCGACCCGCCGCCCATGCAGCGAGAAGTTTGGTACCTGGAGGCAACTCGACGACCACCGAGTCCAAGCCTCCCGGAAACAAGTCCCAATGTGACAGCACAAGAACGCCATCACTTTGAGGAAACACCCCAACGTCGACACCGAATAGCTCAGGCTCGACGTCCACTTCTGGCAAAGGAGCTAAATCCACAGTCCACGATGGTCTCTGACACTCATACCTTGCACGATTCTCAGCGTTGGCGCTAACAGCCTTGACTGCCTGTTCTCGCCACTGCAATTTTTCATCCCCGAAACGATTCGGGACATTGATCATGACGCGTCGTTTGCCCCGCCCCAGCACACGCACCGATGGCACGCTCACCCGTGCCGAATCCGCGCCGACAAGTTGCCCTCGAATGATCACACTCCTGTTGTTCGCGTTATCAAAATCAGGAGCAATTCGGATGATCTGACGCGACGGATCGATCGATGGCTGCCGCGTCCAAAGTCTGGCCTTTTCAACCGACAGAGAATCAAGCTCACACCACCTCGATGGAATTTCAACATCGATGAAATCAGGACGTGGTCCTGGAAGAAACTTAAGCTGCACGGCCATTCGCCATGCTTCTGCGTCTCTCTCCAGCACAATTTCCTGTTCACAGTCGAATGCGTCACTACGTTTTGCAACGCGGTAACGCCCCCCCAAACTCGTTGCATTCACTTTAACGTCCGACGGTATCGCCCAAAACGCCTCTGGGATCCAACCTTCGGCCAAGGACTGCTCAGTGAATGCAACACTGGGATCTGCTAAATCCGGCAGCGGCAGATCAGTGACCGCTAATGTCGTCGACCTGTCATGCAAAATGCTGTATTGGTCAATTGTTTCAATTTCTGGTGCCAGTGTAATTCGAGGAGGAACGAAGCTCTGGAACCGGTTGTTTGCACGCAAATTGAATCGACGCACACCCACGACGTCAATTTGTGTTTCATTCACCTCAGCTGAACCATCCTGAAAAACGCTGGGCAACGGAATTTCTGCCTCACCTCGTACCACGATTGGTTCCACCGCCCAAGGCTCACCGTTGACAGTCAACCGCACCACTTCCAAATTTTCAGGCAACAGCAACGAATATCTTTCGCCTAAATCAGTGCCGGGACGCAAGGTCGCGCGATACGTCAATTCAAGGCGATCACCCAAGACTTTCAAGTCATGCTGTTGCCTTACGACGGATGGTTGCTTGATTCGTTCACTCAATGTCAATGACGGTAATTCACCTGAAATCACATAACATCGGTCATTAATTTTCTCAGTGAAACCTCGCCACCTTTTATTAAAGTCATCCACTGAAAAAGCATCACTGGTTCTCGCATCGAGTGCATTGAACTGCAATTCTGCATCACTATAAAGAGCCAACCAAGCATCACCATTTTCACCGAAGGTCGCAGTAACCTCGGGAATTTCGATTGCACCCGAATCACCTCCCTGCTCGTCAACAACCGTAGGTGGCAGGGTCCAGAGCAATCCTATTGGGCCGGGATCATCTTTCAGGCACTTGAGAATCATTTGCCTTCGGTTCGAGCTCCGCAATTCGCTGCTTTCAAGACGCCAGTCACCGTAGGTAAGTCGTGGCATAGCCGCGTCCCGTATATCAAACTGGAAGGTCTCTCCCTCTGCGAGCAATCCGGGCGGATCAACCTCACATTCAATCGTGACCTGCCTACGTCCGGCGTTCACGCGATATCGCCTGCCGAGTGTCCTTGGAACGTCCATTTTCGCCGTCTGCAATGTTCGGAACTCGATTGCCATCTCCTGAGTTGGCCCGAGATTTTCTTTCCATCGTCGCAACTCTGTTTCGTCGAGTAACCGACCTGCAACGCGCAAAGCGCTGACACTCTGCTCAGACTGCACCACAAGACGAGAGGAGGCGACTGGCGGGATAGTAGCAGAGATTTTTACCCACGGTTCATTAATCGAAACGGTCGCCAACAGTGAAAATCGAATCTGTACGTAGCCGACTGCTGGAAGAGTGGCAATTGTCCAACCGTCCTTATCCGGTGCAAAACGACTGACCCGGCCTACATCACTCATCAATTTTGCCGTTCGAATCGAGGCGAATGGGATTGGGATTCTGACCACGTTGATGCCCTGCTCACCATCTTCGAGATGAATGAGATAATCCGCTTCAATGCTAAGCCCATCAATCATACCTGCTTGCACTAAATCGGGCTGCATATTCACCCTGTAATCGGCAACAGCGATGCGAGCTTCTTTTGGCTCTAAGCGATTGACACGTTGAAATAACTGAGAATGCATCTTGCGTGGAATGTAAACCATCGAGCCGAGACGTTTTCCGGCCTTGTCCATCGGCACTAATACATTGACATCTGGGACACTATCTGTCGTAGGCTGTTTCTCGACCGACTCAGGTCCATCCTGAGCGACGACAACAGCTGATGAAAAAAGGGAAATGGCGATCAACAACCCCAGCACTTTGGCTGCGGTGTCAAGCGAAAAATCATGCGACATGTCCCTCGAGCCACCTAATGTCTCGCCTTCCATTTTCGATATTTCGTTATCAGATTGGCTGAACCACAACCAATAGCGACTCGTTGTCAGCATTGCCGCGGTGATCGCCGGAACTATGAACCAGCCAATCACAGCTAACTTCCAAGGCCACCAGAGGAAGAGAATTCCTGTAAAGACAACAACCATCCCGGCCACAACAGAAGGTGATCGTTCTGCAATGAACCAACACAACGCGAAGGTCAACAGAGCTAATAACCAACCCATTGCCAAAGCGATATTGCGACGCACCAAAGTCGTTGATTCCCCGGCTTGCATGGCAATCACGGCGGCGATTCCCTGCCCTCCCTGCTCACCTCTGAGCAAAGCGAGTGGGGCAAACGTATCCGAAGCAGCCACCAGACGGTACTCGGATTTGAGCACGGTTCCGGACACGTCAATTAGGGGCAACCTGCATTCCCGCATCCAACTGGGGCCGTACTGACTACGATTCCACACAACCTTAATTATTTCGGTGTCAGATCGCGGCTCAAGAATCAAAGGCCTCCGCTGCACCGACATCAAATCAACTGGCTTGTTATTGCGGATCACCGATTCCAACTGCAATTCGGGCTCATATGAGATAATCAGAGGTGTGGTGGGCGAGACCCGATAAGTCGCTTCGATACGATCAGTTCCACGACTGGATGCTTCAACTCGAATCTGTTCTCGCCAAACAATGGTGACACTCGGATTCACATCCGACCGTCGCAAAGTGATCGAAGACGACTGTATGGCGTTGTACCTGAGTTGGGTAATGCCATCGATGGTCGTGACATCACCATCACTTTCGTCCACGGCTATATTCGCATCACTCACAAGCTCATCGTCTGAGCGTTTTGCTTCCGATTTCAAAGCGGAGGTCCCTCTCGGCACCCGCTGAACATCCGGTGGTTTCTGGCTGACCAAAAGCCCCTCACCGATAGTCGCGATGGCATTCTGTGACGATGCCCCACTAACGATTGGCAGCTGCATTTCGATTGACGCGGGTGTCTTATACGTTCGACGGGCTATCAACTTCCGACCACGCAAATTTCTCTCAGATAGATCAATTGAATAAGCACCAGCGATCTCGGATACGTCCGATGCTGGTAAACCAATCGTGGATCCATCACTAATGTCACTGATGGACCACAAAAACTCACCACGTCCTTCCAAACTGCCAGTCTGAACTTGCAATCTTTCTCGAAACAAACCATCGGATTGTATTTCTATTTCCAACGTCTCGAATACTTCGTCACCAAGACGCCTGACATCAAAGGACGTTGCAGCATTGAAACTGACACTTGGTTTTAACAACAGCAACTCCGGCGTACGTCCCGAAGCAGGCTCAAACCAAAGTGTTTCAGAGCTCAACCCAGAAAAGAACGCTCGTTGCTCCTGTGTCAGCGAATCTGGATCAAAGGCACCCCGTTGCAACGCTACTTCACCACTCCAGTTCAGATCTTTGGGCGGTGTTACAGCGGCAATCACGTTTCCACGTGCCTGCTTTGATCTCAAAAACCAACTTGCGGGCACGCGCGTTGCCATCGCTCGATTTGTATCTGGATTACGATTGCCTGTTTTCCCTAAGTTCCCCGCTAAATTGCCGGTCGAGTTGTTCTTTTTCTCTGCGTTCAAATTCCTATTGGAATTGTTCGCTGTTCTCCGTCTGACATTGCTTTCCTGTATCAGATCAGTACTGCCCTCAGCCTCGACCAGGATAGTGGCACTTTTGACATCTTGGGTCTCTGGCCAAAACACAATTTCGCCCGCCCGAATCCTCGGATTTTCAATGACGCGGCCTGAATGCTGGAGAGTGAGTGATTCGCAGAGCCATCCATCTTGCACAAGCAATCTCACGGGCTCCACTCGGTCGGAATCAATCTTGATTTCAATCCTTGCTTTGGCCTGCAATCTGCCATCAATCACATTGAATTGCAGCGCAGCTGCACTCTGGGTAAAAATTGCCCGGTTTGCCAACTGAACACGTGACCAACGGCTCTTAGCGACCAGATTTTTTCTGGACTTCGCTGCACCAGAGTCAAATTCAGAAGTGATCGCCGGCCCTCTCACAGTGATCGTTGTGATGTCTGCCTGGCTGTCTTGACTAACCCACTGCCAATTTTCTGGCAAGTTCCAATTCAGAATACGTAAAGGCTCTCGCACAGACATAACAGCTTCATCAACCACTGTTGCGTGCACAACTGCATCACCAATCCAAATCGGCATCGGAAGTTCACACCAGCCCTGCGCACTTTCCCAACGACTGTGCCCCCGCACAACCACATCCAGCAACTTGCCCACTTCATTCACGGCATCACCCAGCAAGTTGATTTGCACATAACCTTTACGATCAGCAGCTTCGGATTTTGAGAACGGAACTGACTCGCCACCAAGTTCAATTGATGTAACGTTTGCATCCCCAATAAATAACTCGGGGAACTTCCACGTCTCAGAAACTTGGACGGCCATTTTGCATGCCCACTGCAGGCCGCGACGATCCGCGTCGTACTGCATTTCAGAGCGTCTAATGATGAAGCTGCCCGGCTCTGAATTCGCTGGCTCTACCTGAGTATGAATGGTGACCGCATCAAGCCCCCCCGCATCAAGCTCGTACCAGTCTACACCGACTGCCCATTTCGAATCGTTGGACTCATTAAGCTCATTCACCTCAGACAAGTCACTCGCTTCATCTGGTGGCCCAGAGCGAAGCCTCAGAACTCCCTGATCAGTACGCAGCGAAGTCCCCGTGGGCATGGAAAAATAGAACTTGGCCTGTGGAGCTCTCGGAATTTTCAAGTCAAACGCATACCCATTTGCAGACTTTTTGCCCCGCATATTCCACGAATACCGAATCTCCGAGCTGGTACCTGGCACTTCATCACCGCGAAACACTGCCACAACATTTCCGTCGACTTCTGATTCCATCCGTGGAACGGTGGTGTTTCCTTGTGAAAACCCCCTTGGCTGTTCGATGGCCAGATTTACCTTTCCCAGTGACCGTCGGACTTGGTCTGTGCGATCAGATTCGATATCCAGAACACTCTTCTCGCTAACGAGAGTATCACCAACGACCCTGACCCAATAAATAGCACCCTTCAGCCGACTGGTCTGATCATCAGTAGCTCGCGCAGTCCACTTTGCAATAGCAAGATTAAGTTGTTCTAACGAAACTGGATGGTAATCTTTCGGCACCAGCTCATCCATCTGCGACTGGTACATCCCAATCGGTGTAATTCGGCGACCATCAGGTAGCACAGTTGGTATCCACAACTTTTCATTTTCTGATTGCCCATTCGCACTTTCCTGAACTGGCTCAGCGGAGGCAGGTTTATCATCTATTCGCTGGTTCGACTCCGCGGATTCCCCAACCTTTCCGGATTCACTTGCATCCTGCGCCCAGGCGGGTTTTTCCAAACAGCTAAACAGCCCAGCCCACCCGAAAACGAGTACAACAAATAAAACAAGACGACAGCGATTCACCGAGATCCTGAGAGGAATCTTCCAGTTAACGAAGAGAGCTTTGTCAATGCAAAGAGATTCAGTCGTCAGTTGCCATTCTGAAACACGCCGATCTCGATTTTGGCAGCGCTTAAAATGACTCACGTGGTCACCTCAGTGGGCGCCGGCTCGGGCAATACCTCTGCCGCAGAACCCGCGGGGTCTGCTGCGATTGCCGGCATCAAAGATCGCGTTGATGGTGGGCGAGTTTGATCTACTGCGACCACAGAAGAGCTGAATACGCGACCATTCTTGGCGGGTGATACCAACGCACGCACAGCGATCATTACCACAACCAGAACCAACGCGATGATTCCAAACTGGCCCGCCAAAACCGCCGCATCTGGAGCAATCGCAAGTAAGCCTCCGAACATCACCGCAAGCACCACCGCGGTCAAAGGATGCCGTGACTTTGGAAAGTTTGTTAAGACACCGGCAGCAAGCAATACAACCGAACCGATCAGCACCCAAAGCACGACTCGCGAAACAATCACAACCTCAAATGAACGCAGATCAGAGCCGATATACAAGTATCGATTCCCGGGTGGCATCGCAATTGAAGTGGCATCGACAAGTTGCAGAAGTCGAAGATCATCATGGCTGGGCTGCCGATAAAGTTTCCACCGATCAAAACGCCAGCTCATGCTCCGTCCCAGAGTGGGTGAGGCCCACAGAACGTGACCGTCTGACGGTGCTACGATTTGCCAATAAACGCGTCCCACACCGAATGGCAATCGAAGCAGAGGTTTGACATTCGCAAACGAAGCAGGTGTCTCGTGACCAATCCAAACCTGCAAATCAACCACATGAGCTTCCCTGTCATTGGGCAGTAACACGACAAGCGTATTCTCTTCACGTCGAACTGTTCCTTGTTTTCCATCAATGAATGCCTGAACAGACACATCAGCGGCATTTGATGGCAGTCCCACCTGAAATCGACCTCCACCCTGCACTTTTGCGTAAACGCTTTCGTGGCGGAGGTTTCTTCCTACAACTGTCCGCAGGACAGTTTTTTGCACCGTCAATTCTTCTTGACTGGTCAAACGGGACAATAGTTTGAGACTCAGAGGGTCACGCGGAAAAGTCACTAAATCAAGACGCTTCCGTCTTTGTCGATCTGCCGAAACCAGATCAAAACCCTGATCCCCTCTTAACGTGACACCCATGCTGCCGCGAATCGTGACATCAAGAATACCTGGACTTGGTAGTGGCACAGAAATGACAGCGCCATCCCCACCAGCCGCATTTAAATCCTGCACGCGACGCCAAGTAATTGCCATCGCATTCATGGCAAGTCGCTCTGATATCAACTCATAACGGTCACCATCAACGTGTTTAAGCTTCGCCGGTGCACCGTTTACACTCACCACCCACGGTTCTTCAAGATCAGGATCAATGGTTTCTTTATCGGGCCCAGAAATGTCTTCCGCATCATCTAATGTTGAGGTTTCGTTACTCTCACCCTCCAGTGCCGCAGAACCCATCGCATCTCCGTTTTCATTAAGAGTTGCAGGACTGCTGGCATCAAGAGTTGCAGGACTGCTGGCATCTGGAATACGGACAAATAATCTTCCTTCCAAATCCAAGGAGGAAGTCACAGTCCAATCCACATCCGTTCTCAACTGATTCCCTGAAAGCTCAATCGTGGCCTCGCTGGCGAGACTGATTCTGGGTGGTTGAGCGACCAACGCACCAACCACTTTGGGACGCTTTTCCTGTGTTTGAATCTGATAACTCATCGTGGATGATTTGCCCACTGACACATCCGCTCCGGCCACGATTCCACGCGTCAATCCCACCGAGGCAGCAAGATCGACGACCAACATCGAGCGCCCGGTACTCTTGATATCAAGAGTGGCCTTCTGAACTCTCGCAGCACCCTCTACATCAGTCACTGTCGGTAGATAGAAGCCGACATCGCCATTTTCGGGACTCAATTGCAATTCTGCCAATATCCTGATCTGAGACAGATCGCCATTTCCGACATTTCTCATATTCAAAAAACGGTCATCTTCTTCAAACAGATCCAGCAACTCACCCGTTTCGGAATCCTGGATCTCCCTGATCTGCCAACCTGCATCATTGAATTGCAGCAGTCCCTTAGACACTTGCCCGTTGATCGAAATGGTCATTTCAAGACTAGCGGCCGCGTCATACACATCGAGGATTGAATTGCTTGTCATTCGCAATTGCCTACCCTTTTCCCCTAGGTAAAGCGGCAACTCGAACGAAGCACGTTCAAATCTAAACTCATACGTGCGACCCGAGTTAACGGCGTCCTCACCCAATTCACCGATCACACGATCAACCCAGGGGCTACTAAGCCATCGCAGCCGATAATCCCCTCCCGTCTCAACCGCAATCACACCTTTGTGCCGCAGTGATCCAACTACCTCCGCTACGTGGAAATCAAGTGGACTCGATTCAGACGCATTATCATTAGGCAATTGCAATTCAAAACTGAGGTCGATGCGAGATCCTCGCTCTGCCTCAGGAATAATCACATCACGAATTTCTTCATCTCTACCCTGGACAGGCTCACCCAAATCGATCGTCCGTCCGCTGTCACCTAATCGCAAAGAATCGAGCACGACCGCGCCGGGCGGCAAGCGCAATTGAAAGGAATCTATTGAGCCGCGGACATTTTCAACCGTCAACAAAAAATCAGCAATTAACGGGTCCTGAGGTGAGTCCCAACGAACATTGATACGACTTTCAACCTCCAGCAGAGCTGTGTCGTCTTTTGTTCGTGAGGAACTTCCCCAACGCAATGAATAATTACCACCACCGCTCTCAATTTGAAAATTTGTGCCTATCGCCTGCACAACTTTCGTCTGCAAAACCTCATCACCCCGACCAACGATCTCACCCTCAACTCCGACTGCACCTACGGTCAAATCAACTTTTGATGGTGCACTAGGCAATTTGAAGTCGAGCGTTTTGGCAACGGTGCTGGACACAACACGTGCAGAAACTTCCATCCGCAATTTTACTTCCTGTTGCTGGTCAGTTTTCACCAACAGTAGATGCCCACTACCATCAGAAGTCAGCGTCATGAAGTAATTTTCGACCCCCGTGATGTCGGGTGCTTTTAAGCGATGAAAATTTCCCATTTGTAAGGGGATGCGTATCCATTGCCCCTGACTCGGCGCGACTAGAATCCCGAGCGACACCTCCCCTTCAAATCGCTCCGCCTCAACCTCGCCTTTGACTGCAATTGACTGAAAACTGAATAGCTGCTGGTTTGAATCCACGACCGAATCAGGATTCGACAGCCGCTCGAATTCCTCCCAAGACAACCCGGGCATGAGCACGACGTTATCCGACTCACTCAAGAACATGAAAGCACGAATGGGTAAACCACTCGCATCAACTCCATCCTGCTGCTGCGAGAAGACATCGCGGTTAGGAGTCGTTCCAGGTGGCTGTGCCAAAACAATACCTGCCGAAAACCACAAGCTCACCAAGGCGAGTAGCCAAACCCAGTCACGAGCAAAACCATTGGAGCTGCTCAGAAACTCAAACTTAGAATGTCCGTATTTCCTCCCACCACGCGACAAACGCGTTTTCTGCTCGAATCTGCGATGATGAGACAAGAATCGCATGCGTGTGGCTGAGAGGAGAAAAGAAGCGACCTAACACGACCCTTATACGCTGGAAAGGCAACCTTGGAGCGATTCAAAGCAGAGCTCTTTCCTAAAAGATCCAGGTCTCTATAGTTTACGCAAACACCGCAACTAGTGACAGCAAAAGCGTGGAACATGGAAGCCGATTTCACTCCCAACACGGCCAAATAGCGTGAAAACCTCGACCAATCGTTACGATCAGCGTAATCCGAGGCCCAGGGCCGCTTGATGCCAAACGATGCGATTGGCCGCTATTCAGGCCATTGTTCAACGCAATACAGATCTTATCCGCCACACAAGCGGTCATTCGGAAAGAGAAGCAGTCCACGCAAAGCGACCTTTGATTGCTCAAAACCCTCTGACAGGATTCCCGGCCAGGCTTCTGCTGCGAGGAACTAGAGCCAACGTCTGCGAAAGTCAATGTCGGCTGCCATATCTGCTCAAAAGCAGGACATCATCACGCACCATAAACCGAACGGAAAAATTCAGCTTTATCCTTAGTTTTCTGAGCCGCGTCTTCAGCCTGCTCCGCGGCCGCTTCCAGCTCTTTCAATTTCGAACGACTCTCATCCAGCTTGCCTTGGTCCGCAGTTTGTGCCTTATTCAAGCCTTCCAGCTCGGCCTTCAGCTTTGCCATTGCATCAGCCATTTGCTTGATTTGAGCTTCGCGTGCTGCGACCGCAGACTCGATGCCTGTCACGTTGGCCTGAACGGGCTCCAGCCCCTTCCGTTTTGCGGCGGCGGCTGCAGCAGTCGCTTCCAACTCGGCAGCCAGCTTTGTGCTTTGCTGTTTGAAGGCTACCAATTCAGATTCGATCCCCTCAAGAACAGCAGTTTCATCCGCCAGATTCTTGCGTGCCACACCCGTGGCTGTTTGCATCGCTGCGAATCCTGCCACCGCATCATCCATCTTCTTCTTAGCGGCTGTGATTTGCATTTCGATAGCCGGAACTGCTGCAGTCATCTGTTTGATGGCTGCAACATGCTTAGCAATGACTGAGGGCTGCGTTTTCAGCTTTGCCATTACAGCCGCCAAGCTAGCTGTCGTCTGTTCGACGAGCTTTTGGCTTTCATCCAGCTTTGGCTTTGCTGCGTTGAGTACGCCCGTCATTTCAGCAATCTTTGCTTCAGCCGCCTTCTTTACCGCCTCTTCACGACCAATGGCTGCTACTGCTGCCTGCTGTTGGGACGTCAACTTAGACATCTCTTTGACAAGCAACGCCATTTTCTGCACTGCTTCATCCTTTGCCTTCTTGGCGGCTGCCAACTCACCCGCAACTTGGACCAACTGCGCGTCGTAAGCTTCCATCTGTTTCGTAGCGGCCCCCTTCGCGGCGACATGTGTCGTCAGTTGTTTCTTCAGCGGCTCAATCTTGCTGTTCAATGCAACCTGTTCAGCAGAAACTTTGGCCAACTTGGCGTTTGTGTCAGCGATGATTTTTGTCGCCTTCGCTGCAACCGTTTTTTGAACAGCAGCAAGCTTTTCTGCCTCTGCTGCTTGGGCATTTGCATTCGCCAATTCACCTTCCAATTTGGCAATCAGATCTGAGGCGGTCTTCTTTGCCGCGTCGTCCTGAGCAGCATCCAACTGTTGCTTTGCTGTCGCCAATGCGGCCGTTGTGGAAACTACTGCTTTGGACGCCACCGCGATTTTTGCCAAAGCAGCCTGTTCAGCTGCACTGGCTTTTTTATGTTCGGCAGTGGCAACACCAACTTCTTTCTTAAACGCCAATATTGCTTTCCCGAGTTCAGCTGTGTGGCTGCTAAGTTCCGCGACTGCGTTTTCTGCAGCTTTCCTGGCAGTCTCGGCGGCAACCTCCGCGTTCTTCGCTGCCTGCCTCATTGCAGCGAACTCAACTTCTCGTGCGGTAAGTTGGGACAGAGATGCCACTGCGGCGAGCTTAAGATCTTTATTCTGATGCGTTACTTTCGCAAGCTGTCCTTCGATTGCTACCTTTTCGATACCTGCTTTCTCTCGGCGTGCAACCGCCTGCTCGATCAACATCTGCTGAGTCTTCACGACAGCCTGAGCATCGTCAACTTGCTTCACGAGCACCGCCATTGTTTCTTTACCCGTTGCCAAAGTCTTGCTAGCAGCAGTCTTCTGTACCTGCATGTCTGCCAGCATTTTCTCGCTTGCAACTTTGTCAGCGTTAGCTTTCACAAGCGCTGCCTTGGTTTCAGCCAGCCTCGCCATCATTTCAGCATAAGCTGCTTTTCCTGCGTCTACTTGCTTCTGCTGTGAGGCTTCTGCGGCGGTCGCCGCTTCAAGATCTGCATTAAGCTTCGCAATTCGCTCAGCGACAGAAGACTTGTACTGTTCGAGGCGAGGTGGGTTCGCCCGCAGTTCCAGGAAATTTTTGGGATCTGCGACATCCCACATCACCGTCCGCCCAGACCAATCTCCGCCAATGACCCGCGTTCCATCATGGGTAATCACGGCTTCTAATGCAGGTTCTGCAAACGCTGGCATCGTGGCAATCGCCCCTCCATCTGCATTCCATAGCTTGACTGTTTTGTCCTTGCCTGAGGTGACCATTCTACCGTCCCTAGCCATCACTACACCAGTTGCACCGCCGGCGTGAGCATTGAAACTTTTCAGCTGCTTCCCGTTGTTCATTTCCCATAGTTTGACAGTGCCATCCTCACTGGCACTGACGAGCACATTCGAATCAGCTCTCCATGAAAGTCCCCGAATAGCTCCTTTGTGCCCCACCAAGTCCAAATATAGACGGCCGGTGTCTGCCTCCCAAACATGCAGCCCCCCGGAGCGATCACCAGAAGCGACCAGAACCCCATCGGGACTGAAATCGACGGTATACACCCAATCAGTGTGTTTCTTGAGGTCAAATAGGGACTCACCAGAACCAGTATCAAAGATGCGGACAAGCCTTTGCGGTCCGCCAAGAGCGATCTTACTGAGGTCATCGTTGAGATCGGCACCAAACACCGTGTCCAACTCATCTCCAACCTTGATGACCCGCTCACCTGTTTTAATGTCGTATACCGAAGCGATTCCATTGGATGAGTGCGTGCCTCCAGCAACAAGCAGATAACCACCATCAACGCTAAAAGTAAGAACCTGTGGAATGCCTTCTGGGAAAGGAATGATACCTTCTAGTTTGCCTGTCTCGGTGTGGTAAAGGGAAACCTGTTTTTGACCCGCCACGGCAACCAGGGGTGCCCAGGGACTGGCAGCCAGTGCGGAAGCCGCGGCCGCCCGCCCGGAGACCACGACGGGCACACGCCAAAGACTCTCTGGCATGACAATTTCAGATGGCTTGCCACCTTCCATCGCGGTAAAGCTCAAAGACGGACCTTTACGCTTCTTGACTTTACTCCCGCTATTTTCCAGCAAACCGCCATCAATCCACCTCTTGATGATATCCAACTTCTCCTTTGAAATCGGCTCCTGATTGGGCGGCATGGTCGGCTCTTCATCGTGAGTCATCACGAGATACAACTTGCTGGCCGACGCGTCCCCCGAGGCAACCGCATCACCACTGCCACCGCCTTCCATCAACGCACCATAGCTGTCGATCGCAAGACCTGCTTCCGCATCATTCGCATTGTGACACTGCAGACAATGTTCGCGGAAGATCGGCAGGACATGATCCATGAAATTCGGACTGACCTGCTCTTGTTTTTTCTCCTGTCCGCATAGCGGCAACGACGTCAAACACAGGAGGCCAAGACTCAGAGATACGCGGATATTCATTTCGATGCTTTGAAGGTTCTGACTGCACAGCCGCACTGTGCGATTGACAACTGCGAAAAATTGCGACCAACAACGGCAGAACCTCCATACACCAGCAGCACGCCACCAGAGGACCAGATTCAATTATTACAGTTTGAAGATCACACGCTTCTGTTTGCTGCGGGGACGCCTAAGCGACCTCGCGATTCGTCAGCCAAAAATCAATGATTGAACACAAATTCCCGACTGTTTAACACGGCCCAGAAAACATCTTCGAGGCCCACACTGGGACTCGGTGCCTCCTCAACCGCAGTTAGCAATTCCTTGCGTTCCGTCTCCGTTGGATACCGTGAAAGACATCGAACGTATAAGCGATCGAGTGCATCTTCTACCGCCGCATCATCCTTGAGTAACTCAGTGACCACCTTGCCTTGAGTGATTTTACCGCTCGTGGCGCTGCCGTTCAGCAGGTGCAACGCCTGTGACAGCGATGGGTCCGTTGACGCCTCGCAGTCACAAACCGTCTCACGCGGAGCACGTCCAAACGTATCGAGGAAATATGTACTGGTTCTTCCATCAGCGATTTGCACGGCACGTGCTCCGAGGGGCAATCCACGAAACTTCTCTTTCGTATTGGTCACTTGGCTCACACAGTCAAGCATCATTTCTGCAGGAATACGCCGAACTACTGCATAAGCGTAGTTTCGGGTGTCACCTTTGTTACTATCGTTCGGAGTCGCACTTCGCTGATACGCCCGACTATTACAAATATCACGCACAAGTTGTCGGAAATCGAACTTGTAAGATGCCAATTTGTCACCCAGTTCCTGAAACAGTTCGGGATTCGTCGCAGGATTACTGACGCGAATATCATCGACTGGTTCGACAATACCCACGCCCATGAAATGCGCCCAAACCCGGTTGGCAATACTTGTCGAGAAGTACGGATTGTCTGGACTGGTTAGCCATTCTGCCATGACTACACGTCGATCCTTACCCGTCGTCTCTGCCAATCCACCTCCAAGGAACTTGGGTTTCATGACTTGGTTGGTGACCTTGTGCCTGACCTCGCCGGATCGACGGTCGTAAATGATTTTTTCCCGATAGTCTTCAGCATTCTTCGTAGCGGTCTGGCAAAAGAATGCAGCAAACCCATAGTAATCATCCATCGTCCAACGATCCAAAGGATGATTGTGGCATTGAGCACACTGGGTGCGAATTCCCATGAATACTTGAGCCGCGTTCTCCGCCCTTTTCAGGGTGTCGGTTTCAATCTGGTAGTAGTTCGTTGCGGGATTCCGGAACGTACCACCAGTTGCACCAAACAGCTCCCGAACCATCTCATCGATTGGTATGTTCTTGGCAAATTTATCTGTCAGCCACTGATTGTAGAGGAACGCTGACTTATAACTGACCTGGTTGGTGCTCTTGATCATCAGCAATTGTGCGAACTTCATGGCCCAAATTTCGCTGAATTCCTTGCGTCCCAAAAGACGTTCGATCAATGCTGCACGCTTATCTTCAGCAACATCGTTCATGAACAGGTGATACTCTTCCTCCGTTGGTAGCATGCCAGTGATATCGATGGTCACACGGCGAAGAAATTCCTCGTCGGTGCAGAGTCCACTGGGGAGGATTCGAAGCTGATTCAACTTCTTTCCAACCAACTCATCGATGTAATTTCCTGTCACCTCGGGGGCTTCATATTGAAGATTTTTTGGCAAGACCAGAACCTGTCGCCCTTCAGTCTTGGTTTCAAAGCGTGCCATGATGAAGGCCTCGCCCCGTGCTCCAGCAGTCACATTTCCATTTTTGTCGACTGCAGCAGATGTTTCATTATTGGTCATGAAGGCAGACAGATTCGTGACATCGCGTGTCGTGCCATCCGAGTAATGTGCGACCGAGATAAACCGTTGTGTGCTACCTGTTCCCTCGATAACCGCTTGCGGGGGATAAATTTCAAGCTTCTCTACGGATGGTGGTGGCGTCGCATCCTTCAACGCTCCGGCCTGCAACCACTCTAACATCATGGAGTAGTACACACTGTCATCGCCGAACAACTTGCCACCGGTGTGAGGAACCTGCCCCACAGCCTTCGTCAGAAACAAACTGTCTTGAGGCACGGCCAAATTGATGCGTCGCATCCCAATTTGACGCGTGATCCGCGTGTAGTCACCTGCCGGATCATATCCGAACAGGCTGATCATGAAGCCATCTTTACCGCGTGCGGCACCATGGCAGGAACCTGTGTTACAGCCGCTGCGGGTCATGATCGGAACAATGTCTTTTTCGAAACTAATCGGTAGCTTCTCCGAGCTACTACCCACTTTAACTGGAATCCTTACCTCACTAGTACCGTGGCTGCAGATCAGCTCTGTTTCACCATCTGCAAGCGGCAACAGTCGGTTGCCTTCGATCTTGGCAAACTTCCCATCAGCCAGGCTCCACGTGACTGAGTCGGTCACATCGAGCGTGACGTCGTCATCGCGACGCACAATCGCGACAAATGACTGATAATCTCTCGCAGTGTCCAACCGAATCTCTTCCGGGTAGACCGACAAGCCCTCAACGACCGTCACGGGACTGCTGGAAGCTGACGCGGAGGCCGTTGCTGGTTCTGGTTCAGCCGCCATCGTTTCCGCAACAACGAAACAAGTGAGAGCAATCGTCAGGGATAGTCGACGCATCATATTGATACCTTCGGGTCTTTCCATCGGACTGGAACGTGATGCCCCAGTCAGGTTAATAAGTTATTCGTATTTTCAATTTGTGTGACGAATCCGTTCGCAACCACTCCAACAGGAACACCACTACTCTGGTGCTCCAGTTTTTCCCTGCCGCATCAACCGCAGTTGCTCAAGTCGGCTGAGAGGTTTCTTCTTGACAGGTGCCGGTGGCTTGGCTGCAGGCTTTGCTGCCGGTTTGGCCGGTGCCGGCTTTGGCTTGGTCACCGGCGCTGGAATCGGTTTGTCGACCTGAAGCGTCCCTGTACCTTGAGTCTGCTTGATGATTCCTTTTTCTTGGCTGACCGTTGCACGTACGACCAAGGTCTTGTGTTGTCCGACCCTGGCTTTCTCGCCTACTTTGACTGCGAAACTGACTTGCTCGGTGTCGTTCGTCAACTCGACTTTGCTCTTTTCGCAAACCACACCAGCAGGCAATCCCACCAACTCAAGCTCACAGGTTCCGGCAAAATCACGGAGCACTTCGACATCAACGAGCACGTCTGCATCCGCATTCAATTCTGCTGAAGTTTTGGGAAACTCAAAAGCGAACAAGCGATCTTCAATCGTCAGGGTTGCCGGCATGGTGGCGATCTCGATTCCACCAACAACGGCATACACAATCAAAGGCCAATCCCCAATTGCTGCCGAGGAGTTGGCCGTCAGGGCAATCTTGCCCTCATTCTTGCCTTTGGGAATGGTCACACTTCCCGCGGATCCGATTCCGGGAGGGTTGTACAACATGCGGATTGGGATGTCGCCGTCAAAGTCGCCACGGTCGACTTTCACGACAAGTTCCATGGAACCATTACGAACAAGGGGTACCTGAGGCTGCACGATTTCGAAACTGCAGGCTGAAGCCTTGATTACCGATACTGCCGCGCGGTCAGCGTTGTAGTCGTAGACGACGCTGTTGTTTTGGCCGATCAACAGCTGATGCCGTTGGGTGTAGCGACCGACGATAGGATTGTCGGCAATTTTGCCAACAAAATTGACTAACCGACCGTCTAACTTTGCTTCAGGGGTTGCACTCAGCAACAACGGAACGGTCGTTCGATTTGCTGGCATCTGAATCGGAGTCACCGTCACTCCTTCTGGCAAGTTCAAGCCAGATATATCAATTGCACCACTTACTCTCTGACGAGTCGCATTGATCATTACTGCTGCATTATTGCCCTGTGGCACATTGATCTGAGTTGCCACATAACGCTGTCGATCCGGTAGTGTTAGAACCAAATCTGGTTGCACCAACTGCACTTCCAATCGATAGGCGTAGCCTGGACCACCATTCCTGAGATGATCATTGACGCTGACGTGATAAACCCCATCTGCCGGGATCTTGTAATCCAACCGACTGTCTGGACCGCCAGAATCGTCATTTCCTCCGACGCGACTACCAGCAGCGTTATACACATTGATCACACCATCCAACTCAGAACGCAAGATTTTCCGTGCGAAGAGCTTGATCGAAACTGTCTGATTTTTCTTGGCTTCAAAGCTAAAGAAGTCTGTGTCACCTGGCTCACCGACAAAGCCACAAAAAGCTCCTGGCAAGGAACCAACAGTCGACTGCTTGAAACTATTATTTGGTTCCTGCTCGACCACATTGGGCATGTCCTGAACCCGGATGAAGTTGGGCGAAGGACTGAATCCCTGATCGTTCGAAACAACTAGAGGGAACGCTTCCTGTGGCTGACTAGGCAGTTGTACTTTTTCAATCCATGCGTCACCCGTGGCAGACACAAAAGTCATGTCAAGCAATGCACCCGGCGGTCCCCCTGCTGGAACAACAGCAATTGGCCTTGGAAAAGAACCCACGTGCAATCGATAACGATCGTTGTTCCCACCAAAGGAACTGTCCCTGACGACAATAATGTACTTACCATCTGCCGGCGCCCGCATGGAACACAGACAATCCTGTTGCAATAGCGGTGCATCATCACTGGTGGCCATCTCGAAACGTTCTGAGTTCAGGATCGCCACGTACGGATCAAAGAACGGATTACTGCGTCCTTTTTTGATGCGAACACCTTCCAACTCCGCTGTCAGACTTTCGCCTTCCTTTAATTCGACGACGTAATAGTCTTCATCCTCACGGGCAACTGAACCTTCAACCGTGACATTTTTCTCAATTACCTGAGGTGTCGCGAATTCGCTGTTGGGCTCCTTCTCCTCAACGTTTGGGAGGACACCAACACTGAACATCATGACGTTGCTCAGGCCGGTCTCACTTACGAGGCGAATGGGATAAAGCCCAGGTGAAGAATCAGCCGGAATCTCAAATTCCACCTCCACCTTCGACGCGCTCACCGGCTTCACCGACTTCACGTTGATTCCTTCACGATCAACAATGATTTGCCGACTGTCACTCAGACGAGATCCGGTGATCACCACCGTTTGCGTGGTGCCACGCTGCATACCACGCGGAGTGGAGCTGACAATATCTGGTTTGTAAGCCTGGGCCGTCCCCGTCATGCCAAGCAGAACAAGACAACAGAAGAGTGAAACAGGTTTTCGCCACATGTTAGTCATCATTGGTTATGAATGGATTCAAACAACTGATAAGGTACACAGCCAGCATCCTGCAGCCCGCACACAAAAAACTAGGCCACAATTTCCTTCAACACTTTGCCACCGTCCACGATCTCGATGGGACGATCACCAGGTGCCATCAGTTCTTTATCAGCGACAATGCCCAACTGATGGTACATCGTCGTTGCAAGGTCGGCGGGCCCAACGGGATCAAACTCAGGCTCCGATGCAGTCGCGTTGGACGCACCATAAATCGAACCGCCTTTGATACCACCACCAGCCAGCATGACACTGAACACTTTCGGATAGTGATCACGACCAGCATCTTTGTTGACTTTAGGTGTACGCCCGAACTCGCTACTTACCATCACAAGGGTTGAGTCCAGAAGGCCACGCTGCTCAAGATCAAGAATGAGCTGCGACAACGCTTGGTCGAGCGGTGGCATGGTTCGTTTCATGGCAGCATTGATACCGGTATGCATGTCCCAACCACCGTAGGTCAGTGTGACCAAACGGCAGCCAGCCTCAACCAACCGACGAGCCATCAATAAACGCTGACCAGCCTGATTCTCACCGTAAGCCGCTTTCATTTTGCTGTCTTCTTTGCCGAGATCAAAGGCAGCTTTCGCTTCACCGGAACCCAACAAACTGTAGGCACGCTGATAAAAGGTATCCATGGCCTGCACGCCATCAGCGTTGGTCATCGCACTGAATTTCTTGTTGACCGACGCTAGCGCTGCTTGTCGCCGTGCGAAACGGGCATCATCAACGCCACCGTACAGATCGAGATCACGAACCTTGAAATTACTGCTGGCAGGATCACTGCCCAAAGCGAAAGCACCGTAAGAAGAACTCAGGTAGCCCGTCCCAGCAAACTCGTTCGGCTGATTGGGAATGCAAACGTAAGGAGGCAAATTATTCCGTGGTCCATACTCATGGCTGACCACCGCACCAAAACTCGGATACTTCAATGCTGGACTCGGCTTGTACCCGGTAAACATGTTGTGAGTGCCACGCTCATGGGCTGCCTCACCATGTGTCATCGACCGAATAACGCAAAGACGGTCGGCAATTCCAGCCAACTTTGGGACGGACTCGCAAAAGATTTCGCCCGTGTTGGTTTTCACTGGCTTCATCTCGCCTCGGTACTCAATGGGGCTGTATGGCTTGGGATCCCAGCTTTCCTGATGTGCCATCCCACCGGGCAAGTAAACGTGAATCACGCTTTTTGCCTTGGCTTCAATGAAATCGTAGTGCTTCTGCTCTGCTGCTGCCTTTTCCATCCACAACAACTGTGGAAGAGATATTCCCAGACCGCCAAGGGTTCCAGCGGTAAGAAATCCACGTCTGCTAAAAGGGTTTCCGTGACAACGCATGGCTGTAAAGCTCCCAGTCGTGATTAATGAATGGACTATTTGTTCTGTATGCTCATAACAGCAAAACAACCCGAAACCGAATGACTACGCCGGTGTGTTGTCTCGCTGCCAGTTTTCGCTTCTCGCACTCGTTGATGCAGTGCCTAGGCCTGCTCCCACTCGTTACTGGCCACCGAAGAATCATCCTTTAACATTGGGTTGATCTCGGATCTGAGCAATTAAGTTTGAGCAGATACTTCTATTTTCAAATCAAAATCACTCTTGGACTGTTTGTCGAGTGGAGATCAATTTTTTTTCGCCGGGCGGGCTCAGAAACGGGACCGTCTCTGAGTGTTTTGTGAACGGTCATTGGCCAAGTGTAGTCCGCAATCGAGACCGCGTCAGCTCAAAACGTGTG
>DOPG01000172.1 GCA_003513555.1 Rhodopirellula sp. | reverse complement strand
CCGCTTCGCTGTGACTCTGGTACGGCCTCTAGGTACGGTCTCAAATCAGCGAACAGTGGAGAGTCTCTGACAGGAGGCGTCTTGTTGGACTTTATCTTGAGTGTCCCGCCAACAAGGTCCACGCAATCTTCCCATGTATTCACGGCGGTTTCGTTGTATCGAAATCCACCAAATCGACACAGGTCAAGCACCATTCTGGTATCTGCGCACTCGACTTTGCCAAGAATATCGTGAATTGTTTCACTGGGAACTTCCACATAACCGGCTTTATTCGGTACCGAGGCAGTCCGAACCTCATCGAATGGATTGTTCTCTAAATATTGATACCGTTGAGCCCAGCTAAAGACTTGTTTTACTCGCTGGCATTTCTTGCGAATTGTTGCGACTGCCAAAGCAGGTATTCTTCTATTCTTCAAGTAACTCTCGAAGGCCTTCGCATCCCCCCTCGTCACTTCGTGAAGCATGACATTGGACAGATTGTTCAGCTCAAGATATGCGGTGAAGTCACGCTGACACACGGCCTGTTGCCGCATGGTAGTATCCTTACCGGAGAATTCACGATTGAACTGTGCAACCGCCTCAGGCCAGCTAATTCCACGTTCTCGTGGCTCCCGTGCACTTACGAGTCCTTTCTCTGCAAGTCTGTGATGAAGATCGTCAGACAACCCACCAATCCACTTTGCCGTGTCTGCATCCAGCACCACACCAGATGCCTTACAAACGACAAGCGCCTGCATTTGACGTTCGAACTGCCACGCCTGTCTCTTCGTGGCTTTGCTTAGCCACACTACAACCCGCTGTTTGTTGTACTGAATACGAACTTGATATCCATTGCGGTTTTTTACTCTTTGTATTGGCATAATGCCCTCCGTTGCTCGTTAGTGCATGTCTACATGCCTGTGTACCTCCTGGTGGCTCGCCCACAAAACGAGCACAACCTGTTTTCTGATTGCTTATGCGAAACTCAGAGAAGAAGAGGTTTCTCGTCGTTTCAGCAGATCACACCGAGGAATGCGATGCGTTAGAAAAGTAGCTCCCCATTAGAAACAATCTGGAGAAGCAACACTCAGAATGCCTGGTCTAGCTTGGTGGATGGTTCTTGCGGTTTCGTCGGCGCCGACGCGGCGGCTTACCACTAGTGGTCCCCTTCTGCTTCCGTGCTTCTCGCCTAAAACGCTTACCTTCTTTGCGAGACAACGTCTTCGGCTGCTCATCTTCTGACTCACCAAACAAATAGGAATAAAGCAGCACATGGGCAACTGGACCTGCTAGAAGCAGTATCGTGAGGGCGATCTCTTCGGGTTGCCAAAAACTCACAACTTCTTTGCCGTTCACATCGCCAACGTCCCGGATGCCTTGCTCCGTATTTCGCAGCATTTCATATTCGGCGTTCGAAGACATCCAAAAGAGCATCAACGCGGTGGGAATCCACCACAACACAATCGAAGCAATCACAGAATGTTCGCGTTGAGTCTTTGGTAAAGATTTGAACCACCTAAGCATCTGTAACCTCATGATCAAGCGTCAAAGCAAAACGGAAGGAAGTTAATTCCCTGGGGATTCCTAACATTCATTCAGCAAGACATGTTGTACGAACGATACCAGGCTCGTGAAGGTAACAAAATTGCCGACGAGCCGATGCGACACACGTCAACAAATTCCAATGCAGTTGTCTCAGCCATAAAAGACGCACTGCAGCGCTATCTTCTTGACGGGTGTCCCAACGAGTTAAGATCGGAAGTTCTAGGACGACCAGAACACTACGCTGTCTCCTGTTTCCACCTTCACTAGGAATACTGATCGAATCGCACACCTGTAACACTATGCTCGAAAATTCCGAGCACCTGCAAAGTCCTCCGATTTGATGATGGCGTAATACTCGAGCAACACACTGACATCATGCCCGAGCCATGCTGCAACCGATTGGGGAGGAAACTGCGCGAGCAATTCAGTGGCTCTATTTTTCCGCAGGTTGTGCAGGATTTTTGGCCAAGGTTCGTAACCTGCCTCTTTAATTAGCTTGACGATTGCGGTCCGCGAAGTCTGCTCTGCTGCCCACCTGCTCTGCAGTGGGCCACGCCGGTCTTTCTCGACTACTGCCTCAAGGTAGGGCCGTAGATCGGCGAAAATTGGGCAACTTCGCATTGGTGGCGTTTTATTTGACTTGATCGTCAACTGCCCTCCCGCGAGATCCACGCATCCTTCCCAAGTATTTACAGCTGTCTCGTTGTAGCGAAAACCACCAAAACGACAGAGTGCGAGCACCATCCTAGCATGCGGGCACTCGATTTTGCTGAGAATGGCATGAATCTTCACACTGGGCACCTCAACGTAAGTCGTCTTATTAGCAACGGACGCTGTCCGAACCTCATCGAGAGGGTTTTCCTCGATGTATTTGTTGAGTATTCCCCACTTAAATTCCTGCTTCACTCGCGAGCATTTTTTCCGGACGGTCGCCTTTGCCAAGCACGGCGTTCTGCGATTGACCAGGTATCCCTCGAATGCCTTGGCATCACCACGAGTGATCTCATGAAGCATGGCATCAGACCGCCCCTGAAGCCGCAGAAATGCGTTGAAGTCGCGCTGGCATTGGGCATGTTGCAGTGCCGTCGAACGCTTGCCCGAGAACTCCTTGTTGAATCGGGACACCGCATCAAGCCAAGTGATCTCATGCACCTTGGGGGAACTGTACGAAAAAGGCGAAGGCGTCCCACAGGACTCCGTGGAAGCGTACGCCTGGTATTATGTGGGCGATAAATGCGGGCTCTCTAACGCTTGGACCAGCCGAAAGGAGCTCGCTGGCAGACTCACACCCGACCAAGTATCGGCAGGACAGAAAAGGGGGACTGAATTGCTTGATAAGATAAGCAGCAAACAGTAGCCACCTCACGGCGAAGCCACCGCGGAACCTAGCAGCTCGCTTGGGTCCACCTCGCTCAATTCTTCGAGCTGAAATAGCCAGCCAGAAAAAGAATTCTGGCAAAATCAGGGTTTCCGTGCCACCTTTTCGCCGTGAATCGTCCTCTGCTTATTGCAGCCTCGCCCCGTCACTCTGCCCGGAGCGGCGGGGTTTTTGGTTATGCTGTTGCTGGTCAATAAACCCTTAACCATTGGGGCGAGCGTGAATCTTTTTAAATCTGTTGTTGTTTGTATTGCTGCTCTTGCGATCTGTGGATGTGATCAGGGGCAGCCCACGCCTCCACCACCTACGCCTCCAGCACCCACGCCAGAAAAGCAGACTACATCGGATGTAACTGCCGCCGACTTTGCTGCTACAAAAAAAGACGCAGAGAGTGGCGATGCGACGGCCCAGTACAACCTAGGTGGGATGTACCAAGCCGGCCGAGGCGTGCCACAGGACGCTGCTGAAGCGGTGAAGTGGACTCGCTTGGCGGCTGATCAGGGGCTTGCGGTTGCTCAGGAGAACCTAGGTTTTATGTACTACACGGGCGAAGGCGTGCCACAGGACTATGCGGAAGCGGTGAAGTGGAGTCGCTTGGCGGCAGACCAGGGGAATGCGTTAGCTCAGTGCAGCCTAGGTTCGGCGTACAACTTTGGCGAAGGCGTCCCACAGGACTATGCGGAAGCGGTGAAGTGGTATCGCTTGGCGGCTGATCAGGGGCTTGCGGTTGCTCAGGAGAACCTAGGTTTTATGTACCGTGACGGCCGAGGTGTGCCACAAGACGATGTGGAAACGTACGCATGGTTTTCTGTTGCCGCCGGTGACAGGTTTCCAAACGCTGCTAAAGGCCGTGACCTTACAGCCAGCAAACTCACGCCCGAGCAGTTATCGCAAGGGCAGAAAAGGGCGACCGAATTGTTTGAAAAGATAAGCAGCGGAAAGTAGCTACCTCACGGCGAAGCCACGGCCGAGCCTGGCAGCTCGCTTGGATCAACCTCGCTCAAGGTTTTGAGCTGAAATAACCGGCCAAGGAAAAGAATTTTGGCAAAATCAGAGTTTCCGTGCCACGTTTTCGCCGCGAATCGTCCTCTGCTTATTCCAGCCCCGCCCCGTCGCTCTGCTCAGAGCAGCGGGGTTTTGTCTATGCTGGTTGCGGCCAATAAACCTTTAACCACCTGGGCGAGCATGAACCTTTTCAAATCTGCTGTTGTCTGTATGGCTTTCGTTGCGGCGGATGGCGG
>DOPG01000294.1:902-27606 GCA_003513555.1 Rhodopirellula sp. | reverse complement strand
CAGTGGAAATGTTGATCGATCGTGGGTACGCGTTGGCGACGGTACACCGTGATCAAATCGATCCTGATAACTATCGCAATGATTTTTCAGATGGCATTCACCCTCTGTTTTATGAAGGCGACCAAGTGGAGCCAAAGGCAGGTGAGTGGGGAGCAATTGGAGCCTGGGCATGGGGATTGTCTCGTGTTTTGGATTGGCTTGAGACAGAGGAAGCCATTGATGCGAAGCGGAGTGCGGTGATTGGTCATTCAAGACTTGGGAAAACCGCACTTTGGGCTGGTGCACAAGATCAGCGTTTCGCGATGGTCATTAGTAATAACTCCGGTTGTGGGGGGGCCGCATTGTACCGTCGCTGTTACGGCGAACGGATCCATCACATGCTCAAACCGGTGGGATATTGGTTTTGTAGAAATCACCAGCAATATCAGAAGCAAGAGCAGAGGCTGCCAGTGGACCAGCACATGTTGTTGGCTCTGGTGGCTCCACGACCGCTGTATGTTGCGAGCGCGACGGATGATCGTTGGGCAGATCCACGAGGTGAATTCCTAGCAGCCAAACACGCTAGCCCAGTTTATGAGTTGATGGGCAGAAAAGGGATCGCCGATCAGGGGTTTCCTGAGCCCAATGTTTCGATACAAAATCGAATTGGTTATCACTTGCGATCTGGGCCTCACGCTGTGACATCCTTCGATTGGCAGCAATATCTTGCGTTCGCTGATAAGCATTTCAATTCGAATTGAAGTCCTGGGTGGGGTGTTCTGATGCCAAGATTGACCGCTTTCTGAAGTTAGCTGTTGTTGGGTTAGTTGGTGTACTCATCATGTGATGTTGCCACTATCACGATTGGTAGAACGTGAAAGACTGAAAATTCCTGCGAGAAATCGGTAGGGCAACATCAAATCAGATGAAGAGTAAAGGTTTGCTTCCTTTGGCGTTGCGAAGTATCCAGATTTTGCTTTTTGTGACATCGCGTTATTTCATTTGCCATTTTGTTGGGTTAACCATTAACCTTTCATGAGGTAGGCATCTTGTTGAAATTCATTCGGTATGAATGGTGTTACCTGTAGCGGTTTTACATTTGGTGGTCATTATCGTGTCAGAAAATCCCTATGCTTCTGCATCTTCGCATGTGGAAGAAGCCGAAGAGTTGCGTTCTCAACGTCCAAAGTCACGGCGGATGGTCTGGCTTGGTTCGCTGACGATTCTGCTTTCAGGCCTGTTTTTCTGTGTTTTGATGAGCCGACTTTTCATGCCAACGTCTCAGGTCGGGAGTCCCACCTCTGATCCCGATCCCGCAGCAGTGGCAGGGCAGGTAAGCGGTATTCTTGTTTCTTTAGTGCTTGCGTTTTTTGTTGGGATCGGAGGACTGGTCATCCTTGTTTTTGGGGTGTTCCGATCTCGCTAGTGCTTGTTGACGGATGAGGTCCTTCAACGAGTTGCTGGGTGGATAAGCGTCAGGGCGGAGGTGCGGCAAGGACAAGTTGCTAGACTTAAGGTTGGGTATAGGTTTATTGCGTGGCTATTCCTGCGACAATGTTTGTGGTTGGTTCGATTTGACTTGATGTTTGAAAGCGAGTTGGGGGTAATCGTCAGCAGGCTATTCGTCGTGGGGAGGTCGGAGCGCCGGGGTGGCGTGCAGATCGAAAACGGGAGTGATGATGGACAAACGAGAAATGCAAACGGAGTTTCGACCAGAGTTGATTGCTGAAGGGGTGTTCATCGCGGGTAATGCCACCGTACTTGGAACAGTTAAGATTGGTGACGGTTCCAGTGTCTGGTTTGGTGCGGTGGTTCGCGGGGATACCGAGGTGGTTGAGATCGGGTGCAGGTCCAATGTTCAAGATCTGGCAGTGCTGCATGCCGACCCGGGCTATCCTTGTCGGTTAGGAGATAATGTGACGGTTGGGCATTCGGCTGTGGTGCACGGAGCAACCGTTGCGTCCGGTGCTCTGATTGGTATTCGGGCGGTGGTACTTAACGGTGCAAAGATTGGTGCCGGGGCGATCGTGGGTGCGGGAGCCGTGGTGCCAGAGGGAATGGAAATCCCCGCCGGTCATCTAGCGGTGGGGGTTCCGGCCAGGGTGATGCGAGAGTTGACACCTGAGGATTCAGAGCGGCTGATGCGAACCGCGTCGCATTATGTTCATGCTGCTCAGGCCTATCGAGAACCCGGTACGGAGTCATAGCCAGCTAGGGCAAGACGGCGATAAGGGCATCGCGCGAACAGAAACGTTCTGCCGTGTTGCCGGGAAGGAGCTGATCTGTTGATTGACATTCCGCTTGGTCAGCGAGCGTCACAGCGGGCTTAGATCGAACGTTCCTTTGATTTGGAGCTTTTACAGGCGCTCGCGATGGAGCATCCGCTGCATCCGGTGCCGCATCCACTGTCCTGTTCACCACAGTTTGGGCCACAGCCGTCGCTTAACAATTTTGAAAAATGGCGTGTTCGAACGATAGATTCATAACGTTCGGTAATTTCTCGGGTGATGGATTCAGCCAGCGTGTCAATCGAGCCGAGGAAATGCATCACGAGCGTTCCGCCGTCAAACAGCTGGTCTACATCAAGCAAAATCGATTGTGATTCGGACGCGGCGAGGGCGGTTTGGCAAGCTTCAACCGCTTCCCGTTTATGGCGTTCCAGGCGTCGGAGCAGTAATTCATCTTCCTTCGTCGTGGGTCGCAAAACCGACGCTGTCGGCTCATGGCCGACGGGGCCGCCTGTGTTTTTCTGGGCCGAGGAACTATTTTTTGATGTCGGACCCGACAGGCAGCGAATGATTTCTGCGAGCTCTGTGCCGCGGCTGGTTCGCACAATCACACGCCTGCCACGCGGCAAAACAAGCGGACAATGAGCCAGATGGACTTCACTGAGGGCACCAATTCGGACGTAGGAGTACGACATGCGGTGGGTAGTTCAAAAGTAGACGACTTGCCGATATCCGGCCACGAGTTCACTATGGTGGCGGATTGACAGAGAATTTGCAATTCTTGTGGGTCCTCACGTTGTTGAAACTTGCTCTTTCTCGTATGAGATTACACGGAATATCATGTCGCTGAACCTTGAGTCTGAGCCGCTGAGCCGAATTGCAGCTGATCGCTATCAAGAAATGGCTGATCAGGTTCTCGGTGGTGAGTCACTGACCCGTGAACAAGCCATTTCCATTCTGCAGGCGCCGGATGTTGATGTTCTGTCGATTCTATCGGCGGGCTTCCGAATTCGGCATCAGCACTTTGGCAAGTCGGTCCAGTTGTACTTTTTGATGAGTGCAAAGAGTGGGCTGTGTCCAGAGGATTGCCATTATTGCAGCCAATCCAAAATCTCAGAGGCTCCGGTTCCCAAATACAATATTTTGAAGCGGGATGATCTGATGGAGGCCGCACGACTGGCTTCCGAGAGAGGTGCCAAGACCTACTGCCTGGTGATTTCAGCCCGCGGCCCAAATGAACGTGAACTGAACGCCGTCGAGCAGATCGTGCCTGAGATCAAAGACAAGTACGGTCTTGATATTTGTGCGTGCCTGGGGCTGTTATCGAGAGAGCAAGCCGATCGGCTGAAAGCCTGTGGTGTTGATCGTGTCAATCACAACTTGAACACGAGTGAAGACCACTATGCTGATATTTGCACGACTCACACCTACGCAGATCGTGTCCAGACGCTGCAGCATGTGAAAGATGCTGGGATGGAAATGTGCAGCGGTGGAATCATTGGCATGGGAGAGAAGCACGAGGATATCGTGTCGATGGCATTTGATCTGAGAGATCTTGGGGTTCAATCCATCCCATTGAACTTTCTCAATGCGATCGAAGGAACACCTCTGCAAACCAAGGATGAGTTGACTGCCAATGATTGCCTGCGTGCGTTGGCAATGTTCCGGTTTGTCAATCCTGATCGTGAATTGCGAATTTCCGGTGGGCGTGAGATTCATCTACGGTCGTTACAGCCTTTGGGTCTTTATGTTGCCAATAGTCTTTTTGTTGGAGATTATCTGACAACGAAGGGGCAGGCACCGCAGGAAGATTACGACATGATTCGTGATTTGGGTTTTGAAGTAACTGAGTCTGCCTGCGATTCCTGATTTCAGACATCTGCTGCTGAAACTGAAACAGGGTCGCTGCTACTACAGCGACCCTGCTAATGAGGGGCGAAGCCTGACTTGAATCACGTGTCTCATGCGTTAGAAGGCATGAACGGCTGCGTGTTCTTTTATGTACCGTCTCGTTGGACGGTAGCGATCATTTGACCGTATTGGCAGTGACACCCGGCCAGTCGTCGGTGCGGAACGGAGTCATCTGCAGTCCCTCGCTGCTCTGGACATTGCAAATAGGGTTGGTAGCCCAAGCGTAGCGAACAGCGACGGGTTCTTTCACTTCATCGCTCCAGACTTCAATGGTGTCATTACCTGTGATTTTGGCGTTCGCGTTGACGAACTTTTTGTCTTCGCCTGCGATGGCGAACCCAATGGGTTCACGAACATCAAAGGTGTCCAAACGCCCACCGACGTGGTTGAATTTGAGGTTTGCTTTTGAACCTTCGATCTTCATGGACTTGTAAGTTGGACTGCGAAAAGGAATGTCATATCCGTAGTCATTGGCCAGGGCCCAACGCGCAAGGCGTTTTGCAACGTCTTGTTTATTGCGAGGGTGAATGTCAGATGTTTCACCTAATTCGATAATGACAGCTTCACCCGTGTTGGGCAATTTTGACATGGTCATGGTTTGCGCTTCACGGAGTTCTGCCCACGCGCTGTCAGCAGGGGTTTCGACTTCGGCTTGAAAGTCGGCCAGTTGTACCCAGTAGAAAGGAAAGTCTCCTTGTCCCCACTCTTTACGCCAATTGTCGATCATGAGCGGGAACAGGTGGCGATACTGGTAGGCGCGATTTGCGTTTGATTCTCCCTGATACCAAATTACGCCACGAATGGTGTAGCCGATGGTGGGGTGCAAGACACCGTTGTAAATGTTTGAGGGGCGGTGGTTTCCGGTGAGTTGGTTGCGTGGCGCTCGGGGGCGATTGCCTTTCTTGTTCTTTTCCCAGTTTGACAAACGCTTGCGATAGTTTTCCATCGCTGTTTCATGGTCGTAGGTTTTGGCCATGATGTCCCACTTTTCAAGCAGTTCATCGTACTGCCCTGCCTCTTCGAGCACCTCACGGTTGACCCAAGCTTCTGCAGCGGAGCCTCCCCACGCGTTATCGATCAAGCCAATTGGAACATCGAGTGTTTGGTACAGCTGCCGACCAAAGAAGTAACCAACCGCAGAAAAGTTCTTAGCCGTCGCTGGAGTGCATGCTTCCCATTTGCCATTGAAGCTGTTTTGTGGTTCTTGGACGCCCACCTGTGGCACCGAGATCAGTCGGATATTGGGATAGTTGGCAGTTAGCGTTTCAAGATCGGGGTCGTTGGCGTTTCCAACTGGCCATTGCATGTTCGATTGACCGGAACAGATCCAGACTTCGCCCACGAGCACATCTTTGAAAATTTTGGTTTCGTCCGCATTGATGATCAACTCGTGGGGGCCACCTGCTGGTAGTGGATCCAGTTTGACATCGAATCGGCCGGTCTTGTCCGATTTAGTGTCAGCATCATGGCCAGCCATTGCAACGTGCACATCGATGTTGGGCTTGGTCCAGCCCCAGACATGCACTGGCATGTCGCGTTGAATCACCATCGAATCCCCGAAGATGGGAGAGGTTGTCACCTCGGCAACACACAATTGCGTGATCAGCGCAGCAGCGGCGAAAAATGTCAAAAAGCGGGTCATGCAGAGATCCTGTGAAGGTAGGAATGAGGGGGAGAACATCGTCGGGGTTAGATGATACTAGGGACAACACTCAGATGCCGCCCCTGAGGAAATTTGTCTGCTGGATTCTCGTAAATTGTTATCTTCAACGCAGCCTGGATCATGCGTCAGAGGGACTGCCTGTGGCGACTGGCGATTGGTTAGTCGGGGAGCGAGGTTGATCATGAATTGCGATCGAAAATTGATGTGTTGCTGGAGCTTGCATTGCAACGACCACTTGGTGTCTTCAGGAACCTGCTTCTTGTCGTATTTCAACGTCTTTTGTAGGTTCCGGAAAGTCGGGTCCGAAGTGCACTGGAAAAGGTTAGACTAACATCTTGTGTTCTTCCCTCCTCTGTTTTGCTGGATTCGCTCATGCGACGAAAGATTTGTGCGACCGTGTTGGTTTTGGTCGGGGTACTAGGCATCGTAAATCTGTTGGGTGCTGGCTTCGTGGTTGGGGCAGAACGACCCAATGTTTTGATCGCGATTGCTGATGACCAATCCTATCCGCATACCTCAGCGTATGGTGATCCGGTAATCAAAACGCCAGCATTTGATCGAGTTGCAAAGGCCGGGGTTTTGTTTCGCAATGCCTTCACCCCAGCACCTGGTTGCAGCCCCATGAGAGCAGCGTTCTTGACGGGCCGTGAAATTTGGCAAAACCGTGAAGCCGGAACGCATGCCAGTACCTTTCCCCGCGATCTGCCAGTGTTCACCGAGCAACTTGCATCGGCCGGTTACCACGTTGGGATGACAGGTAAAGGTTGGGGGCCGGGAAGAGCATCTGATTGGCCGCATAATCCGGCAGGAAAGGCATACACTGCAAGGAAAGTGAAACCCGCTGACAGGATCAAGGGCATTTCCAGCAATGACTACTCCGGAAATTTTGAAGACTTTCTGAAAGCTCGTTCAGATGACCAACCGTTCTGTTTCTGGTTTGGTGCCTCGGAACCCCATCGCACCTATGAGCGGGGAGTAGGAGCCAGACATGGTTTAGACCCTGCCAAAATCCGTATGCCGGGATTTTTGCCCGGTAGCGAGGAAGTAAGGTCTGATGTTGCGGATTACCTTTTTGAAATTCAATGGTTTGACCAGCATCTCGGTCAAATGCTGGATCACTTGGCGGAAGCGGGTGAACTTGAGAACACTCTTGTGATTGTCACAAGCGACAATGGCATGCCGTTTCCCCGAGCGAAAGCGAACCTCTATGAATACGGCATTCATATGCCATTGGCAGTCGCGTGGCCGGCAAGAGTACCAGCGGGGCAGGACACTGATGAGTTGGTCAGTTTGATTGATTTGACACGCACCATTTTTGATGCTGCAGATGTAGCACCACAGCATGCCGAGCAAATGTCTGGGCACAGTCTGTTACCGAATATCGTTCACCATGGCAAAGAAGTTCAGTGGCCTCGTGAGTTTGTATTCAGTGGTCGCGAGAGGCATTCATCATCACGCTTTAATTCGCTCAGTTATCCTTGCAGGTGCGTTCGAACCAAAACGCACCTTTACATCAGGAATTTCACCCCTGAGCGTTGGCCCGCTGGGACGCCTCGGAAATATCTGGGTGCGAAGTACGACCAGAAAGGAAATTTGGTAGCCTCACGGTTGTCGCCCGAGCACGCTGGTTATCACGACATCGATGATGGCCCCACTTTGCAATGGATGATTGCCAATCGAGCTGTTCCAGCTGTGGATGAATTATTGCAAGCTGCAGTTGCAAAACGTCCAGCCGAAGAATTATTCGATATCCGTGAAGACCCCGACTGTCTTAAAAACTTGGCAGGTGAATCCAAGGTGACCGCCGTTCAGGCAGCGTTGTCGGACACGCTGACCCGGTATCTGACAAAGACAGGTGATTTGCGACAGACAGATCCGGAAGCTGCGCAAGTGTGGGAAACGTACGAAAGGGTCAGTTCACTCCGATGGTTTCCGATGCCAGATTGGTACAAACGGAATCCGACGAAAACGCCAAAGCAACTGTGGTTGGAGAAACGGCGACCCGGGAAATGATCGAAGCGATCTGGCATCAGTCGTAATAATCCCCTCGTTGGCGGCGTTAGACGCATTGATTTGTAGTCTCGCTTAGCCTGTAAGTGTTGGTGGTTGCTGGTACAAGGCAAGGTCCTTTCATGCTGGTTAAATGCAGATCAGGATGTTGGAAGGAACCCTGACCACAGATTTGGGATTGATAACTGAGAATTGTGTGTTGACGATGATTGCAATGTTGCCATGCTGTGTTTCAGTAAGGCACGAGGAGCTCAGCTTCAGTAAGGTACGTGGAGTCCAGCACGCTTGGTTGCGACAGCCTCAGAACACTCGGTCCTTGCAGCTTCTGAATCGAGGTCATTTGCCAATGCTGTGTTTCTTCGCACGTGCAGACGGTGGCAAGGAATGAGTCTGAGTCGCTCAAGTTAAGTGAAGAAGGAATCAGGCCTCGTTAAAAACCAGCGGGAAATGGAGTCGTTTGCAAGTTATTCGCCTTGGCGATCCTGTTGAACCCGTTCAGGAACTGCAATTCTGCGATAATCAAACTCTCTGAAGAGTAGTGCCAGATTGAAGGCTCCTATGATCAACCCAACGCACATAATAAAAGAGGCATCAAATATTTGGTATTTCTGCCGGTCTGCAACCTCCGCAAGTGTCCAACCCCAATTCAGAGTATGGATGGTGCTGTAGGTGTATGAAACGGTACCGGTCATTAGAACCGTGATGATGGAGGGTGCCATCAAGGCCAGGATCATAACGGTCACCAACGTTCCAATTGTGATCGAAAACATTCTGCCAAATCGGTGGCATAAGGGCATAGCGATCAATCGGATGATTCCGAGGAAGCCGGCTAAGTAACCGATCACAATCAGGGTCGTGTAGATGGGGATCTCGGCGCGTGTCACGGCCAAGTCTGCGGCGAAGCTGAAAATTCCCAGCACAGAGACGCCTGCGATTCCTGAGGCAACCGCATAGACAAAACCAGTGCCAGGGCCGGGGTTGAACCATGTTAAGAAGGCCCTTCCCAAGAATGTTTGTGGTAAGCCCCGTTGAACGCGCGGACTGAGTTCAGGCGATTCCGCCAGCATTAGTGTGCCCATCAGCAGCCAGTATCCGCCGAGAACGATAATACCCAATACAATGATTTCGGAATTGCGATCGATCAGGGCCAGCATTCCGATGCAGCCCACCCAAAGTACCTGCTGCAGAAACATCAGATAGCGTAGGCCTGTCGAGCGGTTTTCTGTTACCGGTGCGATTCGCGCAGCGGCGGCTTTGACGAAAAGGGCCATACAGGAAACCGAAATGAGGATGCACGTTCCCAGCACGACCCACACCTCAAGCGTAAGTGTGTTGTTCGAATACAGCATGCTTTCCACGGCAATGACTCCGCATGTGAATTCTGCCAAAAGAATGACCGCCATCGTCATTAATAGGGACATTGTCTGGCCAGCTCGACTGGCAGCAACGGTGGCCAGCATCAACGCAAGGGTTGTCACCAATAGTGACACTGTTGTCACAAGAACCACGAGGTAAACAATGGTCAGAAGATCAACGCCGCGTAACAGAAAGGTGAAGGCCAGACAAGGAACGACCGCGGCAAAATAGATCAGCATTTGTAAGACGCTGCTATTTAGTTTACCCATGACGATGCGAAACGAAGTCAAGTTCGTGATTGAGAGCATCTCGAACGTTGAGTCATCGATTTCAGCGGCAAGAGAGCGATGGGCAGCCAATGGGACCATTCCCATCACTGGAATCGCGAGAACGAAATAATATCCTACGATCATTGAACTGCCTGTTGGCAGATAGTAAACGTTCGGAGTATTTATCACGACACCCAGAACCGTCCAGCAGCAAGATGCGACCAACAATAGAAAGAAGGTGATGATGAATTGTCGACTTTTTAGCGACTGGCGGGCTTCCTTAATAAGGATGGGGTTTAGCCATTCTGTGATACCGCGACTTGAGCGATCAATAAATCCCCAAGGGCCCGTTTGATCGATGTCACAAGCGAGTGGATGATAGGGGAATGAATCATCAACGGTGAGATTGGTTTCGCTACCGGTCTCCGTTTGAGCTTGCTTGGATTCCACTGACTCCGTCGTCATTGCACATGCCCCTGCGTAACCTGCAAGAAAACGTCTTCCAAAGATTCACCTCTCGCGGAGAACTCGAGCAATTCGACTTCACCATGAACCAGTTGGCGTAGGATCGCGATTTGACTTTGATCACCCTTGGAGATCTCGATTTGAATTAGCTGCCCGTCGACTGATTGAAGGGTCACGTCTTCCATTGATTTGAGAATTGACAGTGCTTTCTCCACATCACCAGAAATACGGATGATGATCTTCCGAGACTGCCTGATTCCGTTTCGAATTTCGTCAACGGTTCCTGTTGCTAACAATTTCCCCTGCTCCAGAATGCCCACGCGATCACACATTTCGGATAGCTCGGTGAGGATGTGACTGCTGATCAGGATTGTCTTATTGTCGGCAGCCAGAGATCGAATGATCTTGCGTAAGTCGATCCTTGCGTGTGGATCCAGCCCGGCTGCGGGTTCATCAAGAATCAAAACAGCGGGGTCATGGATCATCGCCCGTCCGAGGCAGAGCCTCTGTCGCATTCCTTTGCTGAGGCCACGAATTGGTTTGAAGGCGAGGGAACGCAATCCGGTGAAGTCCATCACCCACCGCAAACGCTGTGTCCTTTCCCGTCCAATCAAACCGTGCGAGCGGGCAAAAAAATCGAGGTACTCTGCACAATTCGTATCGGGATAGGTCCCAAAATGATCAGGCATGAATCCAAGTCTTGTACGGACTCGATCCGGGTCGTTAACGGAGGAGAGGCCGTCAATCATTGCCTCCCCTGATGTGGGCAAAGCAAGGGTTGCCAGAATCCGCATGCTTGTGGTCTTCCCTGCCCCATTGGGACCGATATAACCGAAAACGCTTCCCCGCGGGACGGAAAATGAAACATGGTCGACCGCACGCGTGCTGCCAAAATCCCTGCACAGGTCTTGCAATTCGATCATCGGGCCTTGCCAAGACGTTGAATTTACCTGAGCCTTCACGGTAACAATCCCATCACGACATGGACACTGTCTACCAACCGGTATTTCTGCAGACCTACTCGATCTGTATCGATCGGAGTGATTGCCAAAAAAGAGCCGGCAGGCATACCCTTTTGCCCCCACTCTTTAAATCGTCGCTCCATGAGATTCACTTCCGACCCTGTGCTTTGACCATAGAGGCCAGCCCAATAGGTTTGCTGCAACTTTGGTACTTCTGCCGGTGGTGGACGGAAAGGCGTTAAGGAATCAACTACAGCACTTGAATTTGAAGGCAGCATTTTCTGGTTGCCACCAGAAGCAAGCTTCCGAGTTACCCAGTACTGACCTTGGGTGTCTCGCACGACGAGTTGGTCAATGTCGAAGGGCAATGCACTGGATATTACTGCATCTTCAGGTCGGAATTTCAGTGCCGCAATTTTTTCTGTTAGACCGTTCTGAGTCACACCCACAGAAATATACTGCCGCTGACGCCGAGGCGAAAAGAACACGCCTCGAAACGATTGTGCTGTTCCGGAAACTACGATATCTCCGCGTAGGTTATTAGATTGTTGTCTGTTATAGCCGTAGTGAAATCCAGACGGAGAATGATGCACAGGGAAAAACGCGACGTCTGATTGAACGCTTATTCCCGGTTCCTTAGCCATCACTGGAAAATACGTCTGCCGATCATGATACGCCATTTGGGCGTTGGGGATATCCAGCCACGTCAGTTGTTGAACACGGACCATTGATTCAGTGCCATCGGAAATTAACGCATACAGGAATAATCCAATGGTTGCGAATAATGCCGTTAACGGTGCAAAGAAATAGAGTAAGTAGAGCCTTTGCTTCCGGCGGAAATAAAAGTAGCTGACCGGTCCAATCAGCAAGGCGAGAAATGCATTCAGGAAAATAAAAGACTTCACCGGCGGCTGCCCGACGGCCTGAATCAACCAGTTTCAGTAATTGACGTTGCCAGCCAGCATCTCTACACCTACACGCTGTTTCCAGGTCAGTTGGTCCAATGAATTCTTGCCAACCACTGCCTGCCAGAACTGAAACGAGCCAGGGAATGGATCGTCATCAGCGATGGCGATCACCATTCCCAAGCCATACGTCGCATAGCCGATTCGATTTGCAACGGCTGTCGGGTGTTCCATGGTAGCTAGCGGGTGCTTTGCATCGGCCAATTCGGTGAATGCATCGCTTCGTTTTCTGAAGGTGTTATTGGAGTACTTTGACTCTTTGACCACCTCTTGTTCGTAGTCTTTTGTGAGTTGCGATATATCATTGACTGACTGCAGGGAAAGCTCTCTTTTTACCCCTGCGGGACCTGCAACTTGGCCGGAAGGGAGCTTTGTGATCTGGTCACTGCTAATCCAGGTCATGGCTTCCGTGTTGGTGGCGTAGACCCAAACGCTGCCGCCGGTTGCAATCCAGTCAACGATCGCTTGAAAAGACTGGGGTTGCTCAACCCGGATCCGGTTCAGCAGCGGGCTGGGGATCAAGAGAAGATCGAGTTGCGAATACTCCAGCCATCGGGAAGGTAATCGGTCCTCCTTGATTGGTCGGAACTGCACGAATGCTGGTTGTACCTCGTGTAACAGACTGAGTGCCGTTTGGTGATCTAATCTTGGAATACTCGCACCACGTTTTTTGCCGTTTGGCAGCGGTCCCTGGCCAAGCACCGTTACCAAGCCCCGTACATCGGGGCATATTTCCCATGCCGTGTTTTGCCTTTTGGAGTCTTGCGGGAGCAGTACACCGACTGTGACCGCTTGGTTGGTGTCGCTCGTGCGCAGTTTCTGTCCAGACAGGAATGTCCGTTGACCGCCGGTCAGGTTCTCGCCTTCTTCTGTTAAATGGATGGTTAGTTCATCCCATGGGTAGTAGTAGGGCACCAGTACCGTTTGCTCATGCGAACTTGCTGATTCTGATAAGAACAATTCCGTGTGATAATCGAAATCGATCGCGGTGCTGTACGCGTTTCTGGGTGAAATCGTGACGTCAATTCGACGATCACGATTGAATCGTTTACCAACTGCTGGACGCACGTCAAGATAAAGCGGTTGATATCCTTGGCCGCCTACGGCTTCCATTGAAACATCTACGGCCAAGCCCGAAGTAGTGGGAATCGCCGGGACGCGTCCTAGCCGATGTGATTCGCCCCTCGCTGGAAAAGTGCCTGCAGTTGCCAGGCAAAGCACGAAACTGCAGTACCACTGCACGCGTGTGTTCACGAATGAAGCTTTCGGTTTGATTTCTGTGACTCGGAGGCTTGGGTAACGCTTGAACGCAACGGTTTTGCGGAGGCAGCCAATCCATTGGCCACCAGAAATAGCACCAAGTAGATCAAAAACATTGCACAAATCAGAGACAACATTAATGCAATGACAATCGCCCACGTTGCCTCACCAATGAGGGCAAGACGAAAAATCACCATGATGACAGCGCTGCCACCGATCGTCAGCAACAAGAACCGAATCGATGCCTGTGGCATTAGTTTCTCATGCCTTGGCTCATCAGTTGGGGAGGACGCTGGGGGCATAACTGCTCTTTGTAACGCTACCTGTCGTGATTCTGGCCGCCGAACACGCTGTCATGCAGGCCCTCGATGACTCTGTCAATCAGTCCAGATTGCGAATTCGAATGTTCTTGAATTCTGCCCACATTGGCTTGCCCGCGTGCAATTGCAAAGCAAGGATCCCCTCCGTCAAGGCTCGGTCCGGGTGGTCTGTGAAGTCAAGTATCAACTGGCCATTGAGGTAATGACGAATGTTTTTGCCCTTGGCAATGATGACAACGTCATTCCAGTCATCCACTTTCATTAAATCCTTAAATGCTTGCGCATCAATCAAATCGTCTCGGATGATTTTCTTGCCTTTGTCTGTCCACGTTGCTTCCTCACCCACCATGCAGATCCTTCCACGCTTCCCGGTGAATCCACCTTCATCGTAAATGAAGCCGGGGACATTGGGGAAGTTTTCCTCATTCCGAATCTCATGCTGATATCCTCGGACGACCCAGGCATTCCGCGGCTTACCCTCAGTGATGTGCTTGGATCTGTATTGGATGCCCGAGTTGTTGTTGGCGGTGCAGCGAAACGACAGTCGCAGTTCAAAATCTTTGAGAGTTCCGTCTTCCCATATCAAGAAGGTGTTGCCGTTGGCCTTTTCTTTTGCGGTGGTCTCACCGTGAATCACACCGTCCTTAACAGACCACAAGCGATCATCCCCGCTCCAACCATCAAGGTTCTTGCCATTGAAGATGACTTTCATGTCATTCGTTTCGGGAGGAGCTTTATGATGGTCGGCAAAGCAAATCGAGGAAGTGACAAATAAAGAGAACGCGACAATCGTTCGGTACATAGGTGAGGACTCCAGAGGCTGATGTTGTTATTGGCAACGAGTTGCTTCATCGAGTATGGCTGACGTCGATTCGTAAAACAACTGCCAAGCGTCTTGCTTCTGTGGGCTCTCGCGTGTCTGCTTGCCCGTTTACCAAAATCGATCCAGCAAGGTCGTGAGCTTTCGGATTGTTTCCAACGCCTCAGGACTATTGGAAATCTGAGGAATCGGATGTCAGGTCAGATTGGTAAACTCCTTCGCATCATGGGGTTGGGTTCTAACGCACCAGGGCATCCCTGTATGTTTGTGTAGTAAATCCGCAATTCCAGTTGCTGTAGTGGACGTCTTGCATGCATGCAGGTCTGAATGGAGTTTTTACTCTGGTGTTAGTAAAGAGTTACGCTGAATGTTTGTTTGAATCATTGCCGCAGATGATGTTGTTGTCCTGATTGTTCGGCAGGCGGTGCACAGCGACGTCAGCGTTGATACCTTTCTATGTTGGGTTGCAGTGATGTTCCGTTATCAGTCTTAGCGTCGGCAGTTGGCTTGGGGCGAATGAGAAGAGAACATCCGCTCTCGGAGCACGAATGACACGTCTCAGTTGCCAGGGACAGGGTTTTGTTTGACTCGCTGGCACCCGCCTCGAAGGAATGTCTTGTGGTACTGCCAGATGGAGTCGGGTGTCAGGTGCACACGAGGAAAGAGGGTGAGAACCCCGGCATATAGAAAGTTCCTGAACCGTTAAGGGCTGGCATGCGTAAGCGGAAACGCTCGGTCTGTTTGTGGGCACCGTTGTTTGTGACTGTCGATAATGGATGATGACGTTATCAAAGGCGGTAGAGCAGTGATGGCCTGTCCGTGGCGGTCTTTCCTTGTGCTACGGCAAGCTTTGTCGCGGTATTGAGCCAAAAGTCAGATTACGGAGAAATGCAATCTCCGGTACCATATCCGCACTGGGAAGCCGTGTTGCAGAGGCCATTGCATCCAAAATCGGAAGTCGCGGATCGGGTGGCTCAGGTTCCCATGTCGGCTTGGGCAGGAAGTTTTCGCACTCGTTTCTAAATACAGGATGCCGTTCTTTTGGACAACGTTTCGCAATGGCTGGTTTGGCTTCTGGTGGTTACCGTTGTGCCATCGATGTTGTGTTGCATGTTGGTTCTTTACCCCATCCGGTTCTACGCTAAACGTCTAGGTTTGCTCGATCGTCCTGGTGGTCATAGCACCCACACGGAAGTGACGCCGCTCGGAGGCGGCGTGGGAATTTGGCTGGGAATCATGGTTACCTTTGCGGCGGGGACGATCACTGTCTTAGTCGCACGGGATTCTGCATGGCTTCAGCAGTATCTTCCTGAATCATTGCTGCCTTACTTGGACGGTGTTTGGTCTCGTGTAACGCAGGTTTGGTACTTGCTTGGAGCTGGAACGGTGCTGTTCATTCTTGGGTTGACGGACGACCGTTATGGGGTCAACGAGTGGATTCGCTTGGCTGTGGAGTTCGCAATTGCAGCGTTTGTCGTCTACGGGTTAGGCTTCGGGTTGACCGCGCATATTGCTGTTTCCTGGCTGACCAATGTCTTGTCGGTGATTTGGATTGTGGGCGTGATCAACTCGTTCAATATGTTGGACAATATGGATGGTTTGAGTGGTGGCGTCGCAGCGATCATTGCTGCCGCCATGGCAATGGTGATGTTATCAACGCCAGACCCTGGGACGGAGCGTCCGCAATTACTGGTTGCGGCGTTACTGCTCGTCGTTCTGGGGGCATTGTTGGGGTTCCTTTGGCACAACCGGCCCCCGGCAAGAATCTTTATGGGAGATGGTGGCAGCTATCTCGTTGGCTTCCTGATTGCGGTGTCGATGTTGATGGCGACGTTCGCAGGAGGCGGAGATCGACCGCATGCAGTGTTTGCACCTCTGTGTGTCATGGCAGTTCCGCTATATGACATGACGACGGTTTTGTGGATTCGCATTCGTGAGGGGCGGAGCCCGTTCGTGGGTGATCGCAGTCATTTTTCACATCGGCTAGTTGATTTGGGTTTGGGACGCACTCAGGCGGTGCTGACGATTTACCTGGTTACCGCCACCTGTGGCTTGGCCGCTGTCCTGCTGACGCAGGTGTCATTGCTGCAAGCTTTGATGGTGCTGGGCATTGTGTTGTGCATGCTCTTTTTGATCGTCATTTTGGAATCTACCGGATGGCGAAAAAGCAAAGATTGAATAGGCGTAGGCACCAAGCTGAAGTCTCGGGCCGAGTGATCCCGCAAACGAACGTGGAAACTACGGAATCATCGGTTCGGCAGAGCACGGCAGGTGCGACCGGTGCACGGGGCAATGTTGGGGCAGTCCGTCATCGCATTACAGAACTCTTCGATCCCATGAGTGTTGGCGCTGCGTTGCTGGCAGGAGCGATTGTTTATTTGGCGTACCACCCTAGCGACAGTGTTGCAGTTGAGCGGGGTGACGCGCTTTGGTTTGCCTTGCTTGCCATTATTACTGCAACCGTGACGTGGGCTGGTTGGTTTTGGCAGTGTGCCGGTCGGCCACTTTCGGGGCTCGGCAAATGTGAGGATGTTGAAGAAGGTGTTCGGGCGTCTGGCAAGATCGGTTTGGATTTAAGGCAGGATTCGTTGAACCGGTGGACGGCTCGTTTGTCTGCGATGGTATTGAATTGGGCGGTCTGGGGGCTAGCTGCATGGATGGCCTGTGCTGCTTACGCAACTTGCCCGCCAGGTAATTTGCGAATGGCGACAAATGAAGCTTGGCTTTGGGTATCTGGGGCAGCCATCTTCTCATCGGCACGTCTGTTGACTGCCAAGTTGAGGACGCGACGGTCCTTGTTGGCTTTATTCGTTGTTTGCACCGTGGGGTTATCTGTCCACGCCTTACATCAATACTTTGTAACGCTGCCAGCGAACCGATTGCTGTATTTGGAGGAACCCGATGCTGTGCTGGCCATTGCTGGAGTCAATGCACCGCCGGGTTCATCTGAACGAATGGTCTTTGCAAATCGTCTGATGGATGGTGGACCCACGGCGACATTTGCCTTGGCTAATTCACTTGCTGCGGTTTTATTGTTTGGTGTCGTTCTGGCTGTTGGAGTATTGCGATATCGCATTGGCGTTTTAGGGCGTATTGGGATTGTGTTTTGGATTTCGCTTGTCTTGTTGTGTATTTGCGCCTTGCTGGCTGCACGCAGTCGATCTGCGACTTTGGCGATGGTAATCGCGGTAGCGTGCCTTTGGTTATCGTCGGGGCGGCTCGGTCGTTTTCGATCGAAGACCGTTATGGTCGGCCTGGGTCTGCTCTTTGTTTGTTCGGTGGGCGGCGCGTTGCTTATCGGTTTTTTGGGGAATCGCGAGTGGTTCGAGCAGGCACCGGCTTCGCTCGCATTTCGTTTTCAGTATTGGCGTGCAAGTTGGCAGATGGTGTTGGATTATCCGTGGTTCGGTGTTGGACCCGGAAACTTTCAGGCGTTGTATGAGCGGTTTCGTGAGTTGAGTACGACCGAGCAGATTGCGGAGCCTCACAATCTGTTCATTGAAACACTGACAAGCGGTGGTTTCGTCGCGTTGGGTTTGCTGATCAGCATGCTAATTGCGATCGCTGTTGTCTGTGTGCATCAAATGCGTGATGCAGGTGATGCGAACTGTGGCATCGAGGAGGCTGCGTTGTCTGATTCAAAAGGAGACAAGTGGGTTGTGGTGGGGGGAACGCTTGCATTGGTGTTGGTTTGGTGGATGGGAATTCTGGCTCTGATTTTGCCAGACCTCGCAGCGAGTATATTGGTGGTCCCAGCGGTGGCGTTTGCTGCCTTTGCGTGCTGGCCTGCGATGCGGTCTCTTGGTAGCCGCGAGATCGATTCGATTGTTCTGAGTGCTTGTGTTGGTGTCGGGGTTCATCTGATGGTTGCGGGCGGTTGGACTGTGCCCGGAGTAGCATTGCTGCTGTGGATTGGGGGTGGGTTGTTGACCCGGCAATCCATTGCTTTCACCGCTTTGAAGCGTTCGAAAGCTAGCCGTGATGAAAGCAGCAGTGCCGCGTTGGGCGCTTCCTGTGCAAAGCCATGTGCTGTTGCGGTCTTGGTCGTTGGGGGGCTGGTGAGCTTGGTTTTGACGCTCAAGTCGCTGGGGCCGGTGGAGGCAAGGAAGAGAGCGATGGCTGAGGCAGCAGAGTTGATGCAGAGTGGGCGTATCCGGCAAGCCAAGGACAAATTGTTGATCGCTGCATCTGCTGACCCGTGGTCCCCTGAGGCGATGCTGTGGCTGGCGAATATCGATCAAGTGCAACTGGGCCGCGATGGTGCAGCGGACGATGTACGTCGTTCGTGGGATTCGGCGTTGGCCGCGGCTTTGAAGCGTGCGGGGGAGGACCCTGCTGCCTATCGTCAGGTTGCGAGCCAAAGAATGCATTTGTACCAAGTTCATGGCCAGCCAGCGGATTTGCAGGCCGCGACCGAGATTTTTGAACAAGTCGCGCTGTGGAGTCCGGCAGACGAGTGGATCATGGCTCAGATGAGTGTGCTTGAAGCGGTGCGTGGACAGCCAGCGAAATCAGCGGAGTATGCCGCCACAGCGAGGGAATTATCGGTTTTGGGGGGCAATATTGAGCGAGCCCTTTCGCGTCAGCTGATATTTTTGCCGCAGAAAGTTGGCTCGCCTGCTCAAGCGGGCCCCATCCGTCGCCCTGCCGATCAATTGCTCAACCAGTTGCCAGCGGCCCCATTGCACACAACGAACTAATTGCCTGGGCTTAAACATGGTTCATGTCCAAGTACTAATTGCCTGCCGGTAATTGCCGAACAGATCCGATAGCAGTAGCGTAGTGCCGACTTAGGTCTACCTTGAAACCGCCTTTTTGACTCACAGCTGTTCCATGACAAAATTTCTACTGGGTATCGTTTTCGCAGCCGCGCTGGGAACTACTGCCGGATGGGCGATCAACTATGTCAACTACGGCAGTGTCGTCGGGTATTTTGGACCTTTCTCAACTGATAGTGATTTTCAGGCGGGCGATTTGGTTACCAGCCTGCCTGCGGATAGGGGCGATTCGGGTGCCAAGGTCAAGATGCTAACCCCACAGGGTTACGACTTTGGGATGATGAAGCCTGGAGATGAGGGAGAGCACATTTTCCGAATCGAGAACGCGGGCACGGATAATCTGCTGTTGCGACTGGGGGCGACCACCTGTAAGTGCACGCTCGGGGATTTGGAGCGTGAGTCGTTGGCTCCGGGCGAGAGCACTGACGTCAAACTCAGTTGGACAGTCAAAGAGGGTGGTGAGCCGGAGTTTCAGCAGTCGGCTCAGATTTTAACCAACGATCCAGACAAGGTTGCGATCTCGCTGGAAATTACCGGTAGGATTGTGAGTGACGTGGACCTTGTACCGGCAACATGGAGTTTTGGTGAAGTGGGGACTGGAGAGCCACTTGAAATCACCGGAAAAATCTACAACTTCATGGATGAGAAGATACGACCCGGAAAGCCATCGTTTAGCAGCGATGAGTTGACGGAATTCTCGACCTTTGAGGTTGAGGAGTTCACGCCCACGAAGGAAGAGGATGGCATTCGGGGAACCGCGATTCAGGGCTTCAATGTGAAGGTAAAAGTACGGCCAGGGATGCGGCAAGGAGCTGTGTCACAAAACTTCCAGATGCCGTTCGAGCGGTTGGACGAAGATGGAAATCCTATTCCGCTCACCGAGGAAGCGGCCGCGTTAGGTGGTGAGGTGGTCCTCGTCCGAACTACAGGGAAAATTGTAGGTCTGCTTGGCATGATCGGAGCCCGATTGTCCGGCGCAGAGGGTGGTGGTTATCTCTATGATTTGAGCAAGCTGGGAAAAAAAGGGAATCTCAAGGCCAAGGCATTCGTTGTTCTGAGAGGTGATGAGCGAAAGACGACAAAATTGAAAATTGCCGACAAAGTCGTCCCTGAGGGTTCCATCAAGGCCACGCTCGGAGAACCAAACGACCGCGGTACAATGACACTTTTCCCAATCGAAATTGAGCTGATTCCGGGAAAAGATCGGGTGGAACGTCTTGGTACCACCAAGGATGACTACGGCTCGATCTGGATTGAGTCCGATAACATCAAGATAACGCCAATGCGTATTGCAATAAAATTTGCTATCGACGGCGAGTAAGTACTAGAAAACAAGTGTTCCAAGGACTGGTAGTGAACCATGAAGCTCGCATCCATCAATCCGCGTTGTCGGAACCTGCAGTTAGTGGATTTGCTAGCCACTGGGCTACGCGGCCCTATTCTCGTTGCGTTGCTATCAATCGGGGTTTCCGGCTGTTCCTCTGAGGACCGCGCCGAGGACATCTCTCCAGCAATCGGCCGGGATGGTGGTTTGAGTGATCCGCCGCTCGATCCGCCTTATTTGACCGATTTGAAGGAAGGGAGCGACGAGGGGGTGACGATGCGGTTTGGTGATCCCGGGCAGGCGAAGCCAGCACAGGATCAACGCAATCCACAGGATATTGGCACGGCAGTCGCAGTGAGTGAAAGTGATGTACCCGCGGCCTCAACGTTCGTTGATGACGACGCGGCATCTGGCAAGGGCATCATTGGTCCAGAGGACTACAAGACGTGGACAGCGCCAGATCTGACACTTGTGGTCACAGGGCAGCAGCATGGTTACATCGAGCCTTGTGGTTGCACTGGCTTGGATCGTCAAAAAGGCGGCGTAGCCCGCCGCTTCACATTGATGAAGCAGCTGCGTGAGCTTGGATGGACACTGATGCCATTGGATGCGGGCAATCTGGTTCGACGCTTTGGTAGGCAGGCAGAGGTAAAGCTGCAGCAGTCAGTCAAAGCGTTGAAGCTGATGGGATACGATGCTGTCGGGTTTGGTAGCGACGATCTGCGGTTGGGTGTGGGCGAGTTGTTGGCGGTCGCGGCTGCCGAGGACACGCCACAGGAAACACTCTATGCATCCGGAAACGTGGTGGTGATTGATCCTTCCCTGATGCTGCAAAGTAAGGTGGTCGAGAAAGGTGGTCTGAAGATAGGTGTGACCAGCATCTTGGATGAGAAGTCGATGGAAGTGGAACCCGGTGGTGACTTGGGAATTGAGCCTGCGGTTGAATCAACTCGCAAAGTGCTGGCGGAATTGAATCAGGCGAACCCTGACTTCAAGGTGTTGATGTTCTTTGGAAAAGAAGATGCTGCCCGTGAATTGGCCAAGACTGTGCCAGGATTTGACTTGATCGTGGTTGGCGGCGACGGCGGCGAGCCTACCTATCAGGCGGAGCAGATCGAGGGCACTGAAACTCGGATGATCCTGACGGGGAACAAAGCAATGTATGCAGGTTTAGTTGGTTTGTATTCCAAGGGTGAATTGAAGTACGCGAGGGTGCCGTTGACCCATGAGTTTGAAGACGCACCCGAGATGCGACAACTGATGAAGGAATATCAGGAGCAGCTCAAAGACATTGGCTTGGAGGGATTGGGGTTGAAGCCGATCCGGCATTCCTCGGGCGAACAATTTGTCGGCTCAGAAGCTTGTGGCAAGTGTCACACCACCGCTTACGATATTTGGCAGGGCACGCCCCATGCCGAGGCGACTGAGCACATCGTCAAACCACCTGCCGAACGTGGTGACATCGCCCGGCATTTTGATCCGGAGTGCATCAGTTGTCATGTGACAGGATGGAACGCTCAGGAGTATTATCCTTATGTCTCGGGCTATCTTTCATTGCAGAAAAGTCCACATTTGACCGGTAATGGGTGCGAGAACTGCCATGGGCCGGGGGCCAGTCACGCCGCCGCAGAGGCCGAGGGCGCGACCTTCACCGAGGAAGTGAAACTTCAGTTGCGGGAGTCGATGAAATTGCCGCTTTCCAAAGCTCGGGATAAATGCATGACGTGTCACGACTTGGACAACAGTCCGGATTTCCACGAGGATGACGCGTTTGAAGACATCTACTGGCCAGAGGTCGAGCACTACGGCAAAGATTAGAGTTTACTGAGTTCTGTTTGTTGCGGATTTTAAACCACAGATCTCGCGGGTGGCCGGCAGTTGGACACTCGCTGCGTGCAGCAAGTCGCGTTTGCGGCACAATAGGGTTTCCCCCTTCCTTATCCCACGTCGTGGCTGGCTGTTACGAGCAGTGAGCAGAAGTCTTGAAGGTGCTGGTCGAGTCTAGGTTGCTCTGAGCGGTGCTGAGTGATTCCGCACGCATAAAAAAAGGCGAAGCCGATCTCGGAAGACCGTCTCCGCCTCGCACGGGGGGACGCTTAATATCTTGGTGTTGTGCTTGTGGTGAGTTGTCGTCCCCTCACGAAACAACAATAGTCCCAATGAATTCCCCGCATGGGAATTCCCATGAATTCTATTAGGTAATTTGGCGAAAGCAGGAGGTTGAAAGTATGCTTGTGCCGGTTATATGGATTGTGTCGATCAGATTCATTGACATTCCTGCAAGCGGCCCCTCAAAATGCGTCCGCGAGCTGGCATACCCGCGAAAATTGCCTCAGTCATGAGAAGGAAATCGATGAAGCAGACAAACCATGATTTACCCGAACCTTTGGATGTAATCGCGGTGGGGGCCCACCCGGATGATGTCGAGATTGCGTGCGGTGGCACGTTGGCCAAGCTTGTTGCGCAGGGGTATCGAGTTGGCATCGTTGACCTGACGGATGGGGAACCGACCCCAAATTCTCCGGGCCCCGAAATCCGCTTGGCTGAAGCACAGGCGGCTGCGCGAACGCTTGGCGTTCAGGAGCGAATACAGCTGGACCTACCCAACCGCAGGCTGTTTGACTGTTTTGAGGCGAGGGTGGCCTTGGCGTCACAGTTTCGACGTTGGCGACCGCAATTGGTGCTGGGATTTGGAGCGAAGACTCCCATGGCCTCGCCGGATCATTGGCAGGCAATGCAGATCACTGATGCCGCAATCTTCTACAGTCGCTTGACCAAGTGGGATCAACACTTTGCCGGGCTTCCTGTGCATACCATCGGTCGGCATCTGTACTATCGACTTGCGGTCGAACCAGACACTCTTGTCGGTCACACGCACCATCTGACAGTCGACGTGACGGAAACGATCAAGGCAAAGCTGGCATCGATCGAATGCTATCAGACGCAGTTTTCGCACAAAGCCGGAATTATGGACCGTGTTCGTGCAGCTGCAACCGTCACAGGGGCAGCCGCAGGTTGCACGGCGGGCGAGTCGTTTGTAGCAGCGAAACCGTTCGCTGTGGATGATCTACTTGCAACTGTGCTGTGAAAATAAAGAATCATCAGTTGCACGTCGCCTTGGGATTCCGACGAATCTTCCGCCGTGGTATTCCACTGCCCGCTTTGCTGTGAGCGGTTTGCAGTAGTTGAGTCTTCTCATGCTGAATGACACAAGAAGACTGAACTCTGCTGCTTCGTTGTCCTACCGCATCAGCAGGGTAAATGCATCAAGGTACTTCTGCACGCTTTCGACATCGGTTTCGGCCCACCCTGCTGTTTTGTGACGAAGCACAGCTAGCTTCAAGGCTTCGAAAGCATCGGCGACATCATCGGGAAGCTCTGGTAATCCGGCGAATGGTTGAACCGTGGGCTCATGGGTCTGGTCTTGGGCAACACTGGCAGCATTCGCGGCAACGCTATCACCACCGCCTACGACACTCAGCTCTTCTTCTTCACCGAAGTCAGGTGATTCGTGTAGCGGGCCGGAAGCAACTCCCGAGTCTTCACCGTACTCTTTGGTCCGTCCACCGCCTTGCGCTGGTAAAACCACATCCTCGTCAGTGTCGACTTCTACAATTTCACTGCTGGTGGGGCGTTTTGATTCGACGGCACCCTCGGCTTCCCAGCGTTTGTTGCGCATTTGGGACACGCTCCATGATTCGCCGGCGGCGCCTTCGAGCCACATGGGGGCATCATCCCAATCCAAGGCTGCAAGGAAGTGACTCCAGTAGAGTCCCGAGTAGGTTTCATAAGTTGATGCAAAGCGATCATGCACGCGGCGCAATCGTCCAACGTGTGGTGCAGTGACGCCGCCTACACGCCGAACCCACGCTTCATCCGAGTATTGGTGGGAATCGACACCTGATTCGACCAATGCTTCACGCCACTGGCTGATGATGCGTCCTTTTTCCCAGTTCGTTGTACTGATCAGACTGTTCCAAAGCCCAACGAAGGGTTGAGCCAGTTCGGCAAGGTGACCTTCATCTGCCTCGAGTGTCTCTGATTCCGTGTCGGAGTCGGACTTGTTCCAGGCATCCTCAGCGGCATCTGCTTCAGCCACGTCTTCGGGATGTGCCAGATTTTCCGATGCAGAGTTCTTCGGCGTGGATCCAGTGTCTGTCTCGCCGGCTTGGGGAGCGCCATCTGCTCCCGTTTCGCTGTCTGTCGGAAAGGGAGTTTCGTAGCTGTCGTCAGGGGTCATGTGCGTCCGTCGCGGAATAAGGGCGTCGATGAAGTAGACACGTACGCTACCCAAACCAGCCCGCACAGGTGAAGTCACTGATCCGTTTTTGCTTGCAGTTACGCAAATAACGGGTTGGATCGTTCCAGCTGGGGCATCTTTGGCGTGTGGATAACCTGTTCGGTTTGAGGATGCTGGCGGTCTGAATGCAGCCAATTTGTAAATATCCGGTCAGCGTGGTAGGACATTGAGCGGTTCGTGCCTGCGGATAGCGAACATTTCGCTTGCTGTCCTCCCCCCCTCCCGAAAACAGAATGGTGTTGGAATCACGATGGTCTTCTCTCTAAATCCATTGTTTCGACTGAGAATGCGACTCTCACAAGCTGGTCGATTCTCAAACCGAGTGAGTTTGAAAATCGGCTCGTTGTCGATTCTTCTTTTAGGCATTTCATTGTGCGGGTGCGATTCGAAGCCTGTGACCGGGCCGGTCGATCCCGGTAGCACCCTCGGCGGGTCGGATGAGCCAGTGTCCGAGGCCGACATGACGGAGGAACAGCCAGTTTCCACTGATGCCGCTGCCAAACCCACTGCCACTGATTCCAATGCCACTGATGCCACAGACAAGGAGCCAGCGATGAGTAATACCGATGGAAAACTGTTACGGCACGCAGTGTTCTTTTCGTTCAACGAGGATTCAACAGACGAAAATATTGCGGGTGTCACCACAGCGTTTGCGGCCTTGCCCAGCAAGATTGAGTCGATCTTGGATTTTCAATGGGGCACCAATAACAGCCCTGAGAATCTCGATGACGGATTCACTCATGGATTTCTTTTGACTTTTAAAGATGAAGCAGGAAGGGAGGTCTATCTTCCACATCCGGCTCACACCGGTGAGTTTGCAGACACCCTCAGGCCCCATATGAAAGATGTGTTTGTGATCGATTACTGGGGCACGCCTCATCAAAACGAAATCACGAAACAGCTGAAACACGCTGTGTTTTTCAAGTTCAAGGATGACGCCGATCCAGTCGCCGTGAAGAAAGTGGAGCAAGCGTTTGCCGCGCTGCCCGAAAAAATTGATTCGATCAAAGCTTTCGAGTGGGGAACCAATAACAGTCCTGAAAGTCATGATGATGGCTTTACCCACTGCTTCATGGTCACATTTGATTCCGAGGAAGGACGCGAAGTGTACCTACCACATCCTGAGCATCTGGCATTTGTTGAAGTGCTGAAACCAGTGCTCGATAAGGTCAGGGTGATCGATTTCTGGGCTCAATGAAATCGCATCCAAATTGGCGAATGCACCGCGGATTGAAATACTGCACCGACAGGGGGTGATGATGGTGTGTGCGTCAGGTAGATCTATATCGATGAATTTGAACGCAGTCTTTTCGCGTTGCCCCGATCGTTTCAGCGACATTTCATGGTCATTCGAATCGCTCGATGGCGAAGGGGGCTAAGTCAAACGGCATGGGTAAGCCGAGTGCGAGCTGACTTGCGATCTCACCCAGGGCACTAGCGAATTTGAATCCATGGCCTGACAGCCCGGCGACGATCGTAACATTCTGATGGCCGGGTAATTGATCGATCACGAAGTTTTCATCGGGAGTCGATGTGTAATAGCAGTTGGCACTTCTGGTCAATTGGGTTCCCAGAAGCGGCAGGTATTTGGAGGCGTATTCGAGCACTAGTTGCCGATCTCGTTCGTCCATGATTCGCGAATTTGCTACGTCAGGATCGGGGGCATCGATCGGTTGGCCGCCGCTATGACGCGCGATCTTTACGCCTTTGCCATTGAAGCAGGGAAAGCCGTAAAAGAATCCGCGGTCTGTCTCATGAAAGAAACACGGGAAACCGTCCTGCTCACGGTATCCGTTGTTTTCGGGTTGAAACCAGTACAGGTGTTTTCTGAAAATCTGTAGCTTCGTTGATAAGTCCGGTAACAATGAGCCTGTCCATGAGCCACCCGCAATCACCAGTTTCGCTGCTTTCTCAGTGCCATAATCTGTCACAACTTTGACTTCGCGGGAATCACTGCTCCATTGCCGCACGCTGCAGTTATGTATCAGCTTGCAGCCGTGTTGAATGGCCGAATCAAGATGCGTTTGAACACATTCTTCGACTTTCAAAAATCCTGCATTGAGCTCGACGACGGCTTCCCAGTGATCCTCGCCC
>DOPG01000294.1:0-616 GCA_003513555.1 Rhodopirellula sp. | reverse complement strand
CAGAAGCACTGCTTTGAACTCCCGGAATCACAATGCCATCGGAGGGGCCTAGTTCGACGAGCGCCGTGCGGTGAAAAAGTCGTTGGTTTGACTGTTGTTCCAGATCTTTCCAAAGTTCATATGCCCTTTGCAGGAGTGGGACGTAGCACGGGTGCTCGAAATAGGCCTGGCGAATGATGCGTGTTTGGCCGTGTGAACTTCCTCGGTCATGGGCAGCGTGGTACTGGTCAATTCCAAGAGTGCGGACCCCCGCTTTGGCAAGATGCATGGCTGTAGCGCTACCCACACCGCCCACGCCAATCACTATGACGTCCCATATTGCCAAGATGCTCTCCGTTCCCTGCTGCAGTTTGTCGGTCTTTTGAATTCAGTTGGCTGCTGCCTGTGTCGTGGGGGATACGATACCAGTCGGCCTGAGCCAGCGATACTGAAACCTAAACGACCCAGGCTTGCGTAGAGAGAGCGGTTTTCCAGATCCCGGTTATTTGGAACTGTTTTAGCCCAGATTCCAGTTTGGCGCGCCCTGGAAGATATCGATTGTGGCCTAAGCTGTGCTAACTCGATTTTTCAGGATCAAAAAGAGCCACCTCAGGTGTGCATCTTGACCTGTGTTGGG
>DOPG01000269.1 GCA_003513555.1 Rhodopirellula sp. | reverse complement strand
CATCCCGGCATTAGATACGCCCCAAAGACCTGACACGAAACACGATGCAAGACATGGCCCCCCCAACCAAAACATGTACACCTATTCTCTGCTTTGCCGTTCTTCTTTGCCTTTGTACGAATGCAACCCACGCTGCGGAACGCCCAAACATCCTGTTCTTTTTTGCTGATGACTGGGGTCGCTATGCGAGCATTTATTCTGACCCGGAAGCGCCCTCGCTCAATGACGTCATCAAGACGCCCAACATCGATCGGATTGCGAACGAAGGCGTTTTGTTTCGTAATGCGTTCGTCCCCGTTGCATCGTGCGGACCATGCCGTGCATCTCTGGCCACCGGTCGCTACTTCTGGAACTGCGGAAGCGGTGCGTTCCTCAACGGCAAGGCAAGCAATTGGAAAGGCCGCAAAAATCCGTTCAACACGCTGCCGAAGTTCGTCGATCTGCTGGCCAAGGATGGCTACTACGTTCGCAAGAGCTTGAAGACTTTTGCATTCAACCAGAGTCCACAGGGCGCACAAGCTCGCAGAGTGCCAAAAACTGAATATCAAAGATACGGGCTGTACGTCGGCACAGCATCGAATGACGCGGAAAAACGCGAGCGTCGCGATCAGGTGCTAGCGCACCCTCGCATGGAGATGCAGCGAGTTTTGGCAGGACAGCCAAAGGACCAGCCGTTCTTCTTTGTTTATGGGTCGATCAATGCACATCGACCCTATGTTGCTGACTCTGGCAAAGCCCTTTGGAACATCGATCCTGACCGACTCAAAGGATTGATCCCAAAGTTTCTCCCAGATGTCCACGATATACGCCGCGACTTCTCAGACTACCTCGGTGAAATCGAGGCACTGGATGCCATGCTCGGGGTCATGCTGACTGAGCTTGAAGCCAGCGGTCAGCTCGACAGAACAATCATCGTCCTCTCGGGGGATCATGGCATACCGGGTGTTCCTCGGGGAAAAACAAATTGCTACGACCTCGCAATTCGAGCCCCCTTGATGATCCGTTACCCCAAGCTGATCGGACAACAGCGGGCAGTTGATGACTTCATCAGCGTGATGGACATTGGCCCAACACTGCTTGATCTGGCGGATGTTGACGTACCCAAGAGCATGGATGGCCGAAGCTTCAAGACACAGTTGACCGACCACCGCAGCGGCTGGATTGATCAACATCGCGACGAGGTCATTGTCGGACGCGAATTACATTTCCACACCGCGCGTGAAGGCAACCTGCCCTACCCAATGCGTGCCATTCGGACACCCGAATTTCTTTACATCCGCAACTTCAAACCACGGCGTTGGCCGATGGGTGACCCACGTGGCCTAGATGGCGAGACACCACCGACCTACGAGCAACTTGAACAAAGTACCGACGTCACCATGTCTGACCTCGACGCCAGCCTGACCAAAGCGTGGCTGATTACACATCGCAACGAACCCGACGTAAGACCTCTATTCGACCTCACACTGAATCTGAGACCCGAGGAAGAACTCTACGATCTACGTGTTGATCCTGACCAACAGAAGAATCTCATCGACAACGAAAAATACGCTGCAAAACGCGTAGAACTATCTGAGCGTCTGATGTCGGTCCTCGAGCGAACTGCCGATCCAAGACTTAGCGACGCTTTTGATCAGCCACCTTATGTTGATCATCAACCCCCGCCCAAGTGAATCACTCCTGCGGCAAGAGCGAAAATTGCACAAATTCAATCCCCCCCCGGTGACCGCTAACGATCGGGGTCTCCTTCCAATTATCCTGCCACGACACCCGCAAACTCGGTAATTCCCAAATTTACTGGGTTAAACACGCCGCTGTGCGGTAGCGTTCTTCCGCACCACTAGCCAACTCCTCCGCGACCCGACTGAGAAATGCGGCATGATGCATCAGGCCGGTACTCTGCAAACGAAAAAATCAAAACCACCCAATGAAATTCATCACACAAGAATCCACAAACAACAACCCAACGAGCCTCAACATGAGAACTATCCTCAGCGTCCTGTTGCTGGCATTTGCAGCAAGCCTTGCCACTGCGGCGGATTCGCAACCGCCCAACATTGTTCTGATTCTCTCCGACGATCAGAGTTACACGGACTACAGTTTCATGGGACATGCGGCGATCGAGACCCCCAATCTTGATCAACTCGCAAGCGAAAGCGTGGTGTTCCGGCGTGGTTATGTCCCGACGGCCCTTTGCCGACCGGCACTGATGACACTGGCAACCGGACTGTATTCGCACCAAAACAAAACAACCGGAAACGATCCAGCACAAACGGCAGCCAATGCAAACTATGCAAAGGACCAGAACAAACCCATCAAAGAGTTGCTGATCTCCCACATTGACCAGACCGGAGCCCTACCACAATGGCTGGCAAAACAGGGTTACGTCAGCCACCAAAGCGGAAAGTGGTGGGAGGGTTCTTTCCAGCGTGGCGGTTTTACTGAGGGGATGACACAAGGCTTCCCTAACCCGCGCGGAAGACATGGCGACGCGGGATTGAAAATCGGACGCGGTGGAATGCAGCCAGTCCTCGAATTCATTGATCAGTCGGTCGCTGACAAAAAACCTTTCTTTGTCTGGTATGCACCTTTCATGCCACACACGCCACACACACCACCAGACCGTATCCTGAAGAAATACATTGCCAAGGGAGTTCAGGAACGGATTGCGAAATACTACGCGATGTGTGAATGGTTCGATGAAACTTGTGGCACTCTGGTCAAGCACATTGATGAATGTGGAGCCGGAAACAACACGCTGATCGTTTACGTCACCGATAACGGCTGGATTCAAACCGAAGCCGGCAGCTACGCACCTCGGTCGAAACGCAGTCCTTACGAGGGTGGAACCCGCACGCCTATCATGTTCCGCTGGCCGGGGACCATTGCCCCTGCTGATCGGCCGGAACTCTGCTCATCGATCGACATTGTGCCAACGATGCTGGCGGCTGCTGGTGCCGACGCGCCACACGACTTTCCAGGGCTGAATCTGTTACCGCAGCTCAAGAGCGGTCAACAGATCGATCGCAACACCCTGTTTGGCGAATCGTTCGCGCACGACATCGCAGATATCAACAAGCCACAAGCATCACTCCTGTATCGCTGGGTCATTCGAGGCAACCACAAGCTACTGCTGACTTATGATGGAGCCCCGGGGAAAATGAAATACCCACCACAGGACGGTGAGGCAAAGCTATTCAATCTGAAGACAGATCCTGGCGAAGAAGAAAATCTGGCGTCTCAAGAACCAGCTCTCGCTCAAGAGCTGAGCCAACTGCTAGAGGACTGGTATGTGCCAAATGAACGTACGGCGGGAAAATTTGCACAGGCGGAAGCGGTAACCCGAAAAAGTCCCCAAAGAAACGCTGACCGCAAGAAACGGAAACAACCATGATTTCTGGCTCCGACCTGCCGCTTGATTTCAGTACTTCGAGAAAGACAGCCCCCACATGGCTTGTGTCATCTGTGGCCAGGGGGCACCTGTGTCGCAGTCATCGCAATGGATTAACCCGTTCTGGCAGGCATCCAATCAGCGATTGGTGTGACACACTCCACACGGTGAATCAACGAATCAGTTCAACCAAGTAATCGACTCAAAAGACCATGCTGAAAACGCCCCGGAAACTCGCCATCTGCGTGCCCATGCTTCTGTGGACATTCCACGCAGCCGCGGTGGCTGAATCACCCAAGAACGTTGTCCTCATTCTTGCGGATGATCTTGGTTGGGCAGACACAGAGCTTTATGGAAAAACGTCGCTCTACGAGACGCCAAACATTCAGCGACTCGCGGCTCGAGGGATGACATTTTCCAATGCATATGCCAGCCCAATCTGCTCACCCACTCGGGCAAGCATCATGACAGGTCAAAATCCTGCCCGACACGGAATGACCGCGCCGGC